>JAHEJX010000010.1 GCA_024638645.1 Actinomycetes bacterium
TCCAGGTGGGCCCACAAATCTGAGCGTCACCAGCCCGCCGTGATCGCTGCGCAACCGGAAATGCGCATCCACCGCCGTAGGGCACCGGTTGCCCGACCCGCGTCTGATCTTGACAGGTTCAAATCCAGGTGGGCCCACAAATCTGAGCGTCACCTACCCGCCGGAATTGCTACGCAACCGGAAATGAGCATCCACCGCCGTAGGGCACCGGTTGCCCGACCCGCGTCTGATCTTGACAGGTTCAAATCCAGGTGGGCCCACAAACCTGAGCGTCACCCACCCGCCGGAATTGCTACGCAACCGGAAATGCGCATCCACCGCCGTAGGGCACCGGTTGCCCGACCCGCGTCTGATCTTGACAGGTTCAGGACAACGTAGAGAGGTGCACAATCGGCGCGCTGAGGAAGCGGACACATGGGGGGCAAGCCACGGCGGCCCCGACTTCCTTGGTCCCGTTGAGTCAGGCTGAGATCGAGAGCGTGTCTTCCGGCCCGGAGGTTTGCGCCTCTCGACGGATCTTGGCCACCCGGCTGTTCGTCGATCCGTATGTCATATTCCGGAGCCGGAAGTCAACGTCGCTCGGATCGGCATCGTGATAGGTGTCCATGGTTCCGATGCTACGCACAAGCTCCGGGGACGCCACACAAGACCCGCCGCGTCTTCGCCATCGCCGCTTGATCGAGAGCACCTGGGCCCCTTTCTCTACATAGTGAGAATCGGACATTTCCGCAGTTAGATAGAGAATGGAATCAAGAGGTTCCGAGGTGTCTAGTCACCGCTGGCACCAGCAATCTCGGCACAGCTTCTAAGTGTCCTGCGGTTCGAATGGTCGCGGCGGCGACGACTTGTGCCGGCTGGCGACCCATCTGTGTTGTTTCTGACGACTTCGATGGCAGGTTGGGCGGTGATCAATCCGTTGGGTGGAGGCACCGCACTAGAAACCGGCGGCGGAGCAGGCGATGCCGCTCTCGAGCTCTTCGTCCCGGCGGCACCGCGCGATGAACGACTCTCGACACCGTCACGACTAGCAGCCGACCCTTCCCCGAATCGCGGCATACAGCAGCTCTGCGCCCCGATCGCGTCCCCGAGTTCGTGACCGAAGCTAGCGCTGACGAGATAAGGTAGGGCCTCGACGCGCTAACGCGCCAAGGCCGAACTCGGGGGAGTCAGATGGAATGGAGCAGGTTGCGCCGTAGCGCACGCACTGTTGGTTCCCGACTCTCACCGCGTCACCGCCGGTGGCTGGCGTTTCTCAGCAGCTTCGAACTCGATCCTCGCGAGCTGAGCGGCCCACTTGAACCGCCGGGCGAGCGAGCATTCTTGATGGCCGGCTCGCCACGATCCGGGACAACGCTGCTCAGTGCTGTCCTGTACCAACCGCCCGCAATAGTGACGTTCATGGAGCCCTGGGACGGCATGCGGTATCAGCCCGCGGAGTTGTTCCGGTCGTTGCGTCAAGAGATCGCAACTGGCACTCTTCGCAGTGGCAAGCTCGACGTCCCACAGTTGATGCAAACCGGACGAGTCAAGTGGTGGGCCGAGGGCGAGACTCCGGTTGACATCGACGTTGCCTCCGACTGCTTGGTGGGAGTCAAATGGCCCGCCTTCTGGCAATACCTCGATCTGCTCCCCTCGACGAAGTTCCTCATCACATTTCGTCACCCGTTCGAGACAATCAGTTCCTACAAGAAGAAGGGAGGTGCCCTTCTCGATGGCCTCGACTACGACATCGCTTTCAACCGAGGCATCAACACGGAGCTGCTCGCTGCAACGGGCGACGAATCGCTGCGGCGAATCTTGCTTTATGAGCGCATCAATCAAGAGTTGCTTCGCTCCGTCGATCGAGACAATGTGGTTACGGTTCGATACGAGCGGTGGTTCGAAGACCCCGACGGGCTTCTCGAAGAAATCGGTGAGTTCCTGGGACGTGCGCTGTCAATGGATCACGTCGCGATCCGCCGGCCATCCGCGCCGTGGGATCTCACCGTGCGCGAAGTGGAGCTCATACGAGAGCACTGCTCCAGCGCAGCAACCCTCGGATACGACCTCGACGTCCCGGTCTCGTTGCCTTGAGCGCACCACACGACATGCGGCTTCTGATCTTGATCGACGGCCTGGGCGCCGGTGGCGCTGAGCGCTCGACTGCGGAGATGCTTCCGGCACTCGCGGACGCCGGGATCACTCCGGTGGTCGTTTGTCTCAACCATAGGCCAGAAGGGGTGGAGTCTTCCGTCATCGACGCCGGCTTTGACGTGCGATTCATTGACTCGACGAGCTTTTTCGGGCGGGTACGTTCGCTGCGCCGCATCCTCGGCCAGGTGCGGCCCGATGTGCTGCATACCGTCCACTTCGACTCCGACCTGGTGGGCCGCGTGGCGGCCATTGCTTCTAAGACTGTCGTGATGTCCAGCTTCGTCAATACCAGCTACGACAAGGTGCGGTTGCGGGATCCGCGCGTTCGCGGTTGGAAGCTGGCAATAGCCAAAGTGATCGATGCCTGGTCTGCTCGCTTTCTGTCGGATCACTTCCACGCTGTGAGTGGCGCCGTGAAGAACACAGCGGTGGACGCATTGGGTGTTTCGGCTAGCCGCGTGACGGTCGTCGAACGGGGGCGCAACGAGGAGAGGCTCGGGGAGCCCAGCGACGAACGAAGGCGAGCCGCGCGTCTGGAGCTCGGGATCGCCGAGTCGGACGAGGTCGTGCTGAACGTGGCTCGCCAGGAGTTTCAGAAAGGGCAGCAGGATTTGCTGGAGGCCGCCGCCGCGCTCATCGGGAAACGGCCAAATCTCCACGTGCTGATTGCGGGACGCACCGGAAACGCGACCGAGGACCTGCAACGCACTGCCGAGCGCTTGGCCGTGGGGAACCGGGTTCGTTTTCTCGGCCATTGTGAGAACGTTCCCGAGCTGCTTGCCGCTGCCGACGTATTCGTCTTTCCTTCTCTGTACGAAGGATTGGGAGGGGCGTTGCTAGAGGCGATGGCCATGCAGGTGCCGATCGTCGCGTCAGATATACCTGCACTGCGTGAGGTACTGGAAGACGGCAGAGGCGGGCTGCTGACGCCTCCCGAGTCACCCGATGACCTAAGCAAGGCGATAGAGCGCCTCCTCGATCAACCCGGCGTGGCAAGGGATTACGCCGATGCGGCGCATGACATCTTTCGCACCCGGTTCACGCTCGAACGTAGCCTGGCGAGCATGGTTGCCTTGTACCGCAAGCTGGCAGCAGACCAGATGAGTGCTTCATGAAGGTGCTCCACCTGGTACAGAAGCCGCAACGGCGTGGCGCTGAGATATTCGCGTTCCAGCTCAGCGCAACACTCCGGGACCGGGGACACGATGTTCGCACCGGATATCTCTACTCCTACGCCGGCGACGAGCCTCTTCCATTACTGGAAGGCGATCGGGTCCTGCAGGGCGACGAGCAGCACCGGCTCGAGACACTCATCGGATACCACCCGGGGCTCCTCAGACAGGTCAAGGCCTTCATCGACGAATTCGACCCTGATCTCGTTCAGGTGAACGGGGCCCGAACGGTCAAGTACGGCGCACTCGCCAAGCGCAGCACCAAACCAAGCTGGAAGCTGATCTATCGCAACATCGACAACCCGGCTTTCTGGGTGCGCGACCCTATACGCCGCTGGTTCTACCGGAGTCGCATCTTCCCCCATGTCGACGGCAGTGTTGGCGTGAGTCGATTGACCCTCGATGAAGCGATCCGCGTTTACAAGATACGTGGACCCTCCGTCTTCATACCGAACGGTATCGACGTCTCACCTCTCGACGAAGCGCCCACCAGAGATGAGGCCCGCGGTGCGTTCGGGCTTGCCGAGTCAACGCCGCTCATCCTATTTATGGGAAGCCTCGGAGCTCAGAAGCGGCCCGACCGCTTCATCCGGGTGCTCAAGCGAGTCATCGACGACGTCCCTGAGACTGTCGGCTGGATCCTCGGCAGCGGACCTGCGCAACAAGATGCCGAACTCCTCGCCAACTCACTGAACATTGAAGGATCGGTTCGTTTCTGGGGTTATCAATCTGACGTTGCTTCCCACATCGCAGCTGCCGACGTCCATCTGGTAACGAGCGACACGGACGGAATCCCCGCAGTTGTTCTCGAAGCCGGCTACTTGCGAGTTCCCACAGTGGCGACGCGCGTCGGGGCGCTTCACGAATGCATCACAGACGGGAACACCGGACTCCTCTTCGCTCAGGACGATGAAGCCGGACTGGCCGCTGGAGTCGTTCGTCTCATCCGCGATCCCGAGCTGCGGAAATCGTTCGGGGCTGCGGCCCGTGCCGCTGTAGCAGCGGAGTTTGCCATCGAGGCAGTGACGTCACGGTACGAGGCGTTCTACCAGGAGATCAGAAGCCGAAAGGCCTGATAACCGGTGGCCAGACCTGCGAGCTGTCGACCGGGATTCGACCATGTCGGCCAGATGTCGGCCAGATCAGCCGGCGAGCTTTCCGCTGATGAGCTGCTCAATCGCAGAAACGGATCGGAAGTTGTCGGGAACGACCTCCTCCGCGTCGATACCTACCGAAAACCGATCTTCGATAAAACCGAGCAGCCGGAACAGTCCAAGCGAGTCAATGATCTCTTGGCCCAGCAGGTCAGTGTCGGCAGTGAGCGGCGCGCCGTCGCGCACGAACTCACTAGCGATGAACTCCGATACCTGAGCAGCGACGCCTTCCATACCCTCTCCTCGCCCCATATACACCACGCCACGCGTCCACCAACGGAAGCGGCGGATGGCTGACAGACTAGCAAGAATCGAACCGCCAGTTGCCACGCCGGAATCGATTGCGGGATCAGCACACCGGCGGCAAGGCCATCGATCGCCAGACCTATAATTCGCGCATGACAGCCTTCCCAACGACTCAAGTCGGAGCCACCATCTCCGCTGAGACACCGCGCTGAACGCAGTGGACTTCAACCTCACCGAAGAGCAGGAGTCGTTCCGGGAATCGGTCATTCGGTTCGCCCAGAAGGAACTAAATCAGGACCTCATCGACCGCGACGAGAGCCACGAGTTCGATCGCGAGGCCTGGAATAGGGTCGCAACGCTCGGGATCCATGGCCTCCCGGTCCCCGAGGAGTACGGGGGCCAAGCCGCGGATCCGCTCACCATCGTGATCGCAATGGAGGCACTGGGTTACGGCTGCAGGGACAACGGGCTCATCTTCTCCATAAATGCCCACATCTGGTCGGCGATCACACCGATCTTGCGCTTCGGGTCAGTGCCCCAGAAGCAGAGATACCTCCCGGGACTCTGCGACGGATCCCTCATCGGCGTCCAGGGTATGTCCGAGCCGGGCGCAGGATCGGACGCCTTCGGTGCCATGGCGACCACCGCGATTCGGTCCGATGGCGGATGGATACTTAACGGAGTGAAGACCTGGATCACCAATGCGCCGGTTGCTGACGTCTTCGTTGTATTCGCGGTTTCGGACTCCTCAAAGGGCTGGGCTGGATTGTCCGCGTTCCTGGTTGATCGCGATGCGCCGGGCCTTTCGGTCGGTAAACCATTCAAGAAGATGGGTTTGCGCACCTCACCCATGAGCGAGTTGGTCTTCGACGACTGCTACCTACCGGAGGACTCCCTGCTGGGCAAGGAGGGCAACGGCATGATGATCTTCAATCACTCGATGGACTGGGAGCGAAGTTCGATCCTGGCTCATTCCGTTGGCACGATGCAGCGCCAGGTGGAGGAGGCCGTGGCCTTTGCCCAACAGCGGGTTCAGTTCGGTCAGCCCATCGGCAAGTTCCAGGCAGTGTCGCACAAGATCGTCGACATGAAGGTCCGGCTCGAGGCGAGTCGGCTACTGCTCTACAACTTGGCCTGGCAAAAGGGTCAGGGCCGGCGTACCGACATCGAGGCAGCGATCACAAAGCTGTTTCTGTCGGAAAGCTGGGTGCAATCTGGCCTGGACGCGATCCAGATTCACGGAGCGTACGGCTACATGACCGAATCCGGCATCGAGCGCGATCTGCGCGATGCAATTGCCGGCAGGATCTACTCGGGCACCTCCGAAATCCAGAAGAACCTCATCGCGGGCCAGCTGGGATTGTGAGCTACCCATACCTCATCCACCATTACCTCGCGGCCGCAGCAGACCGCACTCCGGATGCTTTGGCAGTGGTGGATAGGGACCGCAGCACCTCATACGCCGATCTGGAGGAACGCTCCAATCGTCTCGCTCACCTTCTACGAGGTCTGGGCGTGGGCAAGGGCGACAGGGTGGGGCTGTATCTCGACAAGTCTCTCGAAGCCGTTGTCGGGGTGTACGGAACACTCAAGGCTGGGGCCGCATACGTGCCGATCGATCCAGGCTCGCCGACACCACGAGCGTCGTACATCGTTGAGAACTGCAACATCCGCGTCTTGCTGAGTGGTGTCGAAAAGTCGGCCAATTGGCCGCACCTGGCAGCGGCGGATAGCCCGCTCGAGCACGTCGTCGTTATGAACGCTCAAAGCGTCGCCGACGCCGGATCTGCTCCACCGGGCGTGACACTCCATGGGAGCGACGCCATCGACGCAGCTACGCCTGCAACGCTACAAGTGGACGTCATCGAGCAAGACACCGCCTATCTCTTGTACACGTCAGGCTCGACGGGCGCCCCGAAAGGCGTCGCCCTCTCCCATCTCAACTGCCTCGGCTTCGTTCGCTGGACGGTGGACATGTTTGACGTCCGCTCAGAAGATCGCCTCTCGAGCGTTGCGCCGCTCCATTTCGACCTTTCGACATTCGACCTTTTCGGCGCCGCTGTGGCTGGAGCCAGTGTCACCCTCATGCCCTCATCGGCTGGAGTGTTTCCCCGCGAGGTCACCCGGTTCATCGAAGACTCCGCGATCACTGTGTGTTACTCAGTTCCTTCGATTCTCATCGCAATAACGGAGTACGCCGGCTTGGGGATTGGGGACCTCCCCGGCCTCCGCCAGATCCTCTTTGCCGGTGAGGTATTCCCGACCAAGTACTTGACGCGACTCATGCAACAGCTCCCTCATGTCGGTTTCGCCAACCTATTCGGGCCCACTGAGACCAATGTCTGCACTTACTACGAGGTCGCAACTCCTCCGCGACCCGAGGATGGTGATATCCCGATCGGCAAAGCGATCGGAAACGTCGAAACCTTCGTGATAGACGACTCAGGACAACGAGCTGCGCCGGGCACGGTCGGGGAGCTGTTCGTCCGCGGCCCCACTGTGATGCAGGGCTACTGGGGCGACCCCGAGAAGACGGCTAGCCGGCTGGTGCCTGACCCGCGGGATAACCAATTCCCGGATCCCGTGTATCGCACTGGTGACCTGGTGGAAGAGCTTCCCGACGGCAACTACCGCTTCCTGGGGAGACGTGACAACCAGATCAAGAGCCGGGGCTACCGCATCGAGCTCGGCGAAATCGAGACGGCGCTCCACAATCATCCTGCCGTGCTCGAGTGCGCAGTGGTTGCCATCCCGGACGACCTGGTCACTAACCGGCTCGAAGCCTATGTCTCGACCCGAGGAAGCACGGACGCCGAAGAACTGAGACGCCATTGCGGCGATCTCGTTCCCAAGTACATGATCCCGGAAAGGATCAATGTCCGGGACTCGTTACCAAAGACCTCTACCGGCAAGATCGACCGCCAGCACCTGCTGTCGGAGTCCCTGGACGCATAACGTCCGGCGGTTCCAGTCGCGACTGATCAGCCTCCTCCGAGCAGCGGACGGGCCTTGGCTGGGTTGCCGATGGCGAGCGACTCAGGCGGTACATCGTCGTAGACGACCGAGGCCGCGGCCACCTTGGAGTAGGCGCCGGCCCGGCTCAGCGGGGCTAGCGTCGCGTGACTTCCGAGGAACGCACCCTCCCCCAAGACGCAGCCACCGTTGATGATCGAGTGCGGCGAGAGACATGCGTACGGACCCACTTCGCAGTCATGTGCGATCGTGGCGTAGGCGCACAGCAGCGAGTGGCGGTCGAGACGCGCATAGGGCCCTATATGCGAGAAGGGAGCTACCAGGGTGCCTTCCCCGAGTTGGGCTCGCGGAGATACGTTGGCGGTGGGGTGCACGATGGTGATGAACTGCGCACCTCGCTCGAGCAAGCGCTCGTCGATGCGGCGCCGCGCCCGCGTGTTGGAGACTGCGATCAGGAATCGGTCGCTGTCGGTGATCGGGTACGCATCAATCGTGTCGAGCGGCGTGATCCCATCGAGCGGTTTCTCGAGACGCTGCGCGTTGTCATCGACGAACCCCTTGACGGATAGATCGCTCGAGTTGGCGATCGTCTGCTCGATGTATTCGAGCACCTCGCGCCCCCATGTGGAGGCTCCCACCACAACGATTTCTCTCATACCATTCTCCTCAGCGCTTTCTCGACATCACTGCCACCCATAGTCTCTGCCAACTAGGTCGTACAGACGATTCGATGAAAAAAACTCATCTCTGAGGCGCTGGCGATCCTCGGCTGGCATAGCAGTCGCAGTCTTCGCCCGCAGGTAGCTGAAGTTGTGGAACTCCCGGGGTCGCCACGACGGCAGATCGAGGAAGTCCAAGATCTCGGCAAAAACCTGAGGCGTCTCGGTATAGAAATCCTCGCTGGCAATTATTAGGAACTGTTCCGGGTCGAAGACCTGGAACCAGCGTTCGAGCTGCTCCGCATACCTACCTCGTGCTGCATAGGAGTGCCGTGCCATCTTCGTGCTGAAGTAACCATCATCGGCGACGACCTTTTCGCGCTCCATGCGCATCTCTTCGGGCTCTTCGTCGATCGCTTGCGCAGAGGATCGGTCCTCGAGGCCCAGACGTACCGAGTGCTGGAAACGTGAAAAAGCCCGCTCGTCCGGGTCACGGAGCTTCACAACGAGCTTGACGTCGGGGAGCAACTGGGCTGCCCTAGAGGGTGAGCGCTCATCGAAGAGGCATTGGGGAGTCGCTTCGAAGGTCCGCAGTTTCCTCCCGCTGGCGGCGCCATTCGATCGATCACCACGGTCCGCGACGTTCATGGCACTTGGTAGCCGCGGACAACTCGCCGGGTTCGCTCCTCAAGGCGCATCCCTCGACTCACTTTGCGGCGGAAGAAGAAGTAGCCGTCGCTGCGCTGGATCGGGATTCGATCCAGTCGATGTAGGTCCGATACTTCGGTGAGCGGCTTGCCCGAGCCGAGCGCGGCCGACTCGTAGCGATCCCGGATCAGACCCTCGGCTGCAGGCGCCCAGTAACCCTTCGGATATGCGAAATGCCGTGGTTTGAACCCAAAGCGGCGCTCTATCAAGTCATCGGAAGTCTCCAGCTCCTCAGCGATCTGCTCGGTCGACATGCCACGAAGGTCAGGGTGTGTGTGGGTGTGCGCGCCCAGCGTCATGAGCCCGCCTTCCAACATTGCCTCGATCTGATCCCAGCTCAGTGGATCAGCCTGACCGCCGGGAGTCAAAGGCTGTCGTGTCTCCACGGGGGCTGTGGTGAGATACAACGTGAAGGGGAGACCCCGCTCGAGCAGCATCGGGTACGCGTTTGTGAACAGATCCTCATAGCCGTCGTCAAAGGTGAGCACATACGTGTCGGCGCGAGCGATGTTGTCTGGCTCGAGCGCCTCCTCGAGCCGTAGCACTCGCCCATTCGTCGCGACCCAGTCGAGTTGCTTGCGCAGTGCCTCGGTGGGGATTTCCATCTCCCTGCCCAGATTCGCACCCGTCTGGTGGTAGCAGAGAATTCGTGCACCTGGCCACCGGCCTAGCGCTAGATCCGCGGCAGCGAAGGCAAACTTCGCTGCCTTCTTGACCGCGGCCACAGTTCCCCTGGGTCGCAGCCGATCCGCGGTTGGAGCAGATACCGCGTCATCAGGCGACCGATCCTCTGGTCCGTCACTCCTAGCCATCAGCTGGGATCCTCATCCGCTTCTTCCCACTTGTCCCCCACATCCAGCCGTCCAGGTCCGCCGCAACTCGCGACGACGGGTCGTCGCGTCGGCCGACGTCGCCGCGGCGCTGAGCGCGCCGATCAGCATGTGGCGATCGATCATAACGCCGTCTGCGGCGCACCCGGCGGGGTCTGTGAGCCCATCACGCTCGACACCAGAAGTGGGACTTATAGCTGCCGGGCGCTGCTAGCGCCATAGCCCGCTGCAGGTTTACGACGTGTTCGTCTTCGACGGTGGGAGCAAGATTCAGCTTCGGTTCCCACGCATCCAGGGGCACTAGGGAAGCACCCGAGTCGGAACCCAGGGGCTTATCAACTCGCATGCCTTCCGAGTGAGTCCCCCCAGGTAGCCGACCACGAAAGATCCTGTCTGCGAACCGACGATTCAAGTGGTAGATTTCGTCCAGAGGCAAGCAGGAGTGGGGGTTGAAGAGAAGGGCCATTCTGGTCGCCGTTGTCGCGATGTTGGCGCAACTGCTCGCCGTCGACGGAAAGGCCACAGCTACAACGGTTCCGGCTTCCGATCCGTCCGGGATTGTTTCTGATGATTTCAATGCGTGTGCGGTGGATCCTTCGTTGTGGTCGTTGGTGGATCCGTTGGGCGGAGGGTCGGCTCAAGTGGTGGGTGGCGGATCGGGGGATGCCCAGCTCGAGCTCTTTGTGCCGGGCGGCACGGCGCACAATCCGTGGAAATCCGGCAATGACTCGGTGCGCCTGATGCAGCCGATGAGCGATGAAGATTTCGAGGTCGAGACAAAGATCGATTCGGCCGTAACCTCCTCGATCCAGGTTCAGGGCTTTCTGGTCGAGGAGAGCGCCGGTCACTTCATACGATTCGACACATACAAATCGGGCGGCTCGGTCAGGATCTTCGGAGCGGTGATTGATAACGGATCGGCTTCGATGAAGGTCGCCAAGAAGATCACAGCGACCGCCCCGATGTTCCTGCGGATAAGCCGGGTGGGGGACGCATGGACGCTCACCTATTCCTTCGATGGCGCGGCGTGGCTCACTGCGGCGACGTTCAATCACTCGATGACGACCACCCAGGTCGGCTTGATGGCGGGGAACGCCGGCAGCAATCCACCTGCCCACACGGCGGTATTCGACTATTTCTTCAACACCGCCAGCCCCGTCGTGAATGAGGATCAGGGGGCGGTGCCGGCGGATCTGACGCTCGATATCACTGTGGTGGGTGGCGGCACCGTGAACGTCACGCCGAGCGCGCCGACCTACTCGTGCGGAGAAGCTGTGACGCTCGATGCAATCCCGGATCCGGACAACGAGTTCGACGCCTGGAGTGGTGATATCTCGAGCACCGACAATCCGCTCAACATTGTCATGACGAGCAATGTGGCAGTCACGGCAACGTTCCTTGCCGACACCGCTCCCCCGGTGATCTCCAATGTGGTGGTCACGCCTGGGGAGACAACCGCAACGATCACGTGGGACACCGACGAGCCCGCCACCACCCGCGTCGACTTCGGCGAGACCACCGGCTACGGCAGTAACTATGAAGACCTCACCCTGACCACCTCCCACACCGCACCCCTGACCGGCCTCACCGCCGCCACCCTCTACCACTTCCAACTCACCTCAACCGACGGCGGCGGGCTACCCACCACCACCGCAGACGACACCTTCACCACCCAAGCGCCGGGCGGCGATCCTTCTGGGATTGTTTCTGATGATTTCAATGCGTGTGCGGTGGATCCTTCGTTGTGGTCGTTGGTGGATCCGTTGGGCGGAGGGTCGGCTCAAGTGGTGGGTGGCGGATCGGGGGATGCCCAGCTCGAGCTCTTTGTGCCGGGCGGCACGGCGCACAATCCGTGGAAATCCGGCAATGACTCGGTGCGCCTGATGCAGCCGATGAGCGATGAAGATTTCGAGGTCGAGACAAAGATCGATTCGGCCGTAACCTCCTCGATCCAGGTTCAGGGCTTTCTGGTCGAGGAGAGCGCCGGTCACTTCATACGATTCGACACATACAAATCGGGCGGCTCGGTCAGGATCTTCGGAGCGGTGATTGATAACGGATCGGCTTCGATGAAGGTCGCCAAGAAGATCACAGCGACCGCCCCGATGTTCCTGCGGATAAGCCGGGTGGGGGACGCATGGACGCTCACCTATTCCTTCGATGGCGCGGCGTGGCTCACTGCGGCGACGTTCAATCACTCGATGACGACCACCCAGGTCGGCTTGATGGCGGGGAACGCCGGCAGCAATCCACCTGCCCACACGGCGGTATTCGACTATTTCTTCAACACCGCCAGCCCCGTCGTGAATGAGGATCAGGGGGCGGTGCCGGCGGATCTGACGCTCGATATCACTGTGGTGGGTGGCGGCACCGTGAACGTCACGCCGAGCGCGCCGACCTACTCGTGCGGAGAAGCTGTGACGCTCGATGCAATCCCGGATCCGGACAACGAGTTCGACGCCTGGAGTGGTGATATCTCGAGCACCGACAATCCGCTCAACATTGTCATGACGAGCAATGTGGCAGTCACGGCAACGTTCCTTGCCGACACCGCTCCCCCGGTGATCTCCAATGTGGTGGTCACGCCTGGGGAGACAACCGCAACGATCACGTGGGACACCGACGAGCCCGCCACCACCCGCGTCGACTTCGGCGAGACCACCGGCTACGGCAGCCTCTATGAAGACCTCACCCTGACCACCTCCCACACCGCACCCCTGACCGGCCTCACCGCCGCCACCCTCTACCACTTCCAACTCACCTCAACCGACGGCGGCGGGCTACCCACCACCACCACAGACGACACCTTCACCACCCAGCCACCGAGTGGTGGTTCTGGTCCGACGTTCGCGATCTGGTACGGGCCCTCACAGACCTTCGGGCAGAACGGCGTGGCAAACCCTGACGCCAACCTCATGGGGAATGTCGACGATCCCGACGGCGTCTCCGCTCTGTTCTACAGCCTGAACGGCGGATCGGAACTACCGCTTTCGATCGGTCCCAACTCCAACAGACTCGCAGCCGCCGGCGATTTCAACGCCGACATCCCGATCACGGACCTGTCGCTGGGTGGCAACACCGTCAACCTCAGGGCAGTTGACGGCCTCGGGAACGAGACCAACGAGGTCGTGACGATCAATTACTCGCCCGGCGCTGTGCCGTCGATGAACCACGCCTTCGATTGGAGCTCAGCTACCGAGATCTCCGACATAGCTCAGGTTGTCGACGGACACTGGGCGCTGCAAGGCAACAGCGTGACAATCGTCGAGCGCGGCTATGACCGCTTCGTCGGGCTCGGCGACTTGTCGTGGGACAACTACGAGCTTGTCGTTCCGATAACGGTCCACGAAATCCGCATTCCGACCAGCCCCGCGCCAGGCGTCGGCGTCGCGGTGCGCTGGGGTGGACACGAGGAGAACTTCCCAGGTGAGCAACCGGCTGGCGACTGGACCGCCTCCATCGGCGGCCTGGCGATGTGGCGAGTCATGGGCAACGGTGACGAAATCATCATGATGTGGGACAGCAACGGATCGGTCATCAGCCAACAACCGCGGGCCTTCGAGCTCGACGTCGAGTACCTCTTCAAGATGCGAGCCGAGACACTTGGCGACGGGAGTCACCAATACTCGTTCAAAATGTGGGATGCGAGTCTGTCAGAGCCCCCCGGATGGGACATAGTCAACAACGAACCGGCTGGGCAACAAACCAACGGATCCGTGTTGCTGGTCGCCCATCACGCGACCGCGACATTCGGCGACGTCGTCGTCACCGAGGTCACGGCCAACCCCAACAACCAAGCTCCGATCGCCAACAGCGATTCCTACACAACGGACGAGGACGTGCTCCTGTCTCGTGATGCTTTGACAGGCGTGCTGGCCAACGACAGTGACTCCGACGGCGATCCCATACAGGCCCAACTGGTGAGCGACGTATCCAGCGGGCAGCTCTCTCTGGCTGCCGATGGCTCATTCACCTATCAACCGGATCCCAATTTCAGCGGCACGGATAGCTTCACATATCGCGCTAGCGACGGCTCGGCCACATCAAATCTTGCGACCGTGACGCTGACGGTGCAGGCGGTCCCAGATGCTCCGATCGCAAACAGTGATGCCTACAGCACGACTCCGGGCACGCAGTTGAGCCTAAACGCAATCTCGGGAGTGCTCGCCAACGACACCGATCCGGACGGCGATCCGCTCCAAGCTGCCCTCCTCACAGACGTAGCCAACGGTACGCTATCGCTGAGTTCGGACGGCTCTTTCGATTACCAGCCCGACGCAGGGTTCCAGGGAATCGACACCTTCACTTACGAGGCGAGCGACGGTGTTCTGACATCGCCGGCGGCAACCGTCAGCATCTCGGTGTCTGCCTCAAACGCCCTGCCCGAATTCGTGACTGGTCAGGTCGACTTCGCCCAGCTCGTCGTCGACACAACGATGGGCCAGACCCACGCGGTCGCCGTCGCCGATTTCGACGGTGATTCCGACGTCGACTTAGTAGCAACGGACTACGTCGACGGAACTGTCGAATGGTTCAGGAACGATGGTGGAACATACACCAGAGTGATGCTCGACCCGGCACTTGCCGGCGCATATCCGATACACGCTGAGGACTTGGACGGTGACGGTGACGTCGACGTGTTGGCCGCTGGGTACCTTGCCGATGTGGTGGCCTGGTACGAGAACGACGGCACGGGGAGCTTCACTCGCCACGACATCCCTGGCAGCCACGACGGGCCGCATTCGGTGGTTCCGTGGGACATCGACGGCGACGGGGATAAGGACGTCATCACAACCAACCAGGACTCGAATACGGTCATGTGGCACGAGAACGATGGGAACGAGAACTTCACTGAACACATCATCGATACGTCTGCGGTGCAGGCGAAGCGGGCCGAACCGGCCGACGTCGACGGTGACGGCGACATCGACATCTTCGCCGCCAGTCATGGCGACGATATCGTCGCATGGCACGAGAACGACGGCAACCAGTCGTTCACCAAGCACGTGATCGACAGCAACGCAGACGGCGCCTATTACGTCAGCCCCGGGGACTTGGACGGAGATGGCGACATCGACGTCTTGGCCGCCCTTAAGAATGCCGACACCGTCGCTTGGTACGAAAACGACGGTGGTGGTGGGTTTACCAAGCACATCATGGCCACCGGTAGACGGGGAGCGCGAACCGCCATTGCCGCAGACTTCGACGGCGATGGCGATCTCGACGCCGCCGCGGCGATTATGCGGGACGATCGGATCTACTGGTACGAGAACGATGGCAGCGGAGGGTTCGTAGAGATCCTGGTGGCTGCATCTTCCAACGGTGCTTATGGGCTCGCGACAGGTGATGTCGACCGAGACGGCGATGTGGATCTTATAGCGGCATTGAAAGACGCCAATACCGTTGCGATATACGAGCAGATCGCGAAACACACCGACTCCGTTGCCGAGGGCGGGACGCTGCTGATCGACAACACTCGGCTTCTGGCAGTAGACGCTGATCATGGCCCGGGAGATCTCACGTACCGTCTGGTCGATCTACCGAACCGCGGAGAGATACGCCTTGACGGGGTCGCGCTCGGATCAGGAGGGACATTCACGCAGGCCGACGTGAATGCGGGCCTGGTCGTATACGTCCATGGCGGATCGCCTTCAGCAATCGACTCCTTTACTTTCACGATTGAAGACGGCCTCGCGCCGCCTCTAGGCGGAAGCTTCGAGCTGAGCATCACGTGATGTGATTCCCGCCGCCGCATCCCCGCTGCGGACCGTGCAGCCCATGCCGGTCAAACTGCCCTAACCTGCGTCCTGCTCCCGCTAGGCAGGTTATGGCCAGGAATCCAGACTTTTTGATCATTGGCGCGATGAAGGCCGGAACGACATCGCTATTTCGTTGGCTCGGAAGGCTGGAGGGCGTCGAGCTTCCGGACACCAAGGAGATCCACTTCTTCTTCGACGATGAGCGCTGGAACAAGGGCGTGGACTGGTATCGCTCGTTCTTCGATGACGCCGCCGCAATCACTGGAGAGGCGTCACCGGGCTACACGGACCCTGCGCGGGCAGACCTGGCCGCAAGCCGGATCCTCGAAACCCTGCCTGACGCAAGATTGATCTTCGTGGCCAGGCATCCGGTAGATCGTTTCCGCTCGCACTATCGGCACTGGGTCCAGCGAGGTCGGGAGCGCCGGCCTTTCCCCGAGGCAGCGACCGTCGATTCCGAGTATGTGACGCGGAGCATGTACTGGACGAGCCTGCAGCCGTATTTCCAGCGGTTTCCAGAAAGTCAGCTGCTCGTCGTGAGATTCGAAGATCTCATCGAAGACGGCGGGGCCTGGGAGTCGATCCTTAGCCACCTCGGTCTGCCGCCATCTCCACGTCCGACGGACCAGCAGAATCCGACGGAAGGAAGACGCGGCTACTCGAAGCTCTTCGATCAACTGGGCCAATCCGGGGCTATGAAGCGGCTCGGAAAACTGCCGAAGCCGCTCAGGAGAGCAGGAATGAAGCTGCTGACGTCTGACTCTCGCCGTTACCGCGACCTGATCGATTCATCGCGGGGGCAGGTAGCCGCCAGCGTAGAGGCGGCGCTGTGGGACGACATTGCCAAACTCGAGGCTCAGCTCGGCTCAACGCTCTGGCCACGATGAAGCGAGCGGGCCCCGTGAGAGCCGCGACCCCACCAGCGCTCAAACACAGTCACCCGTGGATTCGCCCGACCTGTAACCACGTTAAGTGGTTGCAAAGATCGACCTAATAGGCCGCTAGGAGAGTCGCGGAATCTGTCGAATCCGTTGCAACACAACGCTACCCTTCCCGAAGAGGTATAACGAACTTTTCCCTAAAGCAGACCTGCCCTTAGCCCGATAGACCACGCTACGTAGTTAGATCGACCAACAAGCTTGATCGACCGTGCATACCGGACGAAGGGACTAATACCGGTGCTACCTCTGCGAACCCCCCATAACGCGCGCCCTCGCGGCCGCGCATTCGATCATGCCTGGCCAGCGCTGCTGGGCGCTGTAATCGTCATCGCGATCGTCATGCTGGCGTTACCCAGCCAGGCGGCCACCAAGGACTCGGGGATCATCTTCCCCGGCGAAGCAGGAAACTATGTCCAGGGCGAGTCGTTCTCGAACGGCACTGGCGACGTCGAGGTCGTCTTCTACGCCGCTTCGGAGTCCTGGAACCAGCGGCAGCCTCAAACCGTGCTCTCGCGCGCTACCGGAGTCAGGAATGACCAGACCTTGTGGGTCGAGTTCCACAAACACGGACATCTCGGTCTCTGGGTGCGTGACACGACGGGGCGGAATCATCGATTCTTCACTCCCAACATGAAGATGAAGGACGGCGTGGGCTATTGGTTCCGCATCCGTCTCGACGTACACACTCCGGAGTCAGGATCGGCAGCGCACTTCTGGATGAGCAACTCGCCGGCTTCCACCGACCTGGACAAAGTCGAGTGGGGCGAACCCGCAGCAAGGGTTATCCGCTCAAAGGCTTTCGCGATAGCCGACGTCGATCGTGACTCAGCTACTTGGGAGGTTGGAGCCCGCTGGAGCGGCAGCGCCAACACGTTTAACGGATTCCTGCCCTATGTCGAACTATGGCGTGACGGCTGGTCCGTAGCCGGCAACCTCGGCCAAAGAGCCATTCACTTGGACATGCGCTCGAGCGAGCACCCGCTCGCAGAGGGCCAGACAGGTTGGAACGACAACCAGTCGCGCTGGTGGGAGGTCATGGGTACGGAGTGGCTGTATCAGACATCGGACGGCACCGTTGTCCCGTCTTCAACTACAACCACGTCCACGACCGCAGGCCCGGTGACGACGACGACCGCGCCCACCACCACATTCGGACCGACGACCACGGCGGCGCCCACGACTACGTCGGCACCGACCACGACCGTGCCCGGAACAACCAGCCCACCGACCACCACGGAAGCTCCTCCGACGACTACCGCACCGCCGACGACGACGGTGCCGCCCGGCGGCGCATCTCACCTGGTGATCGACCAAGACACGACCTACACGACGGTCTTGACGCTGCGACCGGGCGACAGCATCGAGTTTCGCAACAAAGCTCGGCTGAGCTTCGCCCACGGTGGATATGCGGATTGGCAGGGAACTCCAACGAGCACCTGGTCCAACAACGGAAACACGCAGAACCTGACCAGGGACATCAAGATCTTCGGTGAAGGCGACATTCGCTTCGAACATGGCTCACAGACGTCGACGATCCGGTTCGTGGAGATCGATCTCCAGCCCTCGACAGAGCTGGGCCACTATCCGTTGCACTGGCACCACGCGATGGAAGGTTCTCGCGGCACCTTGGTAGAGGGCGTTGTGATCAAGAACTCAACTAACCGCGCCTATGTGCCCCACGCATCGCACGGGATCACCTTCAAGGACAACATCGCCAAGAACATCACCCGCGAAGGTTTCTGGTGGGATACCCCATGTGAGTGTGACGGCGCAACGCGCATGAAAGAGCACACCGCAAACAACACGAACGACACGTTCGTGGTCCGGATGCTCGTGGACGGGGTGAGGCCCCCAAGCGGTGACAATGGCCACACCCAGACGGCCTTCCTCCTAGGCGCCGGCCGCGGAAACGTCATCCGCGATAGCGTGGCCATGAATGTTCAGGGAGGAACGAACTCCTCAGGCTTCCGCTGGCCATCACAAGCCAATCAGAATGTGGGCGGCAACGTGTGGGTTGCCGAGGATCTGCGGGCCCACCACGTCGTGAACGGGATCTTCGCGTGGCAGAACGACCGATCGGACCACATCATTACGCGGTTCAAGGCCTGGGCCGTCTCGGAATTCGGCATCGAGCACGGTGCGTACAACAACGAGTACACGTACGTCGAACCCGATGTCGATTCCATGCTCGTCCACGGACTGGGTGGCTGGAAGACAGTGGGGGGCCGCATCAACGAGGTGCGAATCACCCACTCGAACAATGGCAAAGACGAGGTCACGTTCGACGGTACGGCGATCAAGCGTGTGTTCCTCGGCAATGGCAACAGCCGCAATCCCGGAACGTTCATCTTCAACAACACTGGCTTGAGCTGCAGCGATGTTGTGATTGAGTCTGTGGGCACCGGTACCAAGCTGATAATCGACGGAACCGAATGCAGACTCTGACGCTCGGGTCTGAAACGTAAGGATCACTGTGGCGCCCCGATCAAAAAGGGCGCCACAGTCGCGTCTACTGCCGCCCCATGGCTGCACGACGGTCGGCAGGATGGATCGCGACGAGTGCCAAAGCGCCCCGCGCAGGGCGACAAAGCAGCCATTCTGGACTTGTCACTCCTCAGCGCCCGAGAGGCCGCCATGAACGGCTAAACTAACCTGCAATTTCCGTTGTCGTAAATAGGGTTATGGGGGATTCGTGGGGATAGCGGTGTTCATTGTTGATTCTCGGCGTTGGCGCGCGCTCACGGCGCTTGCTACCGGGTCCCGCGGACGGTGGCTCAGATGATCTCGGCACCCGCATGGATACGGCAGCGGGCACCGGCGAGCCTCCGTGGTGCTGTTCGTCGCGCCAGGATCAAGCGGCGTCGCGTTCCGGGCCCGCCCCCGAGCGCCGACCGCGATGCCTTGTCAGACACCGCTACGCAACTGCTTGGAGGACCAGCGCGCAGCGTTCAGCACGCCAGCGTGTCGGGATACAAGGAAGCCACGGCCTACGTGATATGGCTCAAAGGGTCGTCCGGTCGTCAGGCCACTCTGGTCTTCAAGGACGTGAACCTGGCACCAGAACGCTATCCGGCGGTTGTTGGCTTTCCCGGCCGGCCCGGCCTGCCCGAGGCCGGCATGTACGCATCTCCCACGCCCAAACTCGAGCCGTTGCTCGCCACCTGCTACCAGCAACTGGAGCTGGTCCCGCAGCAGCATTACCAGTACTTCCTGGAGGATCTCAACGCTACATACCGGCGTGGATTCAGTCAGGACGACAAGCTGTGGGCGGTTGATCGCTTACTCGAGGTCAGCGATGCGATCCGGGAGTGGATTGATGCAAACCCGTCGGCAGCCATCACGCGGTACGACGACGCCTTTCCCGAGGAATTCATCGAGTATTCCCACGACGCGTTGGGTCGATTTGCCGCGCAGACCGGCTATGAGCCCGCCCGAGATCTGATCGAACGATGGGAATCAGTAGCCGACCTCTACCTCGCAGAAACCCCAGAGCGCGCTGATGACGCCGTCCACGGAGACTATCGGAACGACAACCTCTTTCACCATCGCACGGATCCAGCCCAGTTGAAAGCTGTCGACTGGGAATTCGCAGGGCTCGGGTGGCTGCACAACGACTTGGCGTCTCTTTTCAAGTCAGGACCGTCCGAAGGTGCCCGGATCGCTCTCGAAAAGGTCGCACAAGCCCGCCCTGAACGAAGCTTCGAAGAGCACCGGAAACTGTACGAGCGCTGCCGGCTCGAACGCGGACTTTTGGACGCCGCACTGGTGGCAAACCAACGCCTGGCCGTTAGTGAAACGCCGACGCTTTCGCACACGCACTTCCATCGTATCCTCGACGCCCAGGCCAGGCTCGGCAGCCCCGGTGCTCTGGCGCCGAGCGACCTCGGAGGCGTCTGACTTGAACGCCCCATTCGTAAGCATCGGTGTGCCTGTCTACAACGGCGAGAACTTCCTGCGCGATTGCCTCGAGTCGATTGTCGCCCAGTCATTCACTGACTTCGAGCTGACGATTTGCGATAACGCCTCGACCGACGGGACCGAGGCGATATGTCGAGAGTTCGTGGAGCGCGATGGCCGGGTTCGCTATCACCGCCAATCCCACAATCTTGGTGCGGCTCCGAACTACAACGACGTATACCACCGGTCACGAGGGAAGTACTTCAAGTGGGCAGCACACGACGACCTGATCGAACCCAAGTACATCGAGCGATGCGTAGAGGCCTTGGACGCTCATCCCGAATCCCCCTTGGCGTACGCGAGGTTTGACACGATCGACGACAACGGTGACGTCATCGAGCTGGGAAACCCCCACCCGGAGCTGTGTGCGCCGGATGTACGAATCCGCGCCGGGGCCGCGATTCGACCTTACATCCATGGTGGTGCATCGGACTCACCGATCTTCGGACTTATGCGGCGGTCGGCCCTCGACCGAACGAGGCTCCATGGCAGCTACACGGGGAGTGACAGGACACTTCTTCTCGAGCTCGCCCTGCAGGGACCCTTCTTTGAGGTGCCGGAAAGGCTCTTCCTCACCCGCGAGCACGATGCTCGCTCAGTCAGGATCAGGCAGAAGTCCTCCGCAAAGAACACCCACGCACGCGAGGCCTGGTTCGATAGCAGTCGCGCCGACAAGATCGTCTTTCCAAGCTGGCGCCGCCTCGGAGAATTCTTGTCAGCCGTCTTCCGGTCGGAACTTACGATCCCCGGCCGAGCGAGGGCTACGGCAGCCGTCGGGCAGATAATGATCAATGGCGGCTGGAAACGACTGGCCTACGATGCTCGAGTCGCAGCATTGACCATCGTGCCGTCGCCGACTCGTCAGGCCGCCAATGGCCCGTTCGATGAGACGGTGAGATAGCGACCTCGCACCCATGTCCGAGAGCAACGAAGCTCCTCGGACCACGATTTAACGATTGGCTGGCCGAGGAGCCGAGTTGACTGAGGAATCAACGCGCTCGATGACAGAGATCGCTCTACAGGGCGGACGATGGGTTGCGCTCCAGAGCTTCGGGGTGCAATTCTTGTCGGTATTCACGACGGCACTGTTGGCACGCCTCCTGGCTCCCGAGGACTTCGGAATCATTGCCGTAGCGAGCGTTCTCGTGGCGCTATTTGCGCTAGTCAACACATTCGGAATCAACGCATCGGTAGTCCGCCGGCGCGACGTCGACGACACCCTTGTATCCACATTCTTTTGGCTGGCCTTGGGCCTTGGAGCCGTGGCTACAGCCGTTCTTGCGACCGCCTCCGGTCCCCTCGCTTCGTCGTTCGGACAAGCCGGGGCGGCGCCATACGTCGCCGCGCTGGCGCCGGTGATGCTTTTGTCCTTACTGCGCTCAGTGCCAACAGCGGTCTTGTCCCGCGAACTGCGATTCGGCGCCGTCGCGGCCATCGGGGTGATCGACTTCATCTCTTACGTCTCGGTTGCCATCGCTCTTGCCGCAGCCTTCGACCTAGGCGCTTGGTCGGTGGTTCTCGGCCGACTCGTCGCTGGCGCTTCCTCGATGCTCTCTGCGTTCGTCTTGAGTCGATGGCGACCCCGGGCCGAGTTCAGCTGGCTATCGATCCGCAAAGACATTGCATTCAACGCAACGATGGTCGTCAACGGAGTCATTGCATTTGCTTCACGGAACATCGACTACTGGGTGGTCGGCCGGCTCGGCACCGCGACGTTGGGTATCTACTACATCGCGTATGTCATCCCCAACGTACTCAAGCGGCGTCTCAGCATCGTCGGAACAAACGTCATGTTCCCAATCCTGTCGCGAATCACGGACGACCGGGAGAGATTGGGGCGTGGCTTCCTGGATTCGACTCGCCTAATCACCCTGATCGGGTTCCCGCTGATGTTCGGCTTGGCCGCGGTATCGGATGGGGTCATTCCGCTCCTCTTCGGCTCTGAGTATCAAGGAGCCGTCCGTCCGGCATCAATCATCGCAGTCGCGGCCGGTGTGTCCGTCATCATCAGCACAACGGCACCGGTCTTCATCGCGGACGGTGTGCCGCAGAAGTCGGCGGTGGTCGGGGCGGTCCGGCTCGTTGTCATCGCGGTCGGATTGGCGATGACCTATAGCCGGGGCACCCTCACTGGCGTGGCTTGGGCAGTGTTCGCCGGAATCATCGCCGCAGTCGCCGTTTCGCAGCTGCTTGTCGTCCCTTCATTGCCGATAAGCGGTCGCGATGTTGTGGCCTCGATTGCCCCGGCGACTGTCTCGTCGTTGGTGATGGTCGCAGCGGTGACCGGGACAAAGCGCCTCCTCGGCGATACCTCCCTTGAGTGGCCAGGTCTCATCAGTGTTGTGCTCATCGGAGTCGCGACATACTTGGCATTTGGATTTGTGGCATATCGCTCCGCCTTCCTCCGTCTCTTCAAGAACCTCAAGCTGATCGTGACATCGTGAACAGCGGGAGAGCTGAAGTCGAGCGCTAGCTGCATTCTTTGCCCCTTCTTAGTGTGATTCGGTAGCCGCCATAACCCATCCGCCCCCACAATCCTCCGGGCAAGACCGTGCGCGAGCGGATGTCGAACCCTTTCTTTTGTCCTACGAATCTCTCATCAAATGCTCCTTGCGAGCCGATGTTCGACTAGGCGCTCGCTCTTCAACAGGACTCAAACCAATGCTTTTCCCATCGAATGCTCACCACACTGGTACCCACGCCAGGCGCTCCTACTTGGTCGACAAGGCGGCCGCGGTTGTCACGCTCTCGTTACTGCTGCTCGCGTCGGCAGCGGCCCCGGCCCAGAGCAGCGCAGCTCAAGCGCAGAATGCGGAATTCACTGTCGCTGAACCCACGGGCGGCGCCGCGACCGAAGCGAGTCCTGTTCATGTCCACGACCTGATCCCGATTGCCAAGGACCTCCCGAACGGACGTTGGCGCGCGAGCGTGACCATCAGAGTGCGCGATGCCAGTGAAAACGAGGTTGGAGGTGTGACAGTCACGGGAGACTTCGCGGGACTGACGCGATCCTGCGTGACCAACAGCACCAAAGGTGGGTGTGTCGTCAGTCGGATCGCCGGTGACCTGAAGCCCCAACCAAGATTCACCGTCACCGACCTCGACGCCCCGGGAGGCTACGACGCCGGCGCGAACCATGACGCCACGGGGAACGACAGCGACGGTACTCGCATACGCGTCCACCAGCCTCTTGACACCGAGCCAACCCACCATGTGTTCACCCAGGACAAGACATTCACATCACGCATGAAGTTGCGCCCCGGAGACACCGTCGAGCTGCGGAATGGTGCGCGGCTCTCCTTCGCCCAAGGCGGATATGCGGACTGGGTTGGCACGCCTACGTCGACATGGAGCGATGACGGTGCGATCCAGAATCTGAACCGCAATGTCCGGATATTCGGTAACGGAGACATACGGTTCGAGCACGGCTCACAGAAGTCCGTAATTCGTTATGTCGAGGTCGACCTCCGACCGAGTACCCAGCTCGGCCATTATCCGCTCCACTGGCATCACGCCGGCGATGGATCTCGTGGCACGATGGTTCGGGGTGTCGTCGTCAAGAACTCCACCAATCGGGCATACGTGCCCCATGCCTCCCACGGCATCACATTTATTGACAACATCGCCAAGAACGTCACAAGGGAGGGATTCTGGTGGGATCCACCATGTGAGTGTGACGGAGCATCGCGACCGAAAGAGCACACCGGCAACAACAGCAACGATACGACGGTTGTTCGGATGCTCGTCGATGGGGCGCGGCCTCCATCAGGTGACGACGGCCACAGTTTCGGAGCGTACGAATTAGGTGCCGGGAGCGGGAATGTGATTCGCGGCAGCGTGGCCATGAACGTCGATGGCGGCAAGAATTCCTCGGGTTTCCACTGGCCAAGCCAGGCAAATCAGAATGTTGGCGGGACGGTCTGGATCTTCAAGAACAATCGGGCCTACAACGTGAACAACGGTGCCTTCATTTGGCAGAATGACTCCGGAGATCACGTGATCAAGAACTTCAAGGCATGGAATGTCTCGCGGTCCGGGGTCGAGCATGGGGCGTACGTCAACAACTACCGCTATGTCGGAATCGACGTCGATTCCATGTTTGTCCACAGCGTCGGCTGGACGGCAGTCGGCGGGCGTGCCGACGAGGTCAGCATCTTCGGGGGACCCATAGCCGGCACTGTGCGATTCACCGGAACTGACATCGAGCGTGTTGTGCTGCGGAACGGTAGCGGCAAGGAGCCGAGCATCTTCAGATTCAAAAACACAGGCCTCACCTGTGGCGATGTCGAAGTTCTGTCCAAGTACCCAGGGACCAAGATCTACGTCGACGGGCAGAACTGCAACGTCTGAGCTCCTCCCATCCAAGGCTGAATGGTGGGAGGCTAGGTAACATCCGCCGCCACGATGTGGCCATCAGCAGAGACTCTGGAGCTCTTCACAACACGCGGGTTCCTAAGCGGCCTGACGCTAGGGACCGCGGCCCTGGGGATCGGTGCCCTAGTCGCCCGGCGTTCATCTCGAACTGGCGCCGTCCCGATTCACGGCGTGCTCGTTGTTCTGGCCACGTTGCTGGCGATGCCAGCCGTACGCGACGTTCCGCTACGACTCATCGCCGGACTGGCTATTTTGGCGGCCGCAGGCCTCGCGTATGGGTCTATGACTTCGTGGCCCATGCTTGCAAGCGCATCAGCGGTACCGGGCGCCCTGGCGATCTCCTTTATCGCCCCGCTACCCGACCTGGGCGCGGCGGTTTGGATCGTGTTTGCCATCGTTGCCGTCGGGTCGCCGCTGGTGGCAAGCTTCGACTACCAATACCAGGCGCTCGGAATCGGCCCACTGCTGTTCGTAACCACCTCCGCAGCGGCCTTCTCCGTCGTGCCCGACACTGAGGAGCTCTTGGTGATGCTGGGAGCGACCGCACCGCTCGCCCTGGCCGGATGGAATCGGATCGGTCTCCGCATCGGGGGAGCCGGCAGCTTTGCCGTGATGGGGCTCTACGCCTGGCTGATAGCTCAGGGAGGCCAGGCGCGTTTTTCATCGATGGTCGGAGCTGCTGGAGCGGTGGGACTGTTCGCCGCTGAACCCGTCGCTCGCCGTCTTGCCGGTCACCGCTGGACTGGTCTATTGGCGACCTACTCGACAGGAAAAGTGCGGATATGGGCCGCCGCGGGCCATGCACTCATCTTGTCTGTCGCTGCTCGGTTCGCGGGAGTGCGGAGCTCGACCTGGGAGGCGGTGGCGATTTCGGCCTCGGCAATAGGACTCTTTGCGTTCCTCATTGCCCGGCAGTCGCGACACACCCGGCGGCAACCGGTGGCCGGTGACTCCGCGCTGGAGAATCATGGACCGGAGTAGCGATTCAAGCGACGGCGCACTAGGTCCTCGAGCCGGAAGCCGCCAACGATCCGCCGCCGGAACAGCCAGGTCCCATCGCTTCGCTGGACGGGAGTCCGGTATACGGCGTATTCGGAGGTGTTACGGTCGATTGGAGGCCCTGAGCCGACCGTCGCCGACTCGTAGCGTTCCCTAACGACGCCCGTAGCCAGCGGCGACCAGTATCCCCAGGGGTAGGCGAAGTGGCGAGGCCTGAGTCCCGTGTTCATCTCGATGAGGTAGTCGGAGATGCTCAACTCGCGCTCAATCTCCTCAGTGCTGAGCATGCGGAGATCGGGGTGGGTGTGAGTGTGCGCCCCGATCGTCATAAGCCCGGATGCCTGCATTTCGCGCACTTGTTCCCACGTGAGTGGCGCCGCTCCGGGATACTTCGGGTCCATCGGGTGACCGGTCTCGATCGGCGAGGTTGCCAAATAGAGCGTGAATGGGACGCCGAGTTCCTGCAGAACAGGGAAAGCGTTGTGGTACACATCCGCGAAGCCGTCATCGAAGGTCAAGACGAACAAACGATCGGCGTCCGGCTCGTCGTACCGGTCGAAGAGGTCTTCGAGCCTGATAATTTCACCGCGGTTGAGGAGCCAGCTGATCTGGTAGCTAAAAGCGCGTGTCGACACCTCCATTTCGCGGCCGAACGAGGTTCCCACCTGGTGGTAGCTAAGAACCCTTGGCCCGGGAAACCGGCCCCGGAACAGGTCAACAAACGCGAAGAAACCCTTGGCAAGTTTGCGGAGAATGCGCTGTGGGACACCGTAGCTGCGAAGGGAGGCACCAACGGCGAACCGTTCCCGGCCAGTCAGAGCTGCAACATACACCGTTTTCTGATCGACCCCGAGGAGCGCGTCGACCCGATCGAGCTCCGCCTCGGTCGTTTGCCGAAGGCCACTCACAAGTACAACCAGATCGCTCCGCTGTGCGATCATCGGTGTCGAGAGATCGGTGACATCGGGCCCGGCCATGACGACTAGATCGAATTCTGCCCGGGCTGCCTCGATCAGCAGCCGGAACCCGACACCAGCGAATAGGTCCACGGCGTCGAGCGACTTGGTGTCGAGCGTGAACGAAACGAGGCCCTGGGAGACCGGCATAGTTTCAGAAAGGGCATTCTTTAGGGCCGCTCTGCGATCTTCGTGCCCAACACCGTGCAGCCCGCCGACCACAAGGTCCGTGAGCCGCATGTCGAGCTGACCGAACTCCGGAAGAGTGCTCCCGGTCTCACCTGAGGCGTCGATCAGCGCCACGCGTCTGCCAGCTGCCGCAAAGGAGCTGGCTAGGTCGGCAGCGAATTCTCTGCCATCTCCTCGAACTGACACGCCTGATACCAGGATCGCAGAAGCTCCGTCGCCTACGAGCGAGTCCAGTCGCGCCCTAGCGGTCTGGATCTCTCGGCGGCGCGACGAAGTGGCTGCTTGTGGGTACCACGGCAAGGAAGGATCCGAAGCGGACCGATCACGGTGGATGACTCCCAACGGGGACCTCTCGGCGATGTCCTCGACACCGAGGATCGGGCGGCGGATACGATCGATTACCAGCAATCCGGTCATTGCGAGTAACGCGGCCCCCAAGAAGCCGACGGCGGCCGCCTGCCGTGGAGACTGCCGCTGCGGTGTGCGCTCGAATACCGGAACGACAG
Source organism: Actinomycetes bacterium (assembly GCA_024638645.1). Lineage (GTDB taxonomy): Bacteria > Actinomycetota > Acidimicrobiia > Spongiisociales > UBA5794 > JAHEJX01. The sequence goes on from JAHEJX010000010.1 coordinate 27,557, forward strand.
GATCAATTGCGACCTCGCCGTCACCCGCCGAAACGAGCTCGACAGAGAGTTCCACATACTGCGTTTCGAGGTCTGTGAGCCTTCGTTGCAGCACCAGCAGATCGAGATTGTCCTCGCTGAGCGGCTCATCACTCAGCGCCACCGTCTCTAGCTCTTGCTCGACTTCCATCAGCGCGGTCTCCACTCGAGAAAGCTGAAGCCTAAGCTCGAACTCCGACAGCAGCGGCACCTCGCCTTCGATGGGCTCCTCCGGCTCTTCAATGCCGAATGGCGGGAATTGGCTGGGCAGGCTTAATTGGAGCTGCAGTGCCGCCGCCTGCTGCCGCAGAGTCGAAGCCTCCGACTCCAACGCCAACCGAACCAACCGGTCGGTCGGATCTTCCACAGGCTCGGCAGTCTGCGCATCGATGAGGGCTCTGAGCTCCCGTATGCCTGCGGCCAGGCTGTCGAGTGTCGTCTGGATCTGCTCGGAATCGCTCACGACGGTCTCCGCAGTGAGATACTGGTCGCGCAGTTCACGGGCTTGATGTTCTGCGATCGCCTCATCTGGGGACGTCGCGCGTAGCACCAACCTTTCCGTGATTGGACTGCTGATGACGCTCAGGTTCGGATTGGCGACCAGTTGGTCGCGGACCACCGTTTCGATCTGCTCCCGACGCACCTCGAGACGAGCCTGGTACACGGGCTCACTCTCGTTGCTGACGCGGAATACGCGAATCGAGGCATCGGCCTCAAACAAGGGCTCAATCGACGCGTTGCTCGCCCTGGTGAGTGCGAAGGCCGCGGCCGCTCCTGCTAAGGCGACGATGACAATGAGCCACCAACGAGCCTTGAGAATGTGAAAGAACCGCCTCGGCTCCATGAATATCTACGCTGGCCTAACAATCGATTCCGGCTGGTCGAGGTAGACCACCTCGTCTGCGGGCCAATTGTGCCACGCCAACGCATGTAGCAGCTCACGAATCTCACCCTGCTTGCCATAGTCGGCCAGCGTAGAGAGATCTTCGACCGCGTCCGCAAGGGTAACGGCAGGCGGATAGCTCGGCGCAGCCACTCTGATCTTCTGGTGGGGGCCGGGTTCCAACGGTTCCCGGGACAGCACTTCCACCATCTTCTCGCCGGGCCGGGCGCCCGTCACCGTGACCTCAATGTTCTTGCCTGGAACGAGCCCCGCTAGCCGAATCATTCGACGGGCGAGGTCGCCGATCCGGACTGGCTCGCCCATGTCGAGTACAAACACCTCGCCGCCTTCGGATAGCGCTGCTGACTGTAGAACGAGGTGGACAGCTTCGTTCACCGTCATGAAATACCGCAGCATGTCAGGGTCGCTGATCGTCACCGGTCCCCCGCTGCGGATCTGTCGCATGAATGTAGGCACAACGCTCCCGCGAGACCCAAGAACATTGCCAAACCGAACAGCCGAATACACACACTTGTTACCCCAGTGCTGACTGGCCGACTGCACCAACATCTCAGCAAGCCGCTTCGAGGCGCCCATCACGGAGCTTGGGTCAACGGCTTTGTCGGTGGAGATGAGAACGAAGTGGGAGACGTCGTGCATGCGCGAAGCCTCGAGGAGGTTGCGAGTGCCGGCCACATTGGTCTTCACAGCCTCGTCCGGGCAGCCCTCGAGGATCGGTACATGTTTGTGGGCTGCGGCGTGAAACACCACATCGGGGTTGAATTCTGCGAATACGTGACCGATTCGCTCCGCGTCGCGAATGTCTGCGAGAACAGAGAGGAAGCCATCCAACCCATCTTCTTGCCACAACATTGTCGCGTCGTGCAGGTGGGTTTCATCGTTGTCAAGCGCAACGAGGACGGCCGGGTTCATTGCCAATACTTGGCGAGCAATCTCCGAGCCAATGGATCCCCCAGCGCCCGTGACAAGTACCCGCCTCCCTGATAGCAACTCACTGACACTGTCGAGATCGGTCGTCACCGTCGGCCGAGGTAGCAGGTCTGTCAGTTCGAGATCCCGCATGTCTGTCAGGCGCGACTCGTTGCCGAGAACATCCTGCAACTGCTGCACGATGCGCAGCCGCACGTCGATTTCTACCAATACGTCGACGAGGTCTCGGATTCTCTCGTTAGTAAGACGGTCCGCTATCACGACTTGCTGAATCCCGTGTTGCTCGATCACCGAAGGCAGCTCCTCCAGGTGTCCTAGCACCGGGAGGCCGGCGATGCGCTTGTCCGTCCGCCTGTCACCCGTCGACACGAAGCCAACGACGTGCATATCTACGTGGCCCCGAGTGCCATTGCGGGCGAGTTCCGCAGCGGCACGGCTAGTCCCGACGACGACCGTGGAGGACGCCTCACCCAGTGTCTCGGTTCGATTGAAAGAGAACAACCTGGACCGATATCGCATCGCCCCCATGCCGCCGAGCGTCAAGCCATTACCAAGCACCAATACGCTAATGGGTACCAACCGAGAGCCCGACGTCAACTGCTCGAAGCCGTAGAGGCCGCAGATGAGCACCGAAGCGGAAGCCAGTGCCGCGACCACCAACCTCATGGCCTCCTCAACCGAGGCAAGCTCCCATACATGGCCATATGCACCGAGCCATAGATTCGCCCCCAAATGGACCATGACGATCACCGGTAACAAGATGAGGAAACTATTCCACCAGCCCGAGACCGTCACGCCGGAATCGAGGAAGCGCAACACCATTGCCGCGACGTACCCGAGCATCACGGTCGCGGCGTCGATTGCGGCGAATGCCAAGTCGGACCGCAGCCTCGCCAGCGCTCTAGCAATGCGCGGGCTCCACGATTCGACGTAGGCGTCATCCAGAGTCTTGACCACCATTCCCTACCCTCCCCCGCTCAGCCTACAGGCTGCAGTACTTAAAACGCTTCGAGAGTCAGGGAATGTGTCGATGATGACTGTCGTCGTTGGAACGCAATGAGACGCCGAAGTGAACTGTTGCCGAACTTGTGGCGGAGCACCCGAGCCCGAATTCGCGTGTCCACGCGACCTACCACCGTCAGCGAAGTTCCCGAAGCGCGGTGTTACCGGACCCATGCCGTGGCGACTGCCACGCCTGGTCCAACGGATTGCACCACCCGAAGTCAGGAAGACAACCACAAGCCCCCTGTTCCCTAAACCCTATGAATCCGACCCTCGCCCCCTCATACTGGGATAGGGCCGAAATCGCCGCTCCTACAGCGGCCTCCTGTGGATAACGAGAGTTCTACCAGATTCGGGTGTAAGAATCCAATGCTAATTTGTCATCGGCCTCTCCACCGGGAGATGGCAAACACGGGACCAGGGGGTTGTCCATGAAAGTACTGATTACCGGCGCGGCGGGATTTCTGGGGCGCCACGTAGCCCGGCGCCTTCTCGAAGACGGATGCGTGGTAACTGCGTTCGACCGACAGGTTGTGTGGGATTCGGACATCCAGTCCGTTGTGGGCGATCTGCGAGACGGCGAGGCCGTTGCTGCTGCCGCTATGAACCAGGACGTGATCTGTCACGTTGGGGCCATCGGAGACGTCTACCTAGCGGCAGAGCAACCCGCGCTGGCGTCCGAGGTCAACTCGACCGGCTCGGCGAACGTTGCCTCCGCAGCCCAACAGGTTGGGGCTCGTGTCGTCTATGCCTCGACGTGGGAGGTCTACGGTGAGCCACAATTCGAGCCCATAACCGAGGACCATCCGACCAACCCGGACCATCCGTACAACATCACCAAGCTCGCCGGCGAGCGTTTGCTCCTCGCTGCGGACCACCTTCGTGATGTGCCCGTGGTGGCGCTTCGCCTCGGAACCGCATACGGCAGCGGACTAAGGCCCAACTCAGTCTTCCGCATCTTCATCGATAAGGCACAGAGTGGCGAGCCGATCACTATCCAGGGGGACGGTTCCCAGGGGCGCCAGTTCACTCACGCGGCCGATATCGCCCGCGCATTCTCGATGGCGGCACACTCGGATCTCCGGGGAATCGCCCTCAACACGGTTGCGCCGGAGATGACCTCGATCAAGGATTTGGCCGAGACAGTCGTCGCTCGCTACCCCACCGAAGTGACGTTCTCGGAGCCGCGCCCGGGCGACGTCCCGCCGGCGACCGTCAGCTCGGATTTGATTCACGAAACCCTTGGCTGGAAGTCGGAGATCAGCTTCACCGACGGGCTCAATGAGCTGATGGACGATCTCAAAGCGAGTGGCTAAAGGTGGCCGGACAGCCGCCGAACGTGCTGGTGCTTATAAAGGGTCTAGGTATTGGTGGAGCGGAGAAGTTGGTTTCGGAGGGCGCCCGACTGTGGGATCGATCCCGATTCAACTACCGAGTCGCGTACGTGCTGCCCTGGAAGGACCAGCTAGTTCCAGAGATCGAAGGGTTCGGCTTTCCAGTTGTTTGCATCGGCGAGCCCAAAGGCAACTCGCTAATCGCATGGATGAGACTGCTTAGGCTCGTCCGCGATTGGGATATCGACCTTATCCACGCTCATCTGCCCATGACAGGCGTTTTGGCGCGCATGACGGGTCGTCCGGTGGTGTACACCGAACACAACCTCGCAGACTCCTATCGACAGCCGACACGAACGTTGAACCGCGTGACGTACCGTCTGAACCGGGCGGTCATTGCGGTTTCGGAGGCCGTCGCCAACTCACTCGGTAGCCACCGGGCCCGGAACCTTCAAGTGGTGCCCAACGGAGTGAGTGTGGACGTCGACCCCGCAGCCGTTGGGGCCGCAAGGGCTGAATTGAGCCTCAATGCCGGGGATGCGCTTGTCGTCCACGTGGGGAACATAAGACCCCATAAGGGTCACTCGAACCTGGTGGCGATGGCAGCCGAGCTGCGCAAGTCGAGGCAAGACGTGACGATTGTGTCCATTGGCGCGCCGAAGCACGAAGACGACCTGATCCGGCTCCGGACGGAGGCCGAACAGCTGGGGCTGGGCGACACGCTGCGTTTCCTTGGTCGACGTAGCGATGCTTTGGCGTTTATGGCCGCCGCTGACGTGTATGTCAACCCGGCAGACGTCGAAGGCTTACCGGTGACGATCCTGGAGGCGATGTCACTCGGCGCGCCGGTCGTGGCCACCGATGTCGGAGGCGTTTCGACGGTTGTGCGTAATCACGAAACCGGCTTCCTGGTGCCCGCACGCCAGCCCGGCGCACTCGCTAGCGCCGTCGATCATATTCTGACTGATCGCGGGCAAGCCACAAAGCTGGGCAACGCAGGTCGGGAGCTGGTCGAGCGGAATTTCGGCCTGGAAGCGATGGTGCGTTCCGTCGAGAAGGTCTACGAGCAGGTTCTCGATGGGTAGCGTCAGTGTCCGCGACTATCACGATAGTGATCGAGGCGCCGTCCTCGAGCTACTCGAGGCGGCCCTGGGATCGGGACCGGGCAGGCAACGAACGCCTGAGTGGTTCGATTGGAAGCACACGACCAACCCATTCGGAAGATCGATCATGTTCGTGGCATCGGCCGACGACAGACTCGTGGGGCTGCGAGCCTTCATGCGCTGGAATCTCTTGACCCGAGATGGCAACGTGGTCCGATGTGTCCGCGCTGTCGACACCGCCACGCATCCCGAATATCAGCGCCGGGGCATTTTCCGCATGTTGACCGAGACGGCGCTCGAAGCTGCTCGAGACGCCGGAATCGACATGGTCTTCAACACACCCAACCCCAGGTCGGGGGCGGGTTACCTAAAAATGGGCTGGCAAGTCGTCGGACCCATTGGGGTCATGGTGTCTCCACGCCTCGGAGGACTCTTCCGCAAACGGGTCGCGGGCGAGAACACACATCAGCCGCCGCTCGTCGGAGATGCCCTTCCCGCAACGAGTTTCGCAATCGATGACAGGCCACCTCGGGGATTGCGGACCCCACGCACCGAGGCGTACCTGGAATGGCGATTTGCCGGCAACCCGAATGCGACGTACCACAAGGTTGTCGCCGACGGCGGTGTGGCGGTGCTCCGCTCGAACGTCCGCAACGGCCGCCCCGAGCTGGTCATTTCAGACGTGTTTGGGAGCGAAGCGAGCCGCGCAATAAGGGCGGCGCGGCAAAGATCCCGCGCCAGCTACATGGTGGGCTGGTTCTCCAAGGGTTCTCCCGAGCGTAGCGCTGCAGTCCACGCAGGCGTCTTCCCAATACCTCGGGTGAAGGCGTTGTCACTCATAGCGCGCCCTCTTGTCGACATGCCCGTTGATGTGCGATCGCTGCAAACATGGGACCTCTCTATGGGTGATCTCGAACTGCTATGACCGGACGACCGAGACGCGACGCGAACCGCTGGCTACTGCCGTCACTAGTTTGGGTCGTCGTTGCCGGCCTAGTTGCGCTCGTCGCACTCGTCGTGGCCGACGCTGGCGGAATGCACACGGGGACCACCGTGCTCGCCCTCGTACTTGCATCTGCCATGGTCCTCACTGGGTTTCTCATCGCCAACGATGCCGACCGCGGGTGGCTACCGGTCCTGATCACGGTCGCGTTCGGATTCAAGCTGGTCGCATCAGCGCTGAAATACTGGGTACTCGTCAATATATATGCCCGATCGGGTGATGCCGTCGGGTACCACGGTCACGGCCTGGTAGCAGCGGACGAATGGCGGCGATTCCAGATCCCGGACATCAGCCTCGGCGGCGCCGGCACAACGTTCACGGCCAAAGCCACGGGACTCACCTACGCCCCCTTCGAGCCGACAATGCTCGGCGGTTTCTTCCTGTTCGCGACCATTGCATTCCTTGGGCAGCTGCTCTTCTACGTGGCCTACCGGCGTGCGATGCCCCGCGAACGACTACGTTCATACGCCGTCGCTGTCCTTTGCCTGCCCTCCCTGCTGTTCTGGCCCGCGAGTATCGGCAAAGACGCCCTGATGGTCTTGTTCCTCGGAGTAGCCGCGTATGGCGCCGCCCGAATATTCGAACGGTATGAATTGCGCTGGGCCTTGCTGATGTTCGTCGGCCTTGTGGCAGCCGCCGGAATCCGACCTCACGTATCAGCCATCCTCGGTGGGGCTACTTGCCTGGCACTGCTGATCGCACGACAACCCGAGGTCAGGCTCGGGCAAACCAGACGATGGGCAATGATCCTCGCCGGCACCGTGGGCGCGATCGTGATGGCGTCGGTCGCGAGCTCCCAACTCGGCATCTCAATCGGCGGTGATGGCTTCGACCCGCTCGTCGACGAACTGCGGGACCGCACCCAGCAGGGCGGCAGCGCCATAGATGCCGAAGCTGTAACCAGCATTAGCTCACTGCCGGCAGCCACCATCCGAGTCCTGTTCGGGCCCCTGCCCTTCGATGCCCACAACCTACAGGCTCGACTCAGCTCTGTGGAAAGCACGTTGATGCTCGCGCTCATCATTTGGAGACTGCCGTGGATCTTGCGCAACCTGCGGCACGTCAGGAGATACCCATACCTCATAACTAGCATCGCATTCACGGTCGGATTTGTCGTCGTGTTCAGCTCCATCCTCAACTTTGGAATCATCGCAAGGCAACGCTCACAGGTGTTGCCATTCCTGCTGGTGGTGATCGTGAGTATGGGATGGAGCCTGCCAGAGTCGACCCCGGAAAAATCTGCGGCTGTGGGGGCCGCCCCCCGTGAGAAGATCGGAGCTGAATCTTGAGTCAACTTCCCGCCATACTGGGTGGCGACCCAGTCTTTGCTGAGTCGCTCCCGTTCGCCCGGCCGACAATTGAAGAGCCCCAGGCGGTTCTGAAGCGGATCGGAGACGCCCTCGAGTCCGGATACGTAACCAACGGGCCGATGGTGCGCGAGCTCGAAGAGCGAGTGGCCGAGTCCCTCCAGGTGGAGCACTGCGTGGCGGTCGCCTCGTGCACACTCGGGTTGGTGCTGGTGATTCAAGCGCTACAGCCGAGTGGGCCAGTCGTCATGCCCTCGTTTACATTCTCAGCCACAGCCCATGCGGCAGCTTGGAACGCAGCCCAGATCAGTTTCGCCGACTGTGATCGGCAAACCTGGACCCTGGGTCCTGAGCACGTTTCAGGGAGTCCGTCACTGATCGTGGGGGTTCACGTCTCGGGCGTCCCATGCGACGTTGACGGGCTGACCAAGCTCGCCAAGGAGTCGGGAGCAGAGATCATCTTCGATGCCGCGCACGGCGCCGGCAGCATGACCACGACCGAGCAAGGTCCCCGCCCTTTGGGGGGCTTTGGCCGCGCCGAAGTATTCAGCCTCACGCCGACGAAGGTTCTGAGCGGGGCCGAAGGCGGGCTGGTCGCGACCAACGACGCCGCCCTGGCTGAACACATGCGCCTCGCGCGCGACTACGGGAATCCAGGAGACTACGACACCCTTTTCAACGGGCTCAACGCCCGGTTGTCGGAACCCCATGCCGCCATGGCCCTGCAGTCGTTGGATCATCTGGCGGAGCGCGTGGCTCACCGCAACGCAGTGGCGCGCCGATACCACGACGTCCTCGGAGAGCTCCCCGGAGTCGACTTCCAAGCCGTGCCAGAGGGCGCTACGAGCTCATACAAGGACTTCAGCATCCTGATTGATCGGCAGAACTTCGGGTGTGATCGCGACGAAGTGGTCTCTGCGCTGCACGCGGAAGGCGTGCAAACGAGGAAGTATTACTTTCCACCTGTCCATCGTCAGACCGCGTACAAAGACGTCTCGAGCCCGGACTTGCCCGTAACCAATGAACTTTCGGGCAGCGTGGTGAGCCTGCCCATATGGAGCCACCTGCCACTCGAAACCGTTGATCGGGTCGGTCAAGCAATGCACCGCATCCACAGCCATGCTGCAGCGATTGCAGAGTCGGGACGGAGCTAGTTGCAGGCTGAGCGCAGAGTGGGCCTTGTCGGTCTCAGGCATTGTGGTGACAGCAGTTCCGTTCGGCTGCGATCCGGAGTCGACAGCCGGTTGACACGAGCGGGCCGTCAGGGGCGGGCGGCCAGTCTGTGAAGATCGCCCACCTCACCACCGTCGACATCAGCCTGCGGTACCTCTTGTTTCCCCAGCTCGAAGCCATTCGCGACGAAGGCTGGGAAGTGGTAGGCATCAGCGCTCCCGGCCCGTGGGTAGCCGAGCTCGAGTCTGCCGGGATGCGGCACATTCCGCTGCAGTCATCGACCCGAGGCATGGACCCGCTGGCAGACCTGAAGGCGGCGGCAGAACTGTGGCGCGTGCTCCGTCGAGAGCGTTTCGACATCCTCCACACGCACAACCCGAAGCCAGGCCTGTATGGACGCGTGCTCGGCAGGATTGCGCGTGTACCCGGTGTCCTGAACACCGTGCACGGGCTCTATGCCACCCCCGATGACCGCTTCGCCAAACGTGCCGTGGTCTACACCCTCGAGGCCATTGCGTCGAGATTCTCCGATGCAGAGCTGATCCAGAGCTCTGAGGACGTTGAACTCTTCAAGCGCCTCCGCCTCGCTCCCCGCCCGCGCATCTGGCATCTTGGCAACGGAGTCGACCTCGAGCGTTTCGACCCGCAGCGCCTCCCGGATTCCGTGCGCAACAGCGTGCGTGCCGAACTCGGCATCGCGCCGGACAAGATCGTCGTGGGCCTGGTTGGCCGCCTCGTAGCAGAAAAGGGATACGGCGAACTCTTCGAAGCCGCCCGCATTTTGGACGACGACCGCTACGTCTTTCTCTGCGTCGGACCGAGCGATCCCGACAAGTCGGATGGGCTCAGCGAGGCGGACATTCAGCGTGCCGAACAGGACGGTATCCGGTTTCTCGGGATGCGGACCGATGTTGACCGCCTTTACACGGCAATGGATATCTTCACTCTGCCGTCCTACCGAGAGGGATTCCCCCGTGCTGCGATGGAGGCAGCAGCGATGGCTCTCCCGGTCATCACCACAGACGCACGCGGGTGCCGCGAGGTCGTAGCCGAAGGTGAGAACGGCCTCCTCGTGCCGGTCGCAGACGCCTCAGCTCTTGCCGCAGCGATTGCGAAGCTTGGCGACAATGCGGACTTGCGAAACAGCATGGGTGAAGAGGGCCGGCGCCGCGCAGAGAAGCACTTCGACGAACGCCAGGTGGTCAAGACCGTGATGGAGACATATCGGCGACTTGCGTCTGAGAAGGATTTGCTCAAGTGAGCCATGTGCGGAGGCACCCGTTCGCTCCGCGCGGCAATATGGCTTGGCGCATTGCGATGCCTCCGGTGTGCTCTCCGACAGCTGAGTCGGTGCCGAACACTCGTTACGCTGGTTGCCCGAACGTACGGCAACGGCAAGGAGCTGAGTGGGCGACTCATCGAATCCGGCTCATCGTCGCAGGCTTCAGATCCGTGCGGCCGTGACGATCAAGCGCATGATCGACCTTGCCCTGGGTTCGGCATTGCTCGTCGTAGCCAGCCCGTTGCTGGCGGCCGCGGCTCTCGCCGTTTGGATTGACGATGGCCGGCCAATGTTCTTCACCCAGGATCGAGTCGGAAGGCGCGGACGCCGAATTCGTCTCCACAAATTCCGAAGTATGCGACTGCATGATGCTCCGGTTGAAGAAGTCGGACAGGTTTCATCCGACCATGAGCTCGTGACCCGTTCCGGCCGCTGGCTGCGGCGGCTGAAGATCGACGAACTGCCCCAGTTGCTTGGAGTCGTCAAAGGCGACCTCAGTCTCGTTGGGCCCCGTCCGACGATCCCAGAGCAGGTATCGCAGTACACGCCTTTCGAACTTCGCCGGCTCGAAGTGCGGCCGGGTCTAACGGGCTGGGCCCAGGTCAACGGAAACACGACGATCCCGTGGAATGAGAGGATCGCGCTCGACGTCTGGTACATCGACAACTGGTCGCTCTCGCGCGATATGCAGATCCTCGCAAGAACGGTGTCGGTGATTGTTCAGGGTGAACAACCCAACCCGAGAGCAATCGAGGAGGCGATGCGGCATGCGGACCGCCTTGGTCGGAGCGGTTGAGTCCTCGGCAGCCGCACTCGCGGCCATGGTCGACTCTGGACACGCTCCTCATCTCGTTGTAGCGCTCCCGGCGGAACGCAAGGCCCGCCACAGCGACTACGCAGATCTCGTCGAGCTGAGCGCGACACACGGCCTGGCGGCTCATCCAACCACGGACATCAACGAACCCGAGACCATCGCGCGGCTCAAGGAACTCGACCCCGACATCGTCTTCGTGCTCGGCTGGTCACAAATCTGCGGTCCCGAGTTCCTCGAGATTCCCGCGATTGGATGCATCGGCTTTCATCCCTCGGCACTTCCCCAAAACCGGGGCAGGGCCGTCCTTCCGTGGACCATCATTCAAGGCCTGGAGCAGACCGGCGCTTCTCTGTTCTGGCTGGCAGAAGGCATGGACGACGGCGACATCGTCGCCCAGGAGAAGGTCGGAGTCGATCCGGACGAAACGGCGCGCAGCCTCTACGACAAACACGCCGCCGCGTTGCAATCGATGCTGCGGGCGGTTCTACCCCAATTGGCCGGCGGTGATATTCCACGGCACCCTCAGGATCACTCCCAAGCCACATACTGCGCAAAGCGCGTGCCGGGTGATGGCCGGATCGACTGGGATCGGCCCGCTAGAGAATTATGGACCCTCATCCGCGCCACCGGAGCGCCCTATCCGGGCGCGTTCAGTTATTACGACGACCGAAAGGTGACGGTGTGGGCGGCGGACCTCATCGGTGCCGCCCCGCACTGGGCAAGCCCGGGTCAAATCGTGGCAATTGGGGAGGAAGGCTCGCTGGTTCATTGTGGCGACGGCGGCCATCTTCTTTTGCGCAACCTCGAGTTCGCCGACGAGGATTCCGGCAAAGGACCGAGAAAGCTGAAACTCCACGATCGATTCCGGTCGGATGAGCCGGCCAAAGGGAGGGACGAAGTGAAAGCGCAATGACGAATCGCGGCCCCGTAGCGCTCGTAATGGCCCCGCACCCGGACGACGAAGTGCTGGGAGCCGGTGGAACGATCGCGCGCATGAGCGCGGCGGGGAGCGACGTGCACATAGGCGTTGTTACTCGAGGGACCGAGCCGCTCTTCAGCGAAGAAGCCAATGTCCGGGCGAAACGCGAAGCCGCAGCAGCACATCAGGTTCTGGGCGTTGCCAAGACTCACTTCTTGGAGTTCCCCGCCGCCGAGTTGGACACGATTCAACATCGCGAGCTCAACCGTGCGATCGCTGAGCTGATGCGAGACGTCGCTCCTGACGTGGTGTTTGTCCCGTTCCCGGGCGACATCCACAAGGACCACCAGATTGTATTCGAGTCCTCGCTGGTCGCAGTCCGCCCTACGGGAGGCCGAGTGCCCGAATCCGTGTATGCCTATGAGACGCTGTCGGAGACGAACTGGAACGCGCCGTATCTCACACCATCGTTTGCCCCGAATGTGTGGATGGACATCACCGAGCACCTCGACACCAAGCTCGCAGCCATGAAGAAGTACGCCTCGCAGCTCAAGCAGTTCCCGAACGAGCGGTCAGAACGATCGCTTCGTGCCCTGGCGGAGCTACGAGGAAGCACCGTGGGGGTGGAGGCGGCAGAAGCCTTCGTTCTAGTTAGGCAGATTCGCTGAGCCCAGCTGGTTTGGCCACATGACGCTTTGCCGGACTGACTCTATGTGCGGCGGCGCAACCTGACGTGCTCACTCAAAGCGTTGCGGAGAATGGTGTCGTAGCGGAGCACCGACCGCTCCAAGGCGAACTCACTGTGTGCCAGACGCGTGGCTTCCTCACCCATCTGCCGCACTCGATTGGGTCGGTCAGCGAGGTCGACGAGAGCGTCGATCGCCGCGACCTCATTGTTGCGATCGATCATCACTCCGGGGACGCCATCCACCGGAGTGACACCAGCGCCGTCAGCTGTGAACGCGACAGCCGGAACGCCTGCCGCCGCCGCCTCGAGCACGGCACTCGGGAACCCCTCAGTCTGGGACGCCAACAACAAGACGTCCGCTATTAGAAGCTGCGGTCGCAGGTTCTCGTCAGCTGCGGCGAACTCGAAGCGGTCGCCGTAACCAAGCTGATCCGCATTGGCCTCAAGTTGAAACCGGAGCAGTCCGTTTCCAACGCATCTCACGCGTAAGTCGGATGACCCTGCCGCGCCCATCAGAACGCGAATCGCAACGGGGGAATCGTTCTCTGCCAAAAGGCCTTCAACGACCAACACCCGGAGCGGACCTTCACGGTGTGGCCGATCCCCGTCGAATGGCGCTATGTCAATGCCCATCGGTGCGGTCTGCGCGTGTTCGGGATCGAGTCCGAGCTCACGAATTAGATGCTCTCTCCAGCGCTCGGATGACGCCAGGACGAGATCAGTGTGCGCGTACAGTCTCCTCTGCATTCTCGGATTCGAACGCGAAGACGAGGTCTGTCCCGGCTCTCCCACGCTCCCATACGCAAGCAAAGGCCGGCGACGAAGCCCTGCCAAAGCAGTAGCCGTGTAGGCGAGCGTGCCATCTCCGTATGCGAGCACCAACGCGGGCTTGTGCTTCTCGAGTCGCCGCCGCAGCCGCCACACTTGGCGGGGGTCGAGTCTGGGGTTCGGCGGTTTGTCCGAGAGCGTTACTGCGTCGAAGGTGGCGTCGTCCCCGCCGTCCCATAGAGCGAGAATGTCGACATCCCAGCCCAGCCGGCCCAAGCCGAGGGCCAACTGCTCGCCGAACGCCTCGGCGCCACGGCGGCGGTTGCTAGCGACGATCAGCGAAAGCGATGTTCGAGTCCCAGCTGTCAGGGCTGGTTCATGCAGCGCCCGTTCCCGCTTGACGCGACTCTTCCAGCCCGGGAAGGCAACTGGAGCCTTCAGGACCGTGCGCCTCCGTACGGCAGGGTCGTCGTCTAGTGCAACCGCTGCCAGGTTGAGCGGATGGACGCTGTGGCCATCAAACTGCACGAAGTCGGCCCGCGGGAGCATTCTCTCGATCGCCCACAACGTCGCCGAGGGCACTCGCAGGTCACGCAGAACGTCCTCGGGGATTGGAGCCCCGAGTAGCCGCGACGCGATCAGTAGCGACACGTAACTCAAGCTACGGAGCCGCCATCGGCCTGCAAATGCCACGAAATCTACCCAATCGACTCTGTCGCTCACCGCGATCTCCAGAAGATCGCGGAACAGAATCAACCGAAAACGATGATCGAGCCACGCATGGGTGCATAAGAATGCGAGTTCGGCCTCCCGGGGCAGAACCCATAGCGGGCCCAAGGGGTGTGCCGTATCAGGCGTGGCGCGCGCCCAAGCCTCGGCCGTCGCACCTGCCGCACGATCCCGGAGACGGGTATAGCTGTACAGGTCCCAATGCAAGTCGACGTTGAACTGCACGCCCTTCGACAGGTTATAGACCGGGATGTCACGCTTGTCTGAGGTTGCGCGTTTGGCCGGGGTCGCGGCACCAATGAGCGGCGACTCTTGAAGCACGGTTATCGCGCGCTCCAGATCTTCGGGCCGCACGAGAATGTCGAGGTCGGAGTACGGACGTAGCGCAGGATTTCGGTAGTACGCCATTGCCAAGCAAGGCCCCTTCAACACCGCGACCGGTACCTCGCGCTCCGCCAAGCACTCCAGCGTCTCGCGCAGGAAGTCCTCCATCACCTGCTGGCGCGCGCTGAGGCGGGCATGATGAGCCAAGGCGGTCGGTCCGGCAGCACGAGACATCGAATCCACCACTATTTCCAGAAGCCCGTGCCTGCTCGCCCAAACCAGCTGTTGCTCGGTCAACGCGTCTGCCGTCACATCCTTGCCCGCAGCAAGATCTACGAGTTTCAGCCCCTCTGGAGCGGCACCAAGCCAGGTCGCGCCTGTGCTCTGGCCAGACATGCCTCGGTTCCCACCCATGCGAAGTCCCTTGAGACGCCGAAAGGCGTAATCTACCTTCAGCCGGCCGGACCGGGTTCGCCAGACACAGGTGGGAAATGTGAGCGAGCCAATTCGTGTAGGAGTCGCATCGAAGGATTCTTCGTTTGCCGCTTCGTTGTGCGCGTACCTTGGCAGCGACGATGCCAACCGCATCAGGGGCCCGTATGACACGGCCGCAGACTTGATTGCTGCCGCAAGAGCTGACGGCCTCGATCTCGTTGTTCTGGATCTGAACCTCTGGCTAGAGAGTCAGGAATCCGAGCCATGGGGTCCGGTGGCAAGCCTCGTCTTGGGCCCTACGGACGCAGACCAGATGATTCACGCCTTCACCCATGGTGCATCGAGCTACTTAGATGACGATTCGCCCTTCGAGGAGATCGCCGCGGCGGTGAAGACGCTCGCCGAAGGCCACGCCGTGGTACCCCCTTCGCTGCTCGGCTCTCTGCTCAAACATGTCGTGCGGAGACGCCGGCTCGAGTCGGCGGCGAGAGAGAAACTCGAGATGCTCACGAAACGCGAGCGCGAGGTCTTCGAACTAATTGCATCCGGCGCCGACAATGCAACTATTGCCGCCGAGCTCTACATCAGCCCAGCCACCGCCCGGACCCACAGCGAGCGTGTTTTCAAGAAGTTAGATGTGCACTCCCGGGCCGAGACAATGCACTTCGCAATACAATGCGGGATCTATCCCGAACCGACACTGTGATGGGTTCCCAGCAATGACGCAACCGCACTGGTGGACGACACCCCCCACGAGATCAGGTGAGCCGCGGATTCGCGACCATGGCCACGAGGTCGCAGTGTTCAACCCCGTCACCGAGGTGCTGACGCTGATGAATCCGTCTGCGTTTGCGCTGTGGCAACTCTGTGACGGCGAAACCACGCCCGAGGAGATGGTTGCGGCCGTCGCCGATCTGACGAAGGTCGATGAGGTCGAGGCGCGCCAAGACGTAGAGAAGGGGCTCTCCGAGCTTGCTGTGCTTGGCCTGGTCCGGTTGGGCTCTGAAAACAACCAGCATGACGTCGACGACGCTTCGCCGGCAGACCGCTAGCATCGACTCGCTGCACCACCGACGGCAAGCACGAGGGAAATGGTTTGGGGGGCGTGAGCTACGCAACATCAGGGCGGGTCGGGCCACCGCCGCCACACGTAATCGAGACCGAAGTTGCAGGTGACGTCAGCCTCTACGACGCCCGGCGGGAGTACGTGTTGGTGCTGAACCGGACAGCATCGGACATCTGGTTGCTGTGTGATGGCGATTTCACGCCCGCCGAAATCACCGACAGACTGGCCAGCTCGTACCAGACGTCCCCGGCTGAGATTCGCAACGATGTGGACGAGACCTTGGAGGAATTCGTCACGGAGGGATTCCTCGACCAGTGGTGAACGAGGCACGGCCTAGAGGGATCCGCAAGAAGCCGGGTTGAAGGGCGGATCTGAGCGACCTCGTGTGGGCCGCAGAGCAAGACTTTCTCATGTTGGGGACCCGGTTTCGGATCCAGGCGACGCACGCCGAGCACCTCGAGGAGCCTTCGCGGCTCTTGGATCCGTTTGACTACGGCGGACGTACCGGCGTCCGAGGGCGGCACACGTTCTCGATTGCGGGTGGCGACCTGGTTGGAGTGCGTGAGCCGGGAACGGCTGCGGTATTCCGCGATTGTCAACGTCTCCACTTGGGCGAGGGTCCTGATGCCTCGCTGGATGCACTCCTGGCAACGATGAATCGCCTCGCAGTAGAAGAGTGCCGCGACTTCGCAGTTCACGCCGGCGTCGTGTCCATCGGCGGTGTCGGCGTTGCGTTCCCTGCCGAGTCCGGCGACGGCAAAACAACGCTCACTGCCGCATGTCTGCTCCAAGGTTTCGCATACGCCTCCGATGAGGCGATGGTGGTGAGTGCAGACTCCAACGCAATCGTTCGATATCCAAAACCCTTGGCATTGAGCCAATGGTCTCGGAACGTGCTTGGCATGGACACCAGAGAATCAACCGAGATGGGACATGCTGAGAGCTACGTGACAGCTTCCCAACTCGGGGCCGAACTCGCCGACCCGGAGTTCGAGCTCGGCCATATCGTGCTGGCCGAGTACGGACACGGTGAAAGCTCCCTCGAGCAGGCCCCGGCACATGAAGCCATGGCAGCTCTGCTCCGACTGTCCTTCAATCACTACAAGGACGGAGAACGAGCTTTTCGGCTGGCGGCGAGACTCGCCACCGATGCTCAGGTATGGCGGCTGCGATACGGGGACCCGATCCAGGCCGCCCAGTTGCTGCGGCGAGAAATCAGCGTCGCCTGACGATTGTGCTCAACCGGATGCCCGACTCGCGCAAAGACGCGGCCCGAAATCGGGCCGCGTCTCGCAAATAGGCCGCTCGCGCTCAGTCGCGCTGACGACAGCAGATCACGAATTCAACGTGAGAGATTCCCTTGCCGTTCGAGGCTGGATTGAAGAAGTAGTACCTCTGCCCATCCCTCCTGAAGGCGGGATCCTTCAGGCACTCGGTGCCTGCCTTCGTCAAGATCAAACACTCATCCGCAACAATCTCGCAACCCTCGGCGAGCTCGATTACCCAATTCTCATCCTCATCCGTGGAAATGATTGTCACTTTTCCACAGCCACCCGGGATCACCGCAAGATCGCCCTTGTTGGGCGTGAGACAGTGACCGGTAGGAGCGCCGTCTGAGGTATCTCGGCCGATCTGATCCCAGATGTCCTCGCAAACACCTTCTTCGACCTTCACGCCGTAATAGACGGGCTCGTCAGGCGGTGGGCTGGTGGCCGCAGCCGCAGAACGTACCATCGATACTGCCTGAACCGCGGGGGTCGCCCACAAAACGCCGACACCGATCTTGGCGCCGCGCTTGAGCGCTTCCCTCCTACTGATCTCTTCCCGTGGTGTGTCTTCCATCAAGTCCCTCATTTCAAGCCCGAAAATCTCTGTGGCTCCGGCGCGAAACACGCCAAAACCCCATGAACACCCAGGTAGCGTATCGATTCCAGCCTTTCGAGTACATACGATGTTTGCCGTATTTTGGGAATCGGCTTCAGGAGCACGGCTCGCATCCACCCTGCGCCAATCTCTCGTTGTCGCCCACGGGCCCGGGGGCGAGCCGTTGAGAGCCGCCTCCTAAGGCGATCTCAGCCGTCGGCTGCGCTGGGTGGCCGAATTTGGTGGCTAGACCGAACCTGGTCAGTCGATGGCGAGCGTCAAAAACTTGTGGCCGTCCCCCTACAACCTCATTTACAATCGCCCCAACAGATACGGATGAGGGGCAAGAATGGTGGGGATCAGATTTGCGCGACATCTTGGCCGCACACGGAGTGTGGCCGTAGTTGGCGCGTCGACGGGGGCAGGTGCACAATGAAAGTGGGCATCCTTGCCGGCGGGTATGGAACTCGGCTGGCAGAAGAGACTGAACGGATCCCCAAGCCGATGGTGGAGATCGGTGGCAAACCGCTTCTCTGGCACATCATGCGCTATTACGAACATTTCGGCTTCTCCGACTTCGTGGTCGCGTTGGGCTACAAGGCTGACTACGTGAAGCGTTGGTTCAACGACTATGCATCGCTTTCCGGCGACCTGCACATTGACATGACGCGGGGCCCCGGTGTCGGCACTTCGAACGGGTCTACCCGCGACTGGAGAGTCTCCCTGATCGAGACGGGGCTCGACACCGGGACCGGGGGGCGCATCAAACGCATCCTCCCCCACCTGGGCGACGAGACCTGCATGCTGACATGGGGAGACGGCTTGTCGACCGTCGACCTCGACGCTTTACTCGACTTCCACCGCTCCCACGGCAAGCTGGCGACGCTCACGGCAGTTCGTCCGCCGGCCCGATTTGGCCATCTCGAGCTGGACGGCGACCAGATCGCCGAATTCGACGAGAAGCCACAGGCCGGTGAAGGCTGGATCAACGGGGCGTTTTTCGTGCTCGAGCCCGGTGTTCGCGACTACATCGACGACGACGAAACCATGTTCGAGCGCGAGCCGCTGCAACGTCTTGCAGCCGATGGAGAACTGATGGCGTTCAGGCACTATGACTTCTGGCAGTGCATGGACACGCTGCGCGACAAGAAGTTGCTCGAACGCCTATGGGAGTCGAAAGCGCCTTGGAAAGTCTGGTGAATCCCGCACTTGATGATCGAGTGCGGATGAATGTGGGGGAATCTCTATGAAGGTGCTTGTAACGGGCCACGACGGCTACATCGGCACAGTATTGGTGGATGTGTTTCGCGACGCCGGCCACGAAGTGGTCGGGCTCGACAACTTCCTGTTTCACGAGTGCTCGTTCGGCGAAGAACCCGAGCCTCCCGAGTCGATATCGCTCGATATTCGTGATGTGACGGCTGATCACCTCGCCGGCTTCGACGCCGTCGTGCATTTGGCAGCGATCTCCAACGACCCACTTGGAGATCTCAATCCCGACACTACGTACGCGGTCAATCACCAGGCCTCGGTCGCCCTCGCTGAGGCGTCCCGGGCAGCCGGAGTCGAGCGATTCCTGTTCTCATCGTCGTGCAGTCTGTACGGCGCCCAGGGCGACGACTATCTGGACGAGAACAGCGGATTCAACCCGGTTACTCCGTACGGCGAATCGAAGATTCTCAGCGAACAGGACATTTCGGCGATGGCCGACGATGACTTCAGCCCGACGTTCCTCCGCAACGCCACGGCTTATGGTGTGTCGGCGCGTCTGCGCGGTGATCTGGTCGTCAACAACTTGACGGGATTTGCCGTCACGACCGGCCAGGTCTTCCTCAAGAGCGACGGATCATCATGGCGGCCGCTCGTGCATATCGAGGATATTTCGCGTGCGTTTCTTGCCGCGTTGGAGGCTGACCGCGACCTGATCCACAACGAAGCCTTCAACGTCGGGGCAAACGAAGAGAACTACCGAATCAGCGACGTCGCCGCGCTCGTTCACGACGTTGTGCCCAACAGCGAAGTAACTCTGTCGGACACGGCGTTCAACGATCCGCGCAACTACCGGGTCGACTGCAGCAAGCTCGCATCGACCCTCCCGGCCGCCAAACCGATATGGACGGTCCGCAAGGGCATCGAGCAGCTCTACGAGAGCTATTTGAGATATGGGCTGACACTCGATCAGCTCGAAGGCAACAGGTTCATGCGCATCCGTCACGTCAACTCGCTGATCGATGCCGGTCGCCTTGACGACTCGCTGCGCCTCGTCCAACAGGGGTCGGCATGAGCGTGCAAACGTCGAAGGTTCCGTGCCGATCTTGCGGGTCGCTGAATCTGCGCCGGTTTCTCGATTTAGGGGTGACTCCGCTCGCCGATGCGTTGGTGCGGCCTGACAAGGTGGGAGAGCCGGAAGATCGTTTCCCGCTCGAGGTTGCCTTCTGCCCAGACTGCACACTGACACAAATCCTCGAGGAAGTGCCGCCGCAGAAGCTCTTCGTCGACAACTACCTTTACTTCTCGTCATTCTCCGACCACCTCCTTGCCCACTCGGAGAGGCATGCCGATTGGCTCATCGACGCAAGGAACCTCGGGCCGGACTCCCTCGTTGTCGAACTGGCCAGCAACGACGGCTACCTGTTGAAGAACTTCGTGGACCGCGACATTCCGGTGCTCGGGATTGATCCCGCCCCGGATCAGGCGGCGGCCGCCAATGCGGCCGGCATTCGAACGCTCGAGCGCTTCTTCGGCGACGAGATGGCTCGTGAGCTGCGAGACGCAGGCCACACCGCAGATGTGATCATCGCCAACAATGTGCTCGCGCACGTCCCAGACATCAATGGTTTTGTTGCTGGTATGGCAACGCTGCTCGCGGATGACGGTCTCATCACCGTCGAGAACCCTTACGTCCGCGAGCTTGTCGATCGCCGCGAGTTCGACACCATCTATCACGAGCACTACTGCTACTACTCATGCACGTCCATCGACCGGCTCATGCAGCGTCACGGGCTCTTCCTCAACGACGTGGAGTTCTTCCACAACCTCCATGGCGGAACGCTGCGCTGGCACATCGGCCACCAAAATGTCCGAACGGAGCGTGCCCTCGAGTACTTGGCCGCCGAGGAGGAATCGGGTCTCAACCACTTCGACTACTACTCGGCTTTCGCCGACACAGTCGAAGGCGTCCGCAAACAGCTATTGGGGCTGCTGCAGGATCTGAAGAGCCAGGGTGCGTCGATCGCGGCGTACGGCGCGGCGGCGAAGGGTTCGACGCTGCTCAACTATGTGGGAATCGAGACCGATCTCGTGGATTTCGTCGTCGATCGCAACACCCACAAACAAGGCACCTTCATGCCAGGCACCAATCAGCCCGTACTCGCCCCGCGGGCACTCATCGAGAGGCGCCCGGACTACGTTCTCTTGCTGGCATGGAACTTCGCCGAAGAGATCATGGCGCAGCAACGGGAGTACCTAGAGGGCGGGGGCAAGTTCATCGTGCCGGTGCCCGCGCCGGAGATCGTCGGTGGCTGAGCCGGCGTCGCAATGCCAGGCTTGTGACCAGGTCGGGCTCGAGTCGTTTCACAGCCAGAGCAGAGTTCCGGTCAACAGTTGTCTCCTGCTCAACAACCGAGACGAAGCCACAGACTTCCCGACCGGCAGCCTGGAGCTGGTCTTCTGCCCGAACTGCGGATTCATCGGCAATGACCGCTTCGATCCGGCATTAGCTGAGTACTCCGACCGCTACGAGGAGACCCAAGCGTTCTCCGAGCGGTTCGTCAGTTTCGCCAGCGCCTTGGCTCGGGACTGGGTCGAACGCTACGACTTGACCGGCAAGAGCGTCCTGGAGATCGGTTGCGGCAAGGGTGAGTTCCTCGTGATGATGGCTGAGGCGGGAATCGGCAGCGGAATTGGTATCGACCCGGGGGTTCATCCAGAACGCATCGATTCACCTATCGGGAATCAGCTGCAGTGGATTCCTGACTTCTACTCGGAGGACTACAGCCATCTCACCGCAGACGCAATCGTGTGCCGTCACACTCTGGAGCACATTGCACCTGTCGCCGAGTTCATGCGCATGATTCGCCGGAACATCAGCGATCGTATGGACACTGTGGTGTTGTTCGAGCTTCCCGACGTGCAACGTGTCCTCGACGAAGTGGCGTTCTGGGACGTCTATTACGAGCACTGCTCCTACTTCAGCGCCGGCTCGTTGGCCAGATTGTTCGAACGCACCGGCTTCGAGGTGCTCCGCCTGGAACTGGCATACGACGATCAGTACTTGATAGTCGAAGCTCGGCCCGTCGCTCCAGAAGCGTCGATCGCTGCCTGGCCCGCTGACGACATGGACCGCCTCCGCCAAGGCGTCGACACCTTCCGGGAGGGCTATCGCAGCACGATTGGCGCCTGGCAGAAGAGGCTCGAGGCCGTCCACGGCCGCGGCGGCTCAGCGGTGATTTGGGGAGGGGGGTCGAAGGGGGTCTCCTTCCTTTCGGTCGCCGGGGACAACGTGGAGGCGGCCGTCGACATCAACCCGTACAAGCAAGGCATGTTCATGGCGGGCACCGGTCACAAGGTTGTAGCCCCTTCAGAACTCCCTGACATAGATCCCCAACTCGTAATCGCCATGAATCCCATATACCTGGACGAAATCGCAAGCGATCTAGGCAGTCTGGGTCTCTCCCCCGACATCGAAGCTGTCTAGCCCTCGAGGCGATCTTCTCTCTGAGTGAAGTTGCTGGTTCGTTCGTTCCAGAGCGTCGGCAATAGGTGCCCGACGGGCGACAGACCGCCGGTAATGGGCAGCCAGCGTTCGCTATTCCCTGGGAAACATCCGCGTTCTAATAGGGAGATCGCCACGCGATAATGCGGCCACACACTCAATCTCAACGCGGAGCCAATATGACCAACGATGGCAAGACCTTCTTCGAGGACCGAATGGCGCTGCTAGGGAGCGGCGACATCGACTCTCTCGTTGCGCAGTACGCCGATGACGCCGAGATCGTTAGGTTCCTGGGCGTTGCCCGCGGCCGGGACGAGATTCGCGCCTACCTGATAGGCCTGCTGGCAGCCCACCAGTCGTACGAGCTCGTTTCTCTGGACCAGTTTCAAGAGTCGGGCGACTCGCTCATCTGGGAGGCCACCGTAGAGACGACGGCGGGACCGCTCCAGATCTACGACGTGTTCGTATTCGACGCTGCCGGTCAGATCACCCGGCATTTCCCCGGCCTCCAGGGTTACTGGGGCAGCGCCTGACTCCACCCGCCGGGCCTTGCACAGGATCTTGCTGACCCGCTGTCCTTGCTACGCAGTTGACCACTACACCAAGACCCCACCCGAGAAGAGCCCAGGCTGATCCCCATGCCTCCCATTCGCCTGCTTGCGCCGCGGCGGGTTGAGTTGGCAATTGACGACGAATACGGGCCCCTTCCTGGCGAAGGGGCCCGTATTTGTCGGTCGGATCGCTCGGGCTAGAGCGAGATTCCCTTTAGGTGGCCCTTGTAGTAGGCAATCCCGGTGTCGACGTCATCTTTGAAGTCGAGTCTGCCGGTCACGCCCTCGTAATCGCCGGTACCGCTACCGGTGACGATCGGGTGTTTGCACCCGCCAAACACTTGTGCCTGGACCGTATCGAAGTTGCACACCTCATCGAAGACGTACTTCGCCCAAAAGAACTCCGTCATTTGGAAGGTATCCCCGTCTTCATCCACGAAGATCTCGTCGGCGCGCTCTTGGTACATACCGCTCGGAGTGCAGTTGTACGAAGTTACGAGACCGTAGACACAACCATTGAGATCTCCTTCGATGCCGAAGGCGTAATCCGGTGAGGCCCAATCACCCGGACCTCCCTCGCAGACGGCCTCCGGGACGGTTTGTCCAGAGATCTGGGTTCCACCATTTCCTCCTGCACCGGCTGGTGCAATACCAATCAGTACGGTCGTGCTCAGTGTCGCCAACACAACGGCAAGTCGCATCATACGTCTCATTGTTCGCGCCCTCTCTCCCGCTTGACGCTTCCGTGTTGAGAAGGGAGTGCCGACTATCCCGACTTCAGTACAGGGATCAGCTCCCTCTTCCCACGTAACCGAAGCTACCGAGGCACTTCCTCGATGTCTACGGCTAATTGAGACGGCGCGCGGTAGAAAACGAACACTCGCTTTCCTTGCGGTCGCCGTTCCGTGGAGCTGCGGACGAACCAATAACGAGTCTTGCGGCACCACCGCTACACAGAGCCGCGGCCGTGTTCCACCAGGGCCAACGTCATGCAAATGAAGGCCGCCAGCGTCAAAGCTGCCCGTGCCAGAGTTGACCGAACCCAGCGGGCCTCGTTGAAGTCAACCCGAACCCGGCCGACATCGATCTCGTCGGGCGATCCCGCAGCCTTGATGGCATCGTTGAGTGGGACGTTGACGGCCACAGTCAGCGCAACGACACCGAAATAGAGGATCGCGCCAGCCCATAACCAAGGCACGACTGAACCAAACTCACCACCAAGGTGCAAAATGAGGCTGAGCACCGTCAAGGCCAGCCCGCCGAAGAAAGTGCCAAGGAAGAGTGGGTTGATGATTGCAGTGTCGATGGCTTGAAAAGCACCGACAAAGGTACGGTCATCAGTCCGCCGCAGCCCCGGCATCAACGTGTTCGCGTACAGACCCATCACGCCGGTCATTGCGCCGACACAAATGACCGCCGCGACCAACGACGCGGTCCGCAAAACCTCCATCTTGGTCCCTACCTAGGCGATCTATTCCTCAGGGTACCGAGCCAAGGCTTGTGCCACACTGTGGTCGACGAAGCCGGCAACCGCCTCAATCGCAACCGACCCTGCGCCCCCGACTACCTTCATGACCATGCATGACGACGGGATCTTCGACGCCGCGGCCGCCGAACGATATGACGAATCTTCGGCGGCGATGTTTGCGCCCGAGGTTCTCGGGCCGACGGTCGACTTCCTAGCTCAGTTAGCGGGCGAGGGCGGGGCACTCGAGTTCGCCATCGGTACCGGGCGGGTCGCCGTGCCCCTTGCGGAGCGGGGCGTCGATGTGAGTGGCATAGAGATATCGCGCGCCATGGTTGCCAAGCTCCGCGAGAAGCCCGGATCGAATGGCATCGATGTCGTCATCGGTGACATGGCGTCCACAACTGTCGAAGGTGCCTTCCGCCTCGTCTACCTCGTGTTCAACACCATTGGCAATGTCGAGACCCAGCAGGCTCAGGTCGCCGTCTTCCGCAATGCAGCCGAGCACCTCGAGCCGGGAGGGTTCTTCGTCGTGGAAGTCGGCGTCCCCAACCTCAGAGAACTGCCTCCAGGGCAGACGGTTCAGCCGTTTCACGTCTCGGAGAACCGGTTTGGCTTCGACGAATTCGACGTGGTCACTCAGCACGCCGTGTCGCACCACTTCAAGATCGACGACGCCGGCGCCCAGCACTTCGCCTGTCCGTTCCGTTACGTCTGGCCGGCTGAGCTCGACCTGATGGCGCAGCTCGCCGGAATGGAGCTGCACGAGAGATGGGAAGACTGGAATCGAGAGCCCTTCACTGCGGACAGCCGCGGTCACGTTTCCGTCTGGCAACTACCGGCCGAATGACGCAGGACGTTCTGGCTTACTCGCCGGTTCTGGTCATCCACTGTGTCATGCCGGACCGTTCGTAGCATTCGTCGTCGCGGACGGTGACGGCGAGGGATCCAACAGGCGGGTTCACCCAGGTTGACACCGACAACTCCGCGATTGATCCATCGGCGCACAGATCGCCCTTCTCGGTGACGAGTGTCATACGGCCTGTCTCGTCGTCGTATTCGAATGTCCCTTCATCCGCACCCAGATCGGTCGTGAGCTCGTAGTGCCCATCCGGTGAGATCTTGAAGACAGCAACCTGAGTCCACTCGCCCACGAAGTCACCGGTTTCGGCCAAGCCCTGGCGGTCGAGGTGAGAGGGAAATTCGGGCCTGCCGCAGCGGTGGATGCGATGTTCGAAGCCGAGCCGCTCTGCCTCGCCTGACGGGTGGGTCTCGATGGTGAATTCCAGTCTGTTCACGTCGCCTGCGCCGCAGAAACCCACGCCAGCAATCGTCGCGAGGCGCAGTACCTGAGCTTTCGGCCTGACTCGATACTCGCCCTCGTCAAACCCGAGCAGAGACTCGAACCGGTATGTGCCGTCCTCAGCCAAGCTCAGCGTCGTTGACCCCGTCCAGGTTCCGTGAAGTGCCTCTTCGATATTTGGTGGCGCTACCCACGTCCCGACATGGTCGGGTGGCCGCAAACGCGAGTTTCCAGCCGCGTCGACATTGATATCACTTGTGCTGGATGTGCCACCGCCGAAACCATCGCCGGAACCGCACGCGGTCGCCACGATCGCCAGCAACACAATCACCGTTCGAATTCGCATGGTGGTGAGACGCTAGGCGCGTGAGCGGCGTTCCCTAGTAGCGGCACCAACTTCACTCATGACTGAGGCCCCGCGAATTCGCGGGGCCTCAGTCATGTTGGGGCAGTCCCTCCCCGAGTGCCGGCCGGATGAAATCCGGTTGGGGTCGAGTGTCATTCGACTCCGGGAGGATGAGATCCGGCTGATCGATCTGGCACCTAGGAATGTCCGAACCACCTGGTAACACTCAAGAAAAGAAGTTGAGGGTCGCGGGCCTTCCCGGACATGTAGCTTCCAAGTCAAGAACGACCGGAGTGAATGTGGCGACTGCGCCCAGCACAGATCAGAGGTTTCAAAGCCTCTTCACAGCTCACCACAAAGAGCTCCACGCCTATTGCCTGCGCCGGCTTCCCGTCGAGGACGCCAACGAGGCAGCATCCGAGATCTTCCTGGTTGCTTGGCGCCGCTCCGAAGCCGTGCCGGAGGGCGAAAGTGCCCTTCTGTGGCTATATGGCGTTGCCCGCAACGTGGTTCGCAACTGGCAGCGCAGCGGGCGCCGCCAGATCCGCCTCGTCGCTAGAAGTGGCGCAACGGTGACCGAACACACCGAAGGGCCAGAAGTCCACGTGCTCCGCCATGAAGAACACCAAGAGGTGGCACTGGCCATTGCCGAACTCCGCGACACGGACCAGGAAGTCATCAGACTGAAGATCTGGGAGGGCCTCTCCAACGAGCAGGTCGGCCACATCCTTGGCCTCACCAGTCGGGCAGTCGAAGCCCGCTACACGAGATCGATCAAGAAAATGCACAAGACCCTGAAGAGCGGCACCAATGCCGCACCGAGCAGTCCCTTCTCGGCCGAGAGAGGAGAGGCGGCGGTATGACCGACATCAACGCAACTGTGGAACGAATCAAGTCTGCCAACGCAGTCCCGTCGACGGACTCGTTCCCAACTGGTGCCTGGTCATCGGCTGATCTCCTCGTCCGTATCGACGAGAGGAACAAGACAATGACCGACACTCTGACCCCAGTCCGGAAGATTGATCCGGCACAGCCGCCAGGCCGGGGCCGTGGACCGCTGATCGCCTTTGCGGCGGCAGCTGTGCTCATCCTCGTGATAGGCGTGGCAGCGTTCAACGTGCTGACAGGCGACAACCAGCCGGAAGTCACCGACCCGGTGCCGACCACAACGACCGCTGCACCGACAACGACCACAGTGGCGCCAACGCCAGACGCAGTCCAGTTGCCAGCGCCGCCCGTACCAGCGGACACACCACCACTCGAGGTGCTCGCAGGAATACAGGCTGCCTGGGACGCCGGAGACATGGATGCGGCGCATGCCCTGATGTGGCCCGAATCCGGCTATTTCACCCAGCTGGACTGGGTCGAAGGGATCGCACAAGAAATTCAGCAGCGTTACGCCACCAATATGACCGTCGAGCGCGAATGCTCGCTCGGTAACCCCGCCGAATTGCAGGACCGCCCTCTTTCCGTGCCACAGGGCGTGATGATCACGTGCGAGGAAACGTTGATCTCGGGCCTGCAGCCCGGCGAGCGCGCCGGCGGTGGAAGGTTCGCGGCTGAGGTCGCCGATGGTTGGGTCATCGACTTCTTCATCTTCGACTATCAGGGAGCTGTATTTGAGAGCCCCGGAGTTGAGCTGTACGCCGAGTGGATGCAGGAGCAAAGGTTCAGCGCCGGAGCGTTCGAAGAGTTGTTCCGCTCCGAGGAGTTCAACCCCGATCTTGTGATGGTGGTCGACACACCTGAAGCCCGGCAGAGGCACCGTGACCTGATTCCAGCCTTCATCGGCGACACTGCTCCCCGCAGCGAGCTGGCTATGCGTTCAGACACACCGTTCGAAGAAGTGGTTCAAGTCTTCCACGACCGCTTCGACTCCGGCGACGTGACCGGGTGGGAGGCACTGTTCCATCCAGGCAACAACTACTCGGCTCCCCGATCAGAGGCCGCGGCATCGCACTTCATGCAAGTGACTGGGGCATCAACCGAGCGCGACTGCACAACCATCGTCTCCGAGACCATGGCAACGCAAGTCCGCTGCATCGAGCGGCAAACCTCAGGGCTGGTGCCGGGATTCGTGAGCGAAGACGTGGTGGTCGTCTACACCGGGCACTTCGGATGGCTCTGGGGCATTGACTTTCCCAACGGGCGCCCAGCCTCACTCTCTAGCCTCGGCAACGCCCCGGGCGTAGCTGACTACCGGCTCTGGGTTGTTGAGAACATGCCAGACCGTGCCGACACGCTCTTCGCGTTCGGCGCAACCATGGACCTCGATACCGAGGAAGTCCGCGAGCTCCACAAAGAGACGATCGCCGCCTACCTCGCCGCTACCGGCTGACGCTCGGTCTCAGATACTCGCACGGGATGCCGGGCTCCTCGGAGTCCGGCATCTCGCTTGTTAGCCGCTGATCCGGCCGTGTTCGATCAAGGCCACAATCAGGCACACGAAAGCTCCCAGCGTCAGTACCGCGCGTGCCAGGTTCGAGCGGACCCAACTTGCTTCGTTGAAGTCGGATCGAACCTGGGCCACATCGATCTCGTCCGGAGAGCCGGCAGCTTTGATGGCGTCGTTGAGTGGGACGTTGATCGTCACGGTTAGAACAACAACGGCGAGATAGACGACTGCGGCGACAATCAGCCAAGGCAGCACAGGGCTCCACTCATCCGCCGAGTGAAGGATGGCGCTGAGAATGGTGAAGAACAGTCCACCGAAGAACGTGCCTAAAAACAGCGGGTTGATGATCCGGGTGTCGATGGCCTGAAAGGCGCCAACGAACGTGCGGTCATCCGTTCGGGCTAACCCGGGCATGAGAGTGTTGGCGTAGAAGCCCATCACACCCGACATACCGCCGACGAGGATTACCGCAAGGACCAGAGAGATCGTCCGCAGAGCATCCATCTTGCGTCTCCCGTGCGCGCTGGCCCTGCAGAGTAACGAGCGGCATCTGTCGCACGTCGCGGTACGACATGTTGCGCCGAACCGACCTCAACCGACGATTCCGGCGTCACCGATGTAGCCAGTTGTTGCTACCTTCCGTCCTACAACACAGTTCAAATGAGGCGGCCACATGACGGGCGACGACGTTCAGGGTGAAGACAGTGCAGCTGAAGAGGTCCTAACTGATCGCGCCAAGCGTGAGGCAGCCCGTCGGGCGTCTCACCTCGCAGCCGAGCAGAGACGCCTCGCCGACCGCGCCCGGCGCCTGCAGGAAAAAGCAGAAAGCCAGGCGAGCGAGGATCGCTGGGAAAGAGAACGGCTCGAAAGCCAGGCACGGTACGAAATCGAGCGGCTCGAATCGAACCGGCGGGCGGAAGAACAACGCCTCGCCGATCGCGCCGCACGCGAGCTAGAGCGTGAGGAAAGCCGGGAGCGGGCCGATGCGGATCGTGAGCGGGCTGCCGCGGAACGCGAGCGGGCTGCCGCGGAACGCGAGCGGGCTAGAGAGGAACGCGAGCGGGCTAATGAGGAAGGCGGCTACTAGGCCGCTGCGATCAACACCACTCCCGCCAGGCCGGCGACCAATCCGAGCTGTTGCGTTCTGCCGATGCGTTCGCCGAGCACCACTCGGGCCAGGATGATCGTCGAAGCCGGGTAGAGCGCAGACAGCACTGCGACCAGCGAAAGCAGCCCGGTTCGCGCCGCTGCCAGAAACAGCGCGTTGGCTCCAGCGTCGAAAATGCCGGCAGCAAGCGCCAAACGCAGACCCCCACCCTGCAGCCACAACTCACGGCCAGCCACCAAGGCCAACAGACCGAGGACCGTCACAGACGCAACACGTGAAGCAAGCAGGGGGACCAAACCACTGCCGGATCCGGTTTCCGCCAACAGAATGAAGAAGACGCCGAATCCGATGCCGGCTCCGATTGCCTCCGGTAGCCCGTTCGCTACAAAGGCACCTGAAGAGCCTTCACTGCCTATCTCCCCCGGCTGGCTCACTAGGTAGATGGCAAGCAATGACAGCGCGGCTCCAGCGAGAGCCCACGAGGCGGGCCGTTCACCGGCGATCAGGCCAAACCCAACCGGGATAACGGCCGCTCCTAGTGCGGTGGTCGGCGCGACGATGCTCATCGTGCCAATCGCCAAGCCTCGGTACAGCAGAACCAGCCCGACAACACCGGCCAGCCCGCCAAGGGTTCCGAACACAACATCGCTCGGGCCGGCATCGAAGCCGAATACCGGTGAAAGCGCTGCCAGAAAGACCAGACCCACAACGTGAGCGACCAACACCACGGTGGTGGCCGGCCCGCTGCGGCGCGTCGCTAGGCCACCGAGGAAGTCCCCAGCACCGAAAGTCGCAGCAGAAAGAAGCGCAAGAAGACTCGCCAAGTGATCAACCCGGATTGATAGCGGGCAACGCTACACGGCTGCGATCAGCTGCCCGGAGTCGTCGAAGATCAGATACGCGTCGACCGCGAGCCTGACCTCGGCGCCGCGTTCGGCTTCCAGTTCGTGCACCGCTACGACGGTCTCTCCGATCTGGACTCGGGTGACTGGCATCCCAGATTCGAATGACGGTGCCAACACCTTTGCGACTAACGGTGAGTCGGGCTCCAGCCGCAGTCCGTCGGGCCGCAGCCCCAACCGCACCGCATGACCAACGTGTGACCTCAGCTCCGGGCTCCACGCTCTAATGCGGAACCCCTCGACGGTAAGCCAATAGCCGTCGCTATCCCGAGACACTTCAGCTTCAAGAAAGCTTATGGGCCCGGTCAGCCACGCGATGTGGGTGTCCGCCGGGCGGGCGTACAGCTCCTCGGGGGTACCGACCTGGACCAGGCGGCCGCCTTCAATCGCCGCGATGCGGTCTGCCATGAACATGGCCTCGACCGGATCATTCGTGACGTAGATCGTTGTCACGCCGTATCCACGTTGCAGCTCCTTGAGATCCTCCCGCAGCCGCTTTCGCGTCGGCTGGTCCAAGTTCGCCATCGGCTCGTCAAGCAAGAGCACATTCGGCACCCGCACCAGGGCGCGGGCGATCTGCACCAGCTGCTGATGGCCCGCTGAGAGATGGCGTGGCCAACGGTCCATGACGCCTTCTATCCCCAGCGCCCTCGCCTCAGCGTCCACCCGCTTGCGGATCGACGCTGCATCCATCGAGCGGACCTTCAGCGGGAAGGCCACATTGTCGCGGGCCGAATACGTCGGAAACAGGGCATGGGATTGGAACACGATGCCGACGTCGCGGCGACGCACTTCGACTTTGGTCACGTCATCGGTGTCGAAGAGAACTGCGCCCCGATCGATCGGATCAAGACCGGCGATTGCCCTGATTATCGAGGTCTTGCCGGAGCCGGAGGGCCCGACGATCACCATCAGCTCGCCGTCGGCAACAGTCAGACTCATGCTGTCGAGAATTCTCGTGCCGTCTGGAGCGATTCGATCGACTGCGGACAGAGTTACGGTGGCCATCTCACCTTCGTTTCGGTGGCCTGTCCCCTAACTCTGCCACGGTGTGGGCCGTTACGACACAGTCGTGTCATGATGCCGCCCATGGTTCAGCTCCCACCGGCCGATCCGAACGTCCCTGCCCTATTGACACTATTGGGCGCGGAGGCGCCTTCCGTGTTTGCCGCCGCGGCAGAAGCGCTGGGGTTCACAGTCGATGATCTATCGACAGCGCAGGTGCGATACCTGCCAGGCCGATCGATCGTCGCGCAATACCGGTCCCGCATAACGCAGCGTGACGGTACCGAAGCGACCCCCATGTTGGTCGCGGCCAGCGGCGTTGCCGTGCCCGAAGGAACGCTCCAACTCACCGATGCCGACGGAACCGGGATTGCTTTGTGGCGATTCCCATTTGACCCCCACCTGCCGGGCCTGGCTGCGGCGACAAGTCCTACTCGGGCAACCGAGCTACTCGCCCGGCTCGGGGCGCCCACGACAGAAGTACGCCTGCGAGTCCGGGCATACCGGGCTACGCGGCGAGCCGTCGTCGAAGCTGCGGGATCGAGCGGGACCGTTTTCATGAAGGTGTTGCGGCCGTCGCGCGTCCAAGCCCTCCAAGAACGGCACGCCCTGCTCGCTCCCCACGTCCCAATCCCGCAGAGCCTCGGTTGGACACGGCGGCTTGGCATCTTGGCGATGCAAGCCATGCCGGGGCTCACTCTGCGACGCAGCCTCGAGGTTGCCCAGCCCCACCAGCCTGCACCAGCGGCGCTTGTTGCCCTGCTCGACGCCCTCCCAGAGCTGGATGAGAACGCCAAGCCGGTCGCTTCCGCCCACGAGCGTTTTGACGATCACAGTCGGTTGA
Source organism: Actinomycetes bacterium (assembly GCA_024638645.1). Lineage (GTDB taxonomy): Bacteria > Actinomycetota > Acidimicrobiia > Spongiisociales > UBA5794 > JAHEJX01. The sequence goes on from JAHEJX010000010.1 coordinate 59,852, forward strand.
TCGCAGCAGTACTTCCCGAATCGCGCAGCCTTCTCGACTCTCTCCGCGAGCACTTGGCGGCCTGCGGGTCAGAAGAAGCTCCTGCCACAGTTCACGGCGACTTCCATGCTTCCCAGGTTCTCGTCGAAGATGGCGCAATAGTGGGCCTGGTCGACGTCGACACCGTGGGACTCGGCCAGCGAAGCTCCGACTATGCCTCTCTTGTCGGCCAGTTGGCGACACTCGCACTTCTGGCGGACGAGCCCAAGCCTCTCGAGGAGTACATCGACCTCCTCCTCGATGACTTCGATGGTCGGATTGACCCACGGATCTTGCGGGCCCGCACCGCCTTTGTCATAGCCGGGCTGGCGACTGGACCCTTCCGAGTGCAAGCTGCAGATTGGCCCAGCGAAACCATGCGCCGCCTGGAGCTCGCGCTTGTCTGGGCCGCCGGCGCGAAATAGTCCTCTCCAACCCGTAACCAAACCGGGTGCGCCAGCGGTTACCCATTCAAACGCCCCACATTTGTGATCTCCTGGGCAGAGCGCACCCAACGCGCATCCGGACCAGGGTCCAGGAGATCGCAACAACCATGGAGGACCCTGCAACATGCCAATGAAGAAAAGCTGGAAGGTCGTCGGCGGCACGCTGGCCGCAAGTGTTGCGCTGAGTGGCACCGCTGCTCTCGCCCAACCCGGCCTCGAAGCTGCGCCTATTGATCTCGATGACGTCATCACGATCGATCAGGTGACGCCTGCAACGATTGCGTCCCTGTTCGACGACGCTCCGACCATCACCCTCGAAGAGTCGGTTGCTTCTGTCGCCGACTCCGTCGACACCACAGACGCCACCGACAGCGTCGCCTCGGACGACACGACAGACAGCACCGAGTCGCCAGTGTCAACCGACAGCCCGGAAAGCGAAGACTCAGCCGACTCGCCGGACTCCACCGATAGCCCGGAAAGCGAAGACTCACCGGAGTCACCCGATTCCCCTGACTCCCCTGACTCCCCCGACTCGCCCGACTCGCCCGACTCGCCTGACTCCGCGGACAGCGCCGAAGACGACTGACAAACCCTCGCACCGCCTGGCAGAGAATCACT
>JAHEJX010000065.1 GCA_024638645.1 Actinomycetes bacterium
ACCATCGACCGCTACACCGGCGGCCTGGCCGACATCGTCGACGAGCTCGTCGAGCACGGCCTGGTCGAAGACGGATCGGTCAGCGTCCGGGTCGTGGCGGCTCCCCCGCTGAGCAAGCTCTACCTGGTCAACGGCACCGACGCCTTCTTCGGCTGGTACGCCATCACCCCCCACAAGGTCAAGTACGACGGCAAGACCATCCCCGTCGTCGACCTCATGGGCAAAGACACCGAACTGCTCCACTTCGCCACCGGCCAGCCCGACCAATCGGCATCACTGTTCGTCAGCGAATCACAGCAGTTCTTCGAGGCCCAATGGAACCTGATCGCAGCCCCGCTCAACTGATCGCCCAATCCGAAGGCCTCCTCCTCGACTTCGACGGTCCCGTCTGCAACGTCTACGCCGGCAGCGACCCCGCACGCATCGCCCGACAAATCGCCGCCGCCTTCAACCTCGACATCGAGACCGACGACCCCCTCGACCTCATCGGCCATGCCCTAGCTATCGACGGACCGGTCGACGAACTCCACCAGGCACTCACCAACGCCGAGATCGAAACCGTCGGTACGGCGACGGAGACACCAGGTATCCGACAGCTCGTCAAGACCTACGGGCGACCGATTGCCATCGTCTCCAACAACGGCCGCCAAGCAATCGAGACCTGGCTCGCCCGGTCAAGGCTCGACCAGTACGTCGCAGTGGTGATCGGTCGAGACCCCCGCCACATGAAGCCGGACCCACAACCACTCCAGCTGGCTGCTGACAGGCTCGGAATGCAACTCACCGGCTGCGTCTTCGTCGGTGACTCGACAAGCGACGCACTAGCAGCTGACCGAGCAGGTGTCCCGATGGTCGCCCTCGCCAACCGGCCCCACAAGAGGCAGCTCTTCAGCGGCGAGCGATGCGCAGCGATCATCAACAGCATCCACGAATTGACATCGATCAACCCGGTGTTCCCGCGCACGGCATAAGTGGATGCCGATCCCGGGCGGCCAGCTTGGAGGCGGACGAACACTGTCGATCGCCCTGCCGAAGCGTCGAAAGCTGGCAGCGGCTCCGTCCGATGGGGTCCGAGATTGCCGGTTCTGAGCGGCTCCACGAGGCCCGGCCAACTCGCGGGCATTTGAATACGTGGTCACCACATCTTCTGATGACTCAGTTCCGGATCGAGCTGCAGCAGACCCTTGTGGACTCTCTTGAAGTACTTCTTGAGTATGTCCGTATTAGCGATGTATGCCGGAGTGATGGCGCTCTTCTTAATCATCTTCGCTTCGAGTAGAAATAGTTGACAACCAATAGACGCCCCCTCGGCGCTGTGGTCGATAACGAATGCCACTTTAGTGCCGACGCCAGCTTGTCCTTCCCGAGTCATCGAGCGCAGAAAACTCGGCCGTTCCAGGGTAGCCACCAGTCCCTTAGTCATACGTCCGGAGTCACCCTCCACGGACTCCCAACCAACGCCCCACCGCGCTTCAGGTGTGAGGGCAGTGAGTTTCCTGAGAGACGGGGGCGCTGGCTTAAAGGCCTCCCGAAAGACAATCTCGCAGTCTTGCTCTGATGCTCGTAGGGAATAGTGCCAGTTCTTTCGCATATCGAACACGAATAGTCCTCCTTGCTCCGACCAACAGGGAGCTGAACTCTGCTATCTACGAGTGTTCTATCTGGCCTCGATCGTCTCTTTCCCTGTCTGAATTCATGCGATCGACTAGGCGCTCCAGCTCGGCGTAGAGTGAGTCCTTTCCCTTTCGCTGTCGGCTCAAGAGCACAAATGCCTTATATTGATCGAACATCTCGCTAATATGGCTACCAGCTAGTCTTCTAGTCGCGGAGTAGCAGTACACATCCATATTCACGCCTGTCGCCAAGCTCTCCAGGCCAGTGAAGTAGTGCCTTAGGAGTCTTACTATCTCCAGAGCCTGGGCATCGCCACGTTCCTCATCGTCAAGAAGTCGCGCAACGTCGCTCTTCCGAAGCACGTCATGCCCAAGTGCAGCATCGATCTCCGTCTGCAACGCCATTCTTGAGCTACGAAGGTTCGAGTAGAATTCGATTGTCGACTGCTTCTTGCGTCGCTCGTGATCTGCTGTCGTCTGGTTTCGCACAGCTGCCGCTTGGTCGTGCGAACCCTGGGCCTGGCGTCGCGTCTCGAAAGCCTGCCAACCAACAATCGACACCAACACGAAATTGGCTACTAGTATTAGTGTGTCCATGATCTTCCTGAATTGCTCAATCTGCCTACAGGAGCTTATGCCTGTGGCGTTCCGGTTCCGCTGTAATGATTTCGGTCCAACTGCGTCTCCATTGCTGATGAAGAGTGGTGAATCGTGGACATGATTGCATCAGCAAATATCCCCGGGCAGCGTAGGTGGGTACTGAGGACTATACCTGTTTGATTCGAACCCTACTATCACGTCTACATGGAAATGAGGTGACCACATTCGACATCAGCTAGGCTAATGTTGGGCTGTGGATTCACTTCAGAGCCAACACGTCGGAGAACCTGTCGTGCAGCGGATCGAGAGCTCGGAAACGCCAGAGCCGCGTCTCCGCTGCTTGCCGCTCCTCGCCGGCGCTAGATAGGACCTACGAGTGGGAGGAGCAGGATGAGCGTCATGCGCCAGCCTCCGCTCGATATCACCGCCCGAGAATCCCAGTCCGGCGCGCTCGGGTGCCGGCGATACCGGACGCTCCCGGTGCTCGGAAATGTCCGCCCGCCAGCCCCGACCGCTGACTACACAAATGACTACAAACTCACGGCTACTGGCGCTCAACTGAGAGCAGCATCGAAGCTCGCAGAGCGCTCCAGGCGAGGCGAATTCGGGTGCAGGAGGCAGCAAGACGTATCACCGCAGAGCACCGAGATCAGCGTCCCCGATTTCTACGGATCAGAAGGTTGGGGGTTCGAGTCCCTCCAAGCGCGCTAGTCACAGAGCGGGTTTTGGACCCGGCAGTCCGACCATCTGACTGCCCGCGTGACAAGCCGAGCGATCTGACCCTGTCAGAAGGTTGACACCCCTGAGCGCCTGTGCCTAGCCGCCAGACGACCGGCCCGTCAAGGACATGGCCGCGATTGCGTACTGCTGGACAATGAACGAGGCAGCAGACAGATAGGCCCCCTGCCACCGTCACCGACGCCAACACCGATGGAGTGATACCGGCTGCGCTGCCAGTGCCGTTTGTCCACGGTCGACTGGTGGGGCGTGATCGGTCGGCGACCGGACTACGTATGGTTCCGCTGCGTCGCTTTGACGGTGGCCCCCTATCGCGGACCTGCGAGGTCGAAACCGACTACGGCTCTATGGTCTCCAAGCTCAGCCATTCGATACGGGAAGCGAGATCGCCGTCGAGTTCGATCTCCATGACACCCGAGTGCCGTAGGCCATCATACGTAGTTGTGAATTCTTGCTCCCAGGTGAAGGTGCCGTGATCGGTTGGGCTGAGCTCACCAACGCGGCGGACTTCGGTGATGAAAGCGCCCCGGCTCTCCACGTCTGCCATGGTCTCTTCTCTGGTCCATGTGCGGGGGTCGCCGAAACCTTCAACATCGTCGCTGTAGACCGCATCGGCGGTGAAGACCGAGCCGACCGCTTCGGCGTCGTTCTCCTCCCAGCCACGGGCCCAGGTGTCGGCGAGCTCAGTCGCGATTGCAGCCCGATCCGTGGTCTCGTCTTCACTCCCACACGATGCCGCGCCGAAGACGGCCAACGCGACCGCCAGAACGACGATCCACCGACGCCGATGATGACGTGCCAGAGGGGGCCGAGACGCAGGCGGTGCTTGCGGCTCTGTGGGTGTGGTATCCACTGTCGCTCTTCTCATGTTGCTCGTACTTTGCCAACGTAAGGCCAATCGTGGCAGGGCCGAATGTCCTCATTTTGTGACTGGTGGCGTGGGAGAACGCCGATGTGTTGGCTGCAGGCTCCGCCCTGCGCCGTGAGGCGAACGGACCGTGCGTCAGTCTTGATCTCAGCTCGTTCTGTCTCGTGTTGCCGTAGCGGCCGACGGTCGACGATATGACGCGTAACATGACCTCCCCGAAATATCGGATCGGTCATGTGTCGAGGACCTACCGATCAGGCACAGCCGAGCGTCGTTACATCACCCAACCTGGTGTCTGGAAGGGAGCACGAGCGGGGAACACGGCCCGTCGCCACTCGATCGGGTCTCGGCCCGGTACGTGGAACAGGTCGGCCCAGTTATCGATCAGGTCGGCGCCGACCTCGTTGTCATGGCCCTGGCGTGACCACTCGAGCTGGTCGAACGGGTCGGGCAGCACGAGAGCGAGCCGGGCCCAGAAGGCGGGCCCGATAGCGAACCCGGTTGGTTGCTCGCTCAATTCTCGTCGACCACCGGCATGGCCAGCAGGTGATCAACGGCGGCGCGGTCCTTGGCCGGCAGGGACGCCAGATCGTTGTGACGTAGGGATCGCCGGCCATGCGCTCCGGGAGCCGGTAGCCTCGCCGCTCTCGTTGTCGAGTGTGCGCCGGTCTCGTCGCGGTCCATACGGCGCAGCCTACATGATGCCCCGGACGGCCAAGCCGATGAGTGCTCGAGCTCGCGGGCGATCGCAGTCGACCTCTTGACACGGTCAGACTGCCAGGCTTTGTCACGCGGCGGTCAGAATGGTCGGACGACCGAGGTCAAAACCCGCACTTTGTCTAGAGCGCTTGGAGGGACTCGAACCCCCAACCCTCTGATCCGTAGCGGGAGCAGGCCGGCTGGACTGCTGCATGGACCCGCCTGAGAACGCCCCGACAGGGGCTCTGGAGGTTCGTTGTGATCCAGCGTCGTTGTCACGCGATCCGTCACGCGGCTCTGGAGTGGGAGGATCGCATCAGCTATCTGATTTTCGTGCGCACCCGTGGTCGGATGAGCTGCAGACCCTCTCGAGACTGCCGAGCGCGTGTGCTCGGCGGCAGCACGGCTGCCCGTCAAGTGCCAGGCCGCGACCCCAACTGTCGGCCCATGAACGAAGCGGCCGACAGGCAAGCCCCGCACCGTGGTTGCCGACGAACAAGCGGACGGAGTGATACCGAGTGCGCTGTTGGTGAGGTACCCGGGCGGTGCCGGAGGAGAGTCAGCGAGTGGTGAGGTAGGGCATCATCCTGCGTAGCTGGCACATCTCGGCGACGTTCTTCATCGGCTCGATGTTGGCTTAGCCGGCACATCGGCACCGGTCTCGGTCGGAGTCGGTCGGCTGGGGGCCACGCTCAGACGACCCGCCGGGACCGGAGCTCGGCGATCGCCGCGGCGCCGTAGCCCAACTCACCCAGGATCTCGTCGGTGTGCTCACCGAGCTCGGGGGCCCGGCGCTGAACCCGGCCCGGCGTAGCCGACATCGAAACGGGGAACGGGGCGATCCGGGCCGGCTCGTCGATCGTCGGATAGGCGACGGCCTGGAGGGCACCGATGGCTGCGATGTGGTCGTCGTCCAGCGCTTGCTGGGGCCGGTACACCGGTCCGGCCGGGATCTTGCTGGCCGCCATGGCGTCGAGGGCCTCGGCGTTGGTCCGCTCGGCGCACCACTCGGCCATGCGAGCCGACAACACCTCGCCGTGGTCGCCCCGGCCCCGGTCGTCCTTGAACCGCTCGTCGTTCACCAGCTCAGGCGCCCCCACCAGAGCGCACCATCGCTCGAACTGGTAGGCCCCGATGACGCTGCACATCACCCAGCCGTCCCTGGTCCGGAACACGTCGGAGGGGCCGGCCGTCTGGCCCCGGTTGAGGCTGGCCTCCCGGTCGACCCCGAGCAGCTGCTGCTCGGTCAGCATCGAGCTCGACATCGTGAGGGCCGAGCGGAGCAGCGCCCCCTCCAGCACTTGGCCCTCGCCGGTCAGATCGCGGTGGCGGAGGGCGGCCAGGGTGGCGAAGGCGCTGAACGCGGCGGTGCTGAAGTCGACGTAGGGGACCGCGGCCCTGGTCGGCACCCCGGGCTGACCGGTCATGTGGAGATTGCCCGACATCGACTGGGCCAGGCCGTCGAAGCCGACCTTGTCGCTGATGGGCCCGCCGCTACCAAAGGCGGTCACGGTGGTGAGGATGATGTCGGGCTTGATCGCCCGCAGCGAGTCGTAGTCGAGCCTCATCGAGCGCAGGGTCGGGGGTGGCAGGTTGGCCACGACCACATCGGCGGTCGCCACCAGCCGAGTCACCACCTCATAACCCTCGTCCGTCTCCGGGGCCAGGGTGAGGCTGCGCTTGTTCCGGCCGACCTGGAGGAAGAGCGAGCCAACCCCGTCGGCCGTGACCGGGGTGACCCAGCGGTCCTCTCCCCCCTCCCGTCGCTCGACCCGGATCACGTCGGCCCCGAGATCGCCCAGCAGCGTCGCACAGAACGGGCCGGCGATGTACCGCCCGAAGTCGATCACCCGGATCCCGTCCAACACGTCCATCAGCCCAACGCTAGCCCCAGGTCCCGACCCCGACCCAGTCTGTCGGCGGTCCGCGGCCGAGGGCGACGGCGGACGGGGCGACGGCCCCTTGGGATCCAACCGACGTCAACCGACATGCGTCACCCCGTGATATCAGCGTCCCTCGTGGTCGGTCGGACCAGCGGAACGAAGGCCACAGGAGGGAACGCCGATGTCACCGAGCCCGCGAGCACCGGCGGAGGGCTGAGAGGGTGTACGGGTCAGCCAGGCACCCGTGCGCCTGAAGATCGATAGCTGCTGCGGGGTTTCGAGTCCCCCCAAGCGCGCAGTATTCGAGCGGGTTCGGCCGAGCCGCAACTGGCGTCGAGGCCAGGTGAGTGACAGCGCGTGACAAGTCCTCGGCCACCCGCAACCTCTTGACACGTGTCAGAGGGTTCGGGGCGCCTTTCGCTCGGCCATCGGGTGCGGTGCCTTGCCATGGCAGAGGCGGAGCCGGCCGGAGGATCGAGAAGGAATTGGTGTCGGTCGGTGGTCAGCGCTGTTCGATTGAGGTGTCGAGCACATCGCCTTCGTCGAGTTCGGTATCGCCGTCGCACCCCACGAGTTGTTGTCCGCCTTGCTGTTCTACCGCACCGTCCTCGGCTTCGAGCGCCAGCCGACCCACGAGCTCGTCGACCCCTACGTCCTGGTCACGAGCCGGGCCGTCCAGTCGCCGACCGGCACCGTGCGGCTGGCGCTCACGGCCTCCAGCGGGGGTGACACCTCGCCGGAGCAGTTCCGAGCCGTCACCAGGGCTCCGGTGTCCAACGTCCTCGCCCACCTCCGCGACAAACAACATCCTGTAGGACGAGACCGACGACGGCACCTACCTGCACCTGTTCACCCGCCAGATCCACGGCGTCTTCTTCGAGTTCGTCGAGCGGAACGCCTACCTCGGCTTCGGGGCGGCTAACGCCCCCGTCCGGCACGCTGCGCAAGCGAGAAACGCCAGCGCGGTCGACCTCCACTGACGAACAGCGATCCGACCGCGGCGGCTGGCAGACGCAGCCGCTCAGCCGTATTTTTCGGCCCGCCGTCGGAGTGCTTCTTGCATGCCGCCCTCGCGCACGGCCTGGAAGAACTCCACGTAGCTCGGGCTCTGGTGGAAGAACGTGTCGAGGTCTGCGGTGGAATAGCACGAAGCGAGGAGGCCCATGTTCTCGAACCATCGGTTGGTCGCCAGCTTCGACATCCGCAGGCCGGTGGGCGCGGTCCGTGCCACGTCGCGGGCCAAGGCCCAGGCCTCGTCGTCGAGGTCCTCGGGGGCCACGGCTCGGTTGACGAGGCCGATCCGCTCGGCCTCCCGCCCGTCGATCAGCTTCGAGGTGAACAGCAGCTCCTTGGTCTTGCGCATGCCGATGAGCATCGGCCAGAACGACAACGTGACCGGAATGCCGAGATCGCGCCCGGCCGGATGGCCGAACCGGGCGTCGGTCGCCGCCACCACGAGGTCGGCCACACCCAACAGCTCGCCGGCACCGGCGAGGCACACGCCCTGCACCTTGGCCACGATGGGCTTAGGGAACTTCCACAACCGCAGCCACCGCTCGAGGATCTCGGTCACGTCCTCCCGGTCGATCACTGCGTCGACCGGACCGTCGAAGTCGGCTCCATACTGGCTGAGGATCCAGTCGTCGGGCGCGAGATCGTACCCGGCGCAGAACGACCGTCCAGCCCCCTGTAGGAGGACGACGCTCACCGCGGGATCGGCCTTCGCCGTGGTGAAGCGGGCTTCCAACTCGTCGAGCAGCGAGGCGCTCAGGGCGTTCATCTTCTCGGGTCGGTTGAGTGTGATGACGCCGATGTCGTCGACGACCTCGTAGTCCACCTGGGGCTGAGTCACGGTTGATCCTCCTGGTCGACCCACATCTTGGTCCAAACCGGCCGCACCATACGACCGACGTTGCTGGGTGCGGCAGCTGCTCGTCAACCGCGTCGGAGCCCAAGGGGAAGGTCGAGACGGTTCCAGTTCGTCTGTGCACCCGTGCCCCCGACCGCCGATAGCTGCCGTGATCCTCCCCGCTACGAACCCGCGTGACGAAGCGCGTGACGACGACGCCGAACCACAACGGATTGCCAGAGCCTTCGTCGGACGCTCTCGAGCAGATCCTCGCAGGAGCGCCGCGGACCTGCTCCCGCTCCGGATCAGAAGGTTGGAGGTTCGAGTCCCTCCAAGCGCGCAGAGACTGAGCGGGTTTCCGACCCAGGCGACCACCATCTGACGGCCCGCGTGACAAGCAGAGTGACGATCACAACGATGGATCGGGTCGTGTTCTCTACGATGGTAATTGCCATCCCCTTCGTTTGGTGTTCGTATATGGCACGACACCTGCCGGGACGGCGGACCACGACCCGGGCCCCGCTGCAACGGGATCCGAACACGGTCACCCGCCCGACCGGTGGGTGCCGTTCCCGGGCAGGGCCGACCAGTCGTTCTGAAGACGATCGAAGACGTCAGCCGGTTCTCACTGGATGCAGGTGTCCGTTGCGCCGCTCCAAGGCCGTCCGACGCTGGTGGACGGATGCCTGCGGCGATACGGTCAGCCCGCAGGGGGTTGAGATGGGGACTCCGATATCCCAAGGTGCGGGGCTCTGAAGCGTGTCGTGGTGACGACTGGGCACGCCACCAATCCCACGAGCCGAGGGATCGCCGAGCCCTCATACCTCGCCCGGGCGGTGGTGCTCGTCATGGGCGCGTCAGTGTTCGCCTACCTGTTCGGGGTGGTCGTGCACGAGTTCGGCCACTACGTCGGGGCTGCCATTGTCGACGTCCCGGTTGAGGGGATCGTGCTCCACCCCTTCGACCTCTCTTACAACGACTCCGGCGACCTCCGCAGTGTCAGTCAGCTGAGGCTCGCCATCGAGTCGGCCGCTGGACCTGTCCTGAATCTCGTTGTGGGTGCAGGCGTCAGCCTCTTCGTGTGGCGGAGGCGTTCCGCACGGTGGCTTCCGGTGGTGATGTGGGGTCCGCTGGCTCTGCTTCAGGAGGGTGTCGGCATGATCATCGGCCTCGTCGACTATCCGGATATCGAGTCCGACTGGGTAAGCGTCATGAAGGCCGGAGTGCCCCCGGCGATGATCGGCCTGGCGGTGGCCGTGTTACTGGTGGCAGGTTCGGTGTGGACACTGCTGCTGATGCCTCTGGCAGGAATCAGCGCCGAGGACCCGTATTGGACGAAGTTGGTGGCCTTTCTGGCCGGAGTCCCGCTCTTGATGTTGGGAGCAGTCGTCTATCTGGGCGTGATCGGTTCGAGCGTGTCCTCGCCGGCAGGGATGGCGCAGCAGAACCGCAGCATCGCGCTAGGTGCCAGCGTGGCTCTGGTGGCGTCCTTGACGGCCTTGCACCGGCCCCTCTTCGCCCGTCTCGACAGAATCTCTCACACCGAGCCGTCGTCCGTCAGTTGGCGAGATGCGGGGGTGGCCGTGGCGATGGGAGCAGCCGTCTTCGTCTTCATGCTCACGTTCTACAACTAGCGAGCACAGCGGGCCCGGTCGACAAGGCTCGTGGTCAGCACAGCGCGACACATGGCATCACATGAGGGGCAGGCAGGCCCGCGATCACGACGGCTCGGGAGACGACCTGGCCCAGGTCGTCGTCACGGACGTTCACGCAGGTGGCGTCCAGGTAGACGGAGGGGAAACGCCGATCTCGGCGGTGGCTTCGGCTTCGATCAACTCCTGCAACGCCCAACGGGCGAGCTCGCGGACCAGATCGGTCCCATCCCCAACGCTGAGCGTGTCGAGCAGTTCGGCTACGGCAGACTCTGGTAGAGCCATCGGCGTGATCTCCTTTGGTGTGCACTTTGGTAGGTACACACCGAGCCTCACGCCGGTGGCTCACCCCATGGTGGACCCCCGCCGAAACCCCACCACGCCAAGGGACTCATGACCATCAGGAACCAACGCCCAGGCCCCTGTTACACCAAACCTGGGACGCCACCGTCGGGTTGACCGGTATGCGATCCTGTTGGCGTGGAGCCACGCGCACCGTTCGCAGGTGGAGACCAGCGCTACCTGCGGGATGACCAGTACGGCGACACCTCTCGTCTCGATGCGAGGACCGCTCTACATCAGAGATTCTCGACTTCTGATCGAGCGTTCCCTGATTTCGTGGCTGCTCTCGTCAGCTGGGAGGCCGCAACGGAAGTGCTCGACGTCGGAACCGGAACCGGACGGTTCTGGGACAACACGATTACGCCACGGTCAGCCGCCCTCACACTGGCCGATCTCTCACCGGGGATGGTCGAGGCTGCGACGACCCGAGCCCGGTCCCGTGGATACGAAGCGGTGTTCGGGCGAGAGTGCGACGTCCAGGATCTGCCGTTCGACGATGCGTCGTTCGACGTGGCGATCGCCAACCACATGCTGTACCACGTGCCCGACCCGGACCTTGCGATCAGGGAGCTTGCACGAGTCCTCCGACCCGGTGGGGTTCTCCTCGCATCGACCAACGGGTACGGCCACATGCGCGAGATGAACGACGCAATCGCCGAGGTCTTCGGTGATCGCCAGGAGCGCCTCTACGAGGTGTTTGGCATCGAGTCCGGTGAGAATCGCCTGCGCACATCGTTTGCGTCAATCAGCTGGCATGCGTACGACAACGATCTCGTCGTGACAAGCATCGACGCTGCTGTCGCGTACGGCCGGTCCTTCCCGCCAGCTGAGTCTGCCGACCAGGCACAAGCTTCTGCGTTTCGCGAGGCACTGCAGCAGCGATTCATCGACGACCAGCTGAGGATTCGAACACGCTCTGGAGCCTTCGCCTGTCGACGGCCGAGGATCCGGTCGAATTCGGAGGCTAGATGACCCGATCGACGCGGGCAGCCACTGCCTCCGCACTGTCGACCTGCGCGTCGCAATAGTGCCCTGTGGTGAGTTGTGTTCGTGGCCAGTTGGCGGTGAACATCATCGGGGCGTCGGCCTCCGAATGGACGACTGGATCCTGTCACCCGAATGCCCATTGGCTGACCTGGCATTCCGCCGCTGGTTCTTGCGCTGGACGGGGCGTCGATGTCAGACGCTTGCTCGGAGGTCGTCAACGCCCGTGCTCACCTTCGGTACCTTGCGGTGTCGCGTCGAGGGGTCCGGTCGCGCGCCGGGGCTGCCCGCCGCTGATTGCCGGTTCGGCTCGGGACGGAGTGGGCCCTATCGCTCTGCGGGGTGGGTGATCATTGCATTGGCTCGCCGAAGAGTTGAATGCTCGGGTTCAAGTCCTGCCGACCCGCACGGCAGGTTCTCGAACCCACATCCACCCCACCCTTGCTCGCGCTTGTGCTATTCGGCTTGCCCGGTGTCAGACCCGGCTGGCACTGATCTCAGACCGGAGCTGCGACCCGATAGCGGTTTGATCTCCCCCATCACCCCGCGCATGAACCAGTCGAAGAGTCGGAGCAGCACCTGGGGTTGACTACCCCGAAGGCGTTCGTCAGCAGACATGATCCTCGATCTGCCTCTCCGCACGATGGAGTGAAGATTGACAATCGCGTTCATCCGGGCGAATTCCTGCCCGGCCGCGGGGAGTCCCGGCCGTCGTTGCTCCAAGGAGCCGTCGAGACCACGACCGCCAGTCGGTGGGCGGCCAACGGTACCACCGTGTGCACGCCTCGGACCGGCGGGCCCGTTCAGACCTGGTCGATCTGCTTTCCGCCCAGCAGGTCGACGACGGGCGGAGCAGCGGGATCACCGCCCAGAGATGACGGATCGGCGCACTGCTGAACCGACGGCGGCGGGCGATGCGGAGGCCCTCACCATCGGCCAGTCCATGCTCTAGTTCGCCGGACAATCTGACGGACTGGTACCGTTGCATGTCGCGCGAGGTAGCACGATGGCGGCGGACATGCGCTGAGTCTTGGCGCCGGTTCGGAGGGAGGGTGGATGGAGCCTCTGGCAAAGACGCTGGTCATCGGTGTCGATGGCGGCGAGCCGACTCTTTTCGACCAATGGTCCGAGGCGGGCGATTTGCCGAACTTCGACCGCCTGCGGGCGCGAGGAACCACGGGGCGCACACGGAACCCAACCGGCCTCGAGGCCGGCGCCGTGTGGCCGAGCTTCCACACCGGGCTCAGTCCCGGTCGGCAACCACAATACGACGGACTTCGCCATTTCGACAGCGAACTATACAACAACCGTTGGTACGAAGCCGACGAGGTGATGCCGCACCTGTGGCGAACGTTGTCCGATCAGAATAGGCGAGTCCTGGTCATCGATGCCCCGTACGCGCGCCTCGATCACAACCTCGATGGCGCCATGATTGTCGATTGGGGCTCGCACGTACCCTCTGATGGCCAGCACATGCAGTTCCAAACGCACCCCGCGTCGCTCCTGGAGGAGGTACTGGAGGTTGTCGGCCCCGATCCTACGGCCGGCGTCACGTGCGATCGGCGCAAGCTCGAGTCGACAGACGACTTCGTGGCTTTCGTCGAGGACTACCTGGATCGCCTCGAGAAGAAGGGTCAGCTGACCGTCCATATGTTGAACAAAGGCGGTTGGGACTTCGCCGAAGTCGTGTTCACAGATCTGCATTGTGTCGGCCATCACACGTGGCACATAAACGACCCGACGCATCCGAAGTACACACCGAGATTGGAGAATGCACTTGGCGAACCACTGCGCCGAGTTTACCGAGCATTCGATGAAGCCTTGGGTGAAATCCTCGACGTGATCGATGAGCGGACGACGAACGTAATACTGCTGATGAGTCACGGCATGGGGCCTCAGTACACTGGCACCGGGTTGCTTGATCGGATGCTCGACCGCCTTGCCAGCAGGGGGACGAAGAGGAGCAAACGAGAAAGCCTCACGCCGAAGGCGCGTCTACTGGGTATTTGGCACATGGTGCCGGGTGATGTGCGGGCGAGGGTACGGCCGTTGCGCGGGCCGTTCAAAGGCGCATTGACCGTGAAGCAATTCCTCCCCGATCCTCAAAGCCGCCCCTATTTCGAGGTGTACGCCAACAACATGACCGGTGGTGTGCGGATCAATCTCGAGGGACGGGAGGTCCACGGAGTGGTTTCGCCCGAGGCCTACGACCTCGTTCTGGAAACATTGAGTGGACAGCTCAAGACGTTCACGAACAGGGAGACCGGCGAGCCGCTCGTCGAAGATTGCGTCTTCACCCGTGAGATCTACGGCGGCGAGTACCTTGATCGGCTGCCGGACATGCTCGTCAGTTGGAACCGTTCGGCGCCAATTCGCGTCGTCGAATCCCCGTTGACCGGGCCGCTACGCCAGAATTACGCAGGATTTCGTACCGGCGACCACACTCCGTTCGGCATGTTCGTCGCCGCCGGACCGCAGTTCGAACCGATGACGCTCAGCGACGACGTCGCCTCGGTCGATTTCGCGCCGACAATCGCCGCCCTGTTGGGTGCCGAGATCGGCCCAACGGATGGCACGCCGATCCCAGGCCTCGGCGGAGCTGCGACGCCGTTTACGAGCACATAGCTATGGCCGGACGGGCATTGGGGGGAAACGGCGTGGGAGATGCGGGATCGGACTCACTCATTCGAGTTTCGGTTGTGATTCCTGCATTCAACGCCGCAAGAACGCTTGACCGAGCGGCCCGGTCGGCGCTCGCTCAGACAATGCGCAGCGTCGAGGTCATCATCGTCGATGACGGGTCGGATGACGATACGTTCGCCTGCGCACTGCGTCTGGCGAACGAAGACGACCGCGTTGTACCCATTCGACTCACCGAGAACGTTGGCCCAGGTCGGGCCCGTAACTCGGCGATCGATGTTGCCCGTGGGGAGTGGATCGCCGTACTCGATGCCGACGATACCTATTCGGTCGAGCGACTCGAGCGCCTCACGAGCTCGGCTGCGGAACACGGCGCCGACGTCTTCGCCGACAACCTCGAGGTGTGGTGGGACGACCACCCGGTCGGAAGCGAGATCGGCTACGACGACTTGATTCTGTCAACGCTTTCACCGCTCACGCTGACCGACTTCCTCGAGTTCTCGTCGCCAACCCGGCCGGACCGTAGTATCGGCTACGTCAAACCCATCTTTCGGAAAGCCTTTCTAGATCTGCACCAGCTGCGCTACGCCGAAGACATTCGCTGCGGCGAGGACTGGTTGTTCTACGCTGGCGCACTGCTCAGGGGTGCACGATTCTGCTTCACGCCTGACTCGTACTACCGCTACACGATTTCGAGCGTGTCAATCACACAGAGCAGAGTGCGCGTGGTGGAGAATGTCGAGTCGTTGATGACTGCCACTGCCCGGTTGGAGGAGGACATACTGGCCGCTGGCAACGATGGCACCGAAGCGGCTCTGACGCTGCTCACGAAGCGAAGAAGAAGCCTGAGCGGCATCCGGCGAAGGCAGCGAATGAAGCGATTGATCCTCGATCGACCAGCCCTGAGATCGATGGTCACCACGCTGAAGAGGAGCGCCTGACATCCACGGCGGTCCACAGGGCGCAGGTTGGGGACTCTCGGAATCGGCGGTGTCCAACGTCAACGACGCCTGAGAGCCCCGGTGAGCGGGCCGTTGATGGTCAGGATCGAGGCCCGGCGCCCGGTGCCGGTCTGCTGCTCGTGCAGCGCTCCGCCTGATCTCGAGGACCGGGACCGGGTCGATCACGGCGATCTAGCCGAACTTGGCCGTCCGGTTCGGCAGCGGCGGTCGAGGCGACAGCGGTGGTGCCAGAGCCCGGCGCGTCGTGGGAAGTCGTGGACCGAGACCAACGACGAGATCGCCGTCTGCGATTGGTGGGTGACGACCCGGGCCGCCATCGCGTACTCAGCGAGGCAAACGCCCCTCGTAGAGCAGGCCGGCTCGCCGAGAATTGCGTAGCCCGCTCTCGGACGTCACCGATATCGAGAACGAGGGCTAAGGCGGCATATACGATGAATCCGACCGTTACTTTTATGAGCAAGCGAAGCAATCCGGGTTCGCCTGGGACGGAGAGTACGACTACTACCATACATCCAGTAGCGAGTGTAATCCGGGCGAATTGCCGAAAGGGAAACGGCAGAGGAAACGCCTTTCGGCTCAGTATAGACGTGAATGTCAGGCTGAAGGCGGTGGTTCCGACCGCAGCGTATCCGGCGCCCAACAGTCCGAATCGGGAGATCAGCGCAAAGTTGACGGCCAGATTGACAACCAAGTTGACGGAGGCCCGCCAGATCAAATGGCGAGACTTCAGCCCGAGATGAAAAGCGAAATCGAGATACCAGATCTGGAAGCCCGTTGCGAACACTGCAATCGCGAGATACGGCAGGATGGATGCGGCGCCTGCTCGAAAGTCGGGTCCGACAGCAACGGCAACAAGGTCGGACGCGACCGCAGCGAGACCGACGCCAGCGGGCATGAGGACGCCCAGCAACAGTATGCACGCTCGATGCAACATCGCCTTTGCCGCTTCGCTGCCCGACTTCTCCAGCTCGTGCACGGAGATGGGCAGGGCGGCCGCTCCGACCGGTCCGAGCAAGGCCAACGCCGTCCGGTTGGCGATTTCGAACGCCAGCACGAATATTCCGAGGGCTGCGACACCCTCGAGCCATGAGACCAGGTAACGACCGGCGAAGGCGGAGGTCGCCCCAACGCCGAAACTCAATGCAAGCGGAGCTCCGAAATGCCAGATTTCGAGTCGCGCCCGAGCGTCGCCGCCGAAGTGCACCGCACGCCACTCGCGGATGTTCGAAGCGAGACCGGGGATCAGTGAACCCACGGCGAGGCCGAGCAGAATGCCCTCTGGGCCGAAACCGGCCCAGGCCAGCGCGCCACCGAGCACAGTGGATATGACAGAGCGGGCGATACGCGATCGGGTCTGCCGAGCCGCCTCCAGCCGGGCTTGAAATAGGCGAAGGTTCAATTCCATCCAGCTCATGGCCGAGAAGTACAGAAACCCAACCATGGCGAGGCGTCGATGCTGCCATGTATCGAGGACCACTACGGCCACGCCTGTTCCAAGCGCGGCAAGGATCATCACGACGACGTAGTAGATGAGGATCGCACCGAGAAACAGGCGACGATCGCTGGCGCCTCGATGAAGTCGTATTATCGTGGTTGCGATCCAACTGACGCTGAACGCAAACGCAAACTGCGCGCAGGTGAAGACAAAGGAATAGGAGCCGTATTCGACCGTGGTCAGCAGGCGGGTGTAGATGGCGACCGCTCCGATGGCGAGGGCCACCTGCAGAACGTTGCCGGAAGCGTAGATCGCAGTCTGACGAAGGAGCATCAGCTCAGCACCATCTACACGAGGGGCTGCGGCCTTCCTTGGAGGCGCGCCATTGGGTGACTATGCGAGCGAGGCGAGGACAAGCCTGTACCACTCTCAACTCTCGTCCCCCTCGAATCGTGAGAGCGGCCCACGTCCAGGCGCCCGCCGTAGCTACCTCGGTGGAGGCCGAGTCTACCAAAACGTGCATTGACCCGGCTCGGGATCGGCGCGCACCAGGTTCGGGCTCCTTCGATGCCGGTGAGGTGGCAGCGGGCCCAGCCGTGTTGGAGTTTCGGGCAGGCGATGCGGCCCTCGGCGCCGGTTCGCCAGCGGACAAGCTCCGCATTCAACAGCGGCACCCGCACGGCGACCCCGTCGAGCTTGCCCGACAACTCGGGGCAGATGAGCGTTGTCGCCGTGGCCGAGCCGGTCGAGGTCGAGATCAGCGAGTTCAGCGCCGAGCGGGCCCTGCGAAGATCCTTGTGCGGGGCGGCGCCGGCGCCAAGCAGTTGGTGGTGCACGACGCTGCGGTCACGATGTGATGCTCGTCGGGGTCATAGAGCTCGTCGTTGCAGCCCAGGCGGGAGTGAGCGTCCTGCGACCGGGTGTGCCAGACTCCGGAGCGGTACTCGGACAGAGTGGAGCGAATCATGGACGGTATTGGTGACATCTGGGGACTTGCTGCAGACAAGTGGGACGAGGTCGTGAGCCAGGTCGGCGACGACGATTGGGCGAAGCCGACCCCGTGTGACGGGTGGACCGTGCGAGACCTCGTCGACCATGCGATGCACTGGCAGGGACGGGGCGGCGACGTCTTCGGCGCCGACGTCGGTCAGGACGCCGATTGGGCGACCCTGAGGCCAGCCTTGGCGACGGCTCTCGCCAATCCTGCGAACTTGGAGGGAACTGCAGAGGCGCTCGGCGGCACACCCAAGCAGGCCGTAGCAGGGTTGATCACCGCCGACCTGCTGGTTCACTCGTGGGATCTCGCGCGGTCGATCGGCGCCGACGCCACGCTTCCTGAGGCTGCCGTCGAGTCCACGCTCATGGGGCTCCAACGACTTCCCGATCAGATGCTCCGCAGCGACCGGATGTTCGGCCCCGCCGTCGAAGTCGCCGACGACGCAAGCTCCCAGGACAAGTTGATCGCCTTCGTCGGCCGGAACCCCTAGCGGCCAACGGCGACATCACCACCGTTGACGGCACCGTCGCAACAGCTAGGAGCGGCACTTGTGGGCCAGTCTCGACGTCCGGGGCTCAGCAGCAACGAAGGCCAGGGTCGCGACGGGCGTTTTCGGGCGCTCGACGCCTGCCTGACGTCAGCTACGTCAACGCTTCTTCTCGAAGACGAAACCCTCGAACCCACCTTCCGCGACCTCGGTCAGCCGCTCGAAGTACTGCGAGCCGCGCAGGTGCGCGAGGAATTGCCGTGGCTTTCCAGGGATGTTGGCGCCGGTGTACCAGGAGTCGGTGCGGGGATAGAGCGTTCGTTCCGCAAGCGCGCTGATCTCGTGATCCCAGCTCGCTTCGGCCTCCTCGGTTGGTTCCATTGCGCCGAGTCGAGCGTCGTCGAGGTGACGGATGCAGGACTCGATCCAGGCCGTCTGTCGCTCTCCGCCGAGCGGCATCGTGAAGAGCACGCCCGGCGAGCCGGGCCCGTGGATCATGAACAGGTTCGGGTAGCCCGCGATCGTCATCCCGAGGTAGGTGTCGAAGCGAGTGTCCCACTTCTCCTTCAGGCTCACGCCGCCACGCCCCTTCGGATTGAGCTTCAGCATCGAGCCGCTCACGGCGTCGAAGCCCGTGGCGAGCACGAGCATGTCGATCGGATGTTCGCCCAGCTTCGTGCGCACGCTCGAAGGCGTGAACGCCTCGATCGGGTCCTCGCGGAGGTCGACCAACGTGACGTTGTCGCGGTTGTAGGTCTCGAAGTAGCCGTTGTCGAGAATGAGCCGCTTCGTGCCGAAGTAGTAGTCGGGCAGCAGCTTTCGCGCCGTCTCGGGATCACGCACGATCGCCCGGATCTTGCTCCGGACGAACTCGGACACCTCCTCGTTGAGCTCCTCGTCGACGAGGACACCGCGGTAGCTGTTGATGGCGAGGTGGATGCCGCCTTCCTCCCACAGTAGCTCGTAGCGTTCATGGCGCTCTTCGGGGGTGTAGTCCGAAGCCTGGAGCCTGCTCGTCTTGAACGGCCAGCCACCGCGCCGGTTCATCGATTCGCGCAAGTTCTCCCAGTCTTCCCGGTATCGAGTGCGCTCTTCGGTGGTGAGCGGCCGATTCCGGGCAGGCAGCGCATATTGCGCCGTTCGCTGGAACACCGTGACATGCGCGGCCTCCTTTGCGATCTCGGGAATCGACTGGATGCCCGACGACCCCGTTCCGATCACGCCGACGCGCTTGCCAGCGAAGGACACGGGCTCGTGAGGCCATCGCCCCGTGTGATGGCACTCGCCGGCGAAGTCGTCGATGCCCGGATAGTCGGGCTTGTGGGCGACGAACAGCGCCCCGGTCGCGCAGATCAGGAACCGCGTCGACAAGCGTCCCCCCTGGTCGGTCTCGATCATCCAGCGCTGCGTCGCCTCGTCGTAGGTTGCGTCGGTGACCCAGGTCTCGAACTGGATGTCGGACAGGAGATCGAAGCGCTCGGCGAAGTGCTCGAGGTAAGCGAGCACGTCGGGCCCCGCTGACTGCGTCTCGGTCCACTCCCACTCGTCCACGAGCTCCTTCGAGAACGTGTAGGCGTAGAAGGGGGCGCTCGGCGCGTCGACACGCGCACCCGGATAGCGGTTGTACCACCAGGTACCGCCGACGCCACCCGCGCCGTCGAAGGCGCGAACCGACAGACCCATCTCGTCGCGCAGGCGGTGCAGCGCATACAGTCCACCGAAGCCAGATCCGATGATGATGGCGTCGTACTCCGCGGAGGATGTGCCGCTCGCCGCTGCCGAGTTCGTGTTCGCCATGGACTGGTCTCCGCTCCTGGTTGACGATGGTCGGATGGGTCTGT
>JAHEJX010000066.1 GCA_024638645.1 Actinomycetes bacterium
AGGTGGCCATCGGCGCCATGTGGGATGACGTGCGTTATCACAACGCCAACATCGTCAACAACAACACCCGCAATCATTTCGACGGTGAGATCGACAACGTCGCTATCTACAACACGGCGCTTAGCCAAAGCGCGATTGCCAGCCACACAGTGATCGGTGGCGGCACGGTCGGGACCGCTCCGAGCGTTTCGCTGGTAGCTCCGGCTGCTCTGTCGACGGTATCCGGCAACAGCGTCCTCATCGCCGCTTCCGCCGCAGACGACAGCGACGCCCGGTCAGAGCTGACGTCGCACTACCGGATTGACTTCGGCGAGTGGCAAGCGATGTCTTACAACAGTGTGACCCTGAACCATGAAGCCACCTGGGACGCATCGGGCTACTCCGAAGGCAGCCATCACGTCCAGGTTCGCGTCTACGACACTGAGATGGCTTCCAAGGCCACCGGGCACACGGTCGTGGTCGACAACGTCAGCGCCTACGGAGATACCGTCATCAGCGATGGTGCCGTCGCCTTCTGGCGGCTGAATGAATCTTCCGGCACGACGGCGGCTGACCTCGTGGGTTCGCTCGACGGAACATACACCGGCGCACCCACTCTCGGTGTGAGTGGCCTTGTGCCGTCTGACACCGATAGTGGTGTGGACTTCGACGGCGAGGATGACTACGTCGACCTCCCGAACGGTGCCGTCTTGAACTCCGCCGGCCCATATGCAGCGCGCACGGTCGAGCTGTGGTTCGAGGCTGACGACGTCAATACCCGTCAGGTCATATTCGAAGAGGGCGGGGTCTCGCGTGGTCTGTCCATCTACTTGGACAACGGCAACGTTTACATGAATGCCTGGAACACCCTCAACGACGACGTGGATTCCCCGTGGGGTCCCGTCTGGGTCTCGGCACCGGTCGAGGCGAATGCGACCTATCAGCTGGCCATGGTGCTCAATGCCAACACCAACAAGCTGAAGGGTTACCTCAACGGCTCACTCGTTGAGACCGCAACCGGTACCGGTGCGCTGTTCAAGCACAACGCTGATGTCGCGATTGGCGCGATGGACGATGACACCCGTTTCCACGACGGCGCCATCGTCAACAACGCACAAGCCTATTTCTTCGACGGCGAGATCGATGATGTGTCGATCTACAACACGGTGTTGTCGACCAGCATCATTGCTTCGCACGCAAGCGAGGGTGGTCAGACGGTCGGCGTTGCTCCGTCGCTCTTGGTCGAGGCGCCGGTGGATTCATCCACCGTGGCAGGCAACGTCGAGGTACTGGTGCACTCCTACGACGATGTCGATGCGAACGGCTCGCTGGACGTACAGTGGCGTGTCGACGGAGGACCGTGGCTGGGCACGACGTACGAAGCCGAGGGCGAACACTACGTAGCTTCCTGGGACACCACCTTGGAAGACGGCGGCGCTCATACCCTCGAGTTCCGTTCTCTCGATAGCGATCGCGCCACGTCGAACGACTCCATCACGGTGACGGTCGACAACTCCAGCCAGTACGCAGCAGAGGTACTTGCCGACGGCGCCGTTGCCTATTGGCGACATGGCGAAGCCTCCGGTACTACTGCGCTCGATGAGCTCGGGACGCACAACGCGACATACACCGGCTCGCCGACGCTGGCAGCTAGCGGCCTGCTCATCAACGATGCCAACACGGCGGTTGGGTTCGATGGCACGAACGACTTCGTGTCGATCACCAATGCAGCCGCCATCAACACTGGCGGCCCCTATGGCGCCCGCTCGGTTGAGATGTGGTTTGTCGCAGACAACGTGACCGACCGTCAGGTCCTCTTCGAGGAGGGCGGCGTCTCTCGCGGTCTCGCGATCTACCTCGATCAGGGCGAGCTGTATTTCATCGGTTGGAACAACAGGAACGACGACCCGACCACACCGTGGGGCCCGAACTGGGTCAAGACCCCAGTCGCCATCGGCAACGCGTATCACGTGGTGCTCGTGCTTGACCAGACAGCCGGCACGATCGAGGGCTATCTCAATGGCAGCTCGATCGGCGCCGATACCGGGGTCGGCAATCTGTTCAGCCACACGGCCAAGGTTGCCGTTGGAGCCATGGACGACGACGTGCGCTTCCATGATGGAAGTGTGACCAACACCGGTCAGGCGTACTTCTTCGATGGCATCATCGACGAGGTTGCGATCTACAACACTGCTCTGACCGCGCTCCAAGTCGCAACGCACTCTGCGCTGGGCAACGGTGCGCCGGCCTAACAGTCCGAGCAAGCAGAAGGTCAGGAGCCCGGCCAAACCGGCCGGGCTCCTGAATTTATGGGTCGCTAGACCCATGTCAGCGGGCCCTCGACCACATAGGATGTCAGACATACCACGTTCGGTGACCGCCGGCAGAGGCGACGAAGGGGAATGACGTGCGACGAATTCAACTCTCGATAGCGGTTTTGACGGCTGTGGCGACTCTCGTCGCCGTTCCGGCCGCCGGCGTGGCCGCAGAGAGCGCACCGGCTCCTGAATCCTCGTGGATCGTCGTCCTCGACCACAAGCTCCGTCCGGAAGCTCACGGCGTGACTCTGGCTAGGAGCGTCGGCGCCGAGCCGACCGCTACGTTCAGCCGCGTTGTGAACGGTTTCGCGTTCCGCGGGAGCGAAGCCGCCGCAGATGCACTACGCCGGAATCCGAACGTGCGCGCCGTTGTGCCCGACGGCGAAGTCACCCTCGCGGACATCGTGCCGCCCGGAATCGAGAGAATCGACGCCCTCGAAGCCCACCAACCGGCCAACGGCGCCCACACCGGCGCCGGTGTCCGCATCGTCGTGATCGACACCGGGGTCGATCTCAACCATCCCGACCTCATCGACAACATCGAACCGGACACCTCTAAGCATGCCAACTGCCAAAACCCTGGAGCCTCGGCCGATGACGACCAAGGACACGGCACGCACGTCGCGGGTTCAGCAGCTGCGGTAGCAAACACGATCGGTCGAGTCGGAGTGGCGCCCGGCGCCACGATCATTCCTGTGAAGGCGTTCAACGCCGCCGGGACGGCCAATGTGTCCCACATTCTCTGTTCACTCGACCATGTCGCCTCATTGGTTGCCGACGGCATCCCGATCGTGGTCAATGCCAGCTACGGCGAGCCGGGTCCCGACTCGGAGTGCGACGACGCAGACGTGTCCGATCTGATGCACGAAGCCGTATGCGATCTCGCCGATATGGGCGTCATTCAGGTCGCGGCTGCGGGCAATTCCGCCGCCAACACCTCTGGCAGCCAGCCGGCGAACTTCGCCGAAACCATCGCCGTCTCCGCTATGACGGATCTCGACGGGATACCCGGCGGACTGGGCGGATGCGAATTCGACATCTCGACGCTGATGAACCACTGCGACGACACATTTGCCGGCTTCAGCAATTGGGGAGCCGACGTTGACGTCGCGGCGCCTGGATCGCTCATCAACTCAACCCGCATGGGAGGCGGATACGAGGACAAGAGCGGCACTTCGATGGCTACTCCCCACGTTGCAGGAGTTGCCGCGTTGATGCTGGCCGTTGATCCCACCCTGGACATTCACGCCATGCGCCAGCTCATGCTGCAGAGCGGGGAATGCTCAGACGGATCGGTCAACGGCAACTCCGGCCCGTGCGCTGCGGCGGTTTGGCCCGGAGATCCAGACGGCATCGCGGAGCCGCTGGTCAATGCGCTGCGGTCGGCGCAGAAGGCCGGCGAGGTGCGCTGGGTGGAGCCGGATGACGGCGAACTCGTCAGCGGCATGATCCCGCTGGCAGTCAGGGTCCCGGGTGAGTCCCCTGCCGGCTCCTCGACCGTTGAGTGGCGAGCCGACGGCGGCGCCTACAGCCCTCTCAGCTACAACGCAGCAACAGGGCACTACGAGGGAACCTGGGACGCCACTTCCGCGGCAGATGGCACCTACAGCCTCGAGACCCGCGCCACGAACGTGGCCGGGACCGAAACGGCCACCATCGAGGTTGTCATAAGTGCATACGCTGAAGCTGTGTTGGCCGACGACGCCAAGGTCTACTGGCGCCTCAACGAGACAAACGGCTCGGCATCGGTGGACATGATCAACTTCCTCGCCGCCGCTCACGTAGGGACGCCAACCCTGGGCGCGACCAGCCTGCTCGGGCCCGACCCAGATCCGGCGACAGGATTTGACGGCGTCGGCGCCATGCTCGCTCCTCCAAACGCCAACCGGATCAACACCGGTGGGCCATACGCGGAAAAGACCGTCGAGCTTTGGTTCAACGCGAACGACGTCACGTCACGCCAGGTGCTCTTTGAGGCCGGCGGCAAGTCGCGCGGTACAAGCATCTACATCGACCAAGGCTCTGTCTACCTCGGAGCGTGGAACACGATCAATGACGGCGCCAACGCACCTTGGGACCCCGTGTTCGTGTCGGCGCCGATCGCAACAGGAGTGACTTATCACGTCGCCGTCGTCCTCGATCAGCCTGCCGGAGAGCTGCGCGGCTACGTCAACGGCTCATTGGTCGACACGGCAACCGGAGTCGGCAAGCTCTACGCCCACTCCGCCAAGGTCGGCATTGCGGGCATGAACGACGACGTGCGCTTCCATGATGGACACTTCACGGATCCGGGTACCGGGTTCTATTTCGACGGCACCATCGACGAGGTCGCCATCTACGGCACAGCTTTGAGCGGGGCGGCTATCTCGAACCACACGACGATCGGGGCCGCGATCATGGGTGATCCTCCCACCGTCGAGATCATCGAACCAGGCGAGGGAGCGGCTCTCTCGGGTTCTGCGCCGCTTTCCATCGATGCCACCGACGCAGATGACCCGGCCGGTTCTTTGACGGTCGAATGGCGCGTCGACGGAGGTGCCTGGACGGTTGCTCCGTACGACGGCGGCGCCGGGATGTATGAATCTGTCATCGACACGACGACCCTCAGCAACGACGGTCATGTCATCGAAGCGCGAGCGATCGACAGCACGTTTGCGACCGACTCCGACACGGTGTCCGTCACCGTCGACAACTCGAGCCCGTACGAGAGCGCGGTTCTCGGCGACGGTGCCGTAGCGCTGTGGCGGCTGGGCGAGTTCTCAGGGACAACGGCCTTCGACGCAGCGGGCGCCCACGACGCACCGTACGCAGGTAGCCCTGGCTTGGGAGCTTTGGGGCTGCTCGACGGCGACTCCAGTGCTGCTGTGGACTTCGACGGGGTCGACGACATCGTCCGGGTTCCCAACGCCGCAGACATCAACACCGGTGGCCCGTATACGGCTCGTACGGTGGAGATGTGGTTCAACGCCGACGACGTGACCACACGCCAAGTCCTCTTCGAAGAGGGTGGCGCCACTCGCGGTCTCGCTATCTACGTGGACCAAGGCGAGCTCTATTTCATCGGTTGGAACAAGAAGAACGACGACGTCACAACGCCTTGGGGAGCAGACTGGGTGACCGCGCCTGTTCAGACCGCAACGACGTACCACATCGCCCTGGTTCTTGATCAACCCTCCGGAGAACTGACTGGCTACGTCAACGGCACAGCCGTCGGGCTCGCACCAGGCATTGGCAAACTATTCAAACACGGCGCCAAGGTCGGTCTCGGCGGCATGGACGACGATGTCCGCTTCCACGATGGGGTGGTCAACAATTCCGGAACCGCCTACCACTTCAACGGCAGAATCGACGAGGTAGCCATCTACAACACTGCCTTGTCGGCCGTCACCGTTGCCAACCACACCGCCATCGGCGGAGGCTCCGTTGCAGTGGCGCCAACCGTGGCAATCATTGCTCCTGCCGACGGAGCAGAGCTATCCGACCTTGCGCCCATCGAGATCAACGCCTCTGACGACGCCGATGCCACCGCCACTCTCACGGTTGAGTGGCGGGTCGACGGCGGCACCTGGTCAACCGCAACCTACAACGGCGCCACCGGGACCTTCGACTCCAGTTGGGACACGACGACGGCGTCCGATGGCGCCCATACAGTCGAGGCCCGCGCCGTTGATTCAGACGGTGCAATCGGCACGGACCAGGTCAATGTCACGGTGACCAACGCCAGCGCTTACGCGGCGGCAGTGGCCGCAGACGGGGCTATTGCCCACTGGAGGCTCGCCGAGGGATCCGGCACCGCAGCCACCGACGAGGTCGGTAGCCACTCGGCAACATACGCCGGCAGCCCCTCGCTTGGGGCGAGCAGCCTGTTGCCCGCCGACTCGAACCCGGCCGTTGGCTTCGATGGGGTGAACGACTTGGTGGCCGTTGCCAACGCTGGAGACATCAACAGCGGCGGGCCTTATGCCGCCCGGACGATCGAGCTGTGGTTCCAGGCGACCGACGTGTCCAATCGCCAGGTCCTCTTCGAGGAGGGTGGCATATCCCGCGGGCTTGCGGTCTACATAGACCAGGGTGAGATCTACTTCATCGGCTGGAACAACAAGAACGACGATGCGACAACGCCGTGGGGCCCGGTGTGGGTGTCGACATCGGTCGCGGCAGGCACGACGTACCACGTTGTAATGGTTCACGACGCGGCGTCCGGCACTATCGAAGGCTACGTCAACGGGACCTCGGCCGGCAGCGTCGGCGGTGTCGGCAACTTGTTCAAACATTCTGCCAAGGTCGCGATCGGGGCCATGAGTGATGACGTCAAGTTCCACGACGGACCCGTGACAAACTCAGGAAAGGCGTACTTCTTCGCAGGCACGATCGACGAGGTGGCGTTGTACAACACTGCCTTGACCGGGACTCAGGTAGCCAACCACTACACGCTGGCCGGCGGCGCGTAGTCGGCTGCCGGGCCGCACAACTGGGGCGAAACGGAAGGGAAGTCCCCGAAACCCCAAGCCGTCGCAGCTAGGCGTTCCTGCGGTATTGACCGCCCACGTCAAACAGCGCGTCGCTCATCTGGCCGAGCGAGCACACTTGCGCAGCCACGAGTAGCGCCGCGAACAGGTTCTCGCCGGCCACAGCCACTCGCTGCAGCTCCTCGATGGCGACGGCGGCCGCCGCCTTGCTTCGCTCGCGGACTGCGGCCACCGCTTCGATCTGGCGGTGCTTGTCGTCGTCCGTGGAACGGATCACCTCATCGGGCACCACGAATGGCGAGCCGTCGCTCGACAGGAACGTGTTGACGCCGACGATCGGGAGCTCGCCGCTCTCCTTCATTCGCTCGTAATAGAGAGACTCTTCTTGGATCTTGGTGCGCTGGTACATCCGTTCCATGGCGCCGAGCACGCCGCCCCGGTCCGACAGCCGCTCAAACTCCTCGAGGACGGCTCCTTCGACCAGGTCTGTGAGGTGCTCGATGATGAATGAGCCCTGCATCGGATTCTCCGTGCGGTTCAGGCCGAGCTCTTTGTTGATGATCAGCTGGATTGCCAACGCTCGCCGCACGGACTCCTCCGTGGGCGTCGTCACGGCCTCGTCATATGCATTGGTGTGCAATGAGTTGGCGCTGTCATAGAGCGCATATAGCGCTTGCAGCGTCGTCCTGATGTCGTTGAACGAAATCTCCTGGGCGTGCAGCGATCGGCCGGAAGTCTGAATGTGGTACTTCAGCTTCTGGCTGCGCTCGTCGCCGCCGTACACATCGCGCATCGCTTTGGCCCAGATCCGCCGGGCGACCCTGCCGATGACGGCGTACTCGGGGTCGAGACCATTCGAGAAGAAGAAGCTGAGGTTGGGCGCAAACGAATCAACCGGCATCCCCCTTGCCCGGAAGTATTCGACGAACGTAAACCCGTTGGCGAGCGTGAATGCGAGCTGGGAGATGGGGTTCGCGCCGGCTTCCGCCATGTGGTAGCCGGAGATGGACACTGAGTAGAAGTTGCGGACACCGTGGTCCACGAAGAACTCCTGGATGTCACCCTGCATGCGGAGCGCAAATTCCGTCGAGAAGATGCACGTGTTCTGGGCTTGGTCCTCCTTGAGGATGTCCGCCTGTACTGTGCCGCGCACGGTGGCCAGCGTCCTGGCGCGAATGTCGGCGTAGATATCGCCCGGCAGAACGTCGGCCCCTGTGATGCCGAGCAGCATGAGCCCACGCCCGTCGTGGTCGGCAGGCAGCCCACCGTGATACGTCGGGCGGGTCAATCCTTTGTCCTCGTATCGGGATCGCAAAGCGGCCTCGACTTGGACCTCCAGGCCCTCTTGTTTGATGTACTCCTCACACTGTTGGTCCACGGCAGCGTTCATGAAGAAAGCCAGGATCATCGGAGCGGGCCCGTTGATCGTCATCGAGACCGAGGTTGCTGGATCGAGGAGGTCGAAGCCTGAGTACAGCTTCTTGGCATCGTCAAGTGTTGCGATCGACACTCCCGAGTTGCCGACCTTTCCGAAGATATCTGGCCTCAGGGCGGGATCGTTCCCGTAAAGAGTCACGGAATCGAATGCGGTCGAAAGCCGCTTGGCCGGCATACCTTCCGACAAGTAATGGAATCTGCGATTCGTCTGCTCTGGGGTTCCCTCTCCCGCGAACATGCGGGTTGGATCCTCCTGAGTCCGCCGGAATGGGTATACGCCGGCGGTGTAAGGGAAGCGCCCAGGAAGGTTCTCCTGCGCAATCCAGCGAGCCCGATCGGCAGCACCGAGGAGACGCGGGAAGGCAACTTTCGGGACGAGGTTGTGAGACAACGTCTCGGTGAACTGGTCCACTTCTATCGGCTTGCCCCGGACCTCGTAGGTCATGCGAGTGGCACCGTAGCCAGCCGCGTCTTCCTCCCAGGTCGCAAGAGCAGACGCCAGCGATGCGTCCAACTGGGCTCGGAGTGTCTCGAGATCTCGGCGAATCGGATGGCTCTCCGGATCAACCTCAGTCGCGACCTCCAACGCCGCAATCGTTCCGGCCAATGTGGCTTGTTGATCCGAGCGCTCGTTGTATTTACGCACTGCCGCCGCGATATCGCCGAGATAGCCGGTGCGCGCCTTGGGGATGATCGTCTCCGCATCGGATGCAGGCGGAGGCTCCTTTGGAGCGAAGTCGCGCACCGTCGACGAATCCACGACAGTCATCAGGGCTGCGTAGAAGGCGTTGGTGCCCGGATCGTTGAAGTGGGACGCAATCGTTCCGAAGACGGGAATGGCGTCGTCGGCCGCGTCGAACATCTTCCGGTTGCGTCGGTACTGCTTGATCACGTCGCGTTTGGCGTCGTCGGCACCGCGCCGATCGAACTTGTTGATGGCGACAAGGTCGGCGTAGTCGAGCATGTCGATCTTCTCGAGCTGGGTTGGCGCCCCGTATTCAGGTGTCATCACGTAGATCGAGATGTCGGCAAGGTCGACGATTTCCGTGTCGGACTGGCCGATCCCTGACGATTCGAGAACTACGAGGTCGAACCCGGCTGCTTTCGCAAGAGAGATCGCGTCTGCGACGTGAGGGGAGAGAGCTCGGTTGGCCTCACGAGTCGCCATCGAGCGCATGAAGACTTGCGGATGAGTCACACTATTCATACGGATTCGGTCACCGAGCAGCGCTCCCCCGCTACGGCGTCGCGTTGGATCGACCGAGATCAGGGCGATGGATCTGTCAGGAAAGTCGTGGACGAAGCGGCGCACGATCTCGTCGACCAGGGACGACTTGCCGGAGCCGCCCGTCCCGGTGAAGCCGACGACGAGCGCTTCGCTGGTGGCAGCGGCGTCCGCCGCGCCGGCCGGTGACGGCGAGCCGTTCTCCACAGCTGAGATGCTGCGCGCCAGCAACCGAGCGTCGTGAACGTCGAGATCGGATGATTCGGGACCCGGCTGCCTCCAGTCACACGCTTCGACGATCTCGTCGATCATGCCCTGTAGGCCGAGCCGGCGGCCGTCGTCTGGGCTGTAGATGCGAGCTATGCCGGCTGCGAGGAGTTCAGCGCCTTCGTCGGGCAGAATCGTGCCCCCGCCACCACCGAAGATCTCGATGTCCTGGCCGCCTCGTTCGTCGAGGAGCTCACGCAGATAACGGAAGAACTCCATGTGCCCGCCCTGATAACAGGTGACGGCTACTCCCTGGGCGTCCTCCTCGATCGCGGCCGTGGCAACCTCGAGCGCCGTGCGGTTGTGCCCCAGGTGGATGACTTCGGCGCCGCTCGCCTGCATGATCCGGCGCATGATGTTGATCGAGGCATCGTGGCCATCAAAGAGCGATGTCGCAGTGACGATTCGCACCTTGTTCTTCGGCTCGTACATCAGCGCCAATTGTACGCCGGAATCGGGCACGCCTCTGCACAGCCACGGCTTCTGCAAGTCCCAGACTCATGGAACAGTATCTCCGGCGCCTCGCTCAAGCCGGCAGTGGGATCCACGAATCCTTGCCTCCGTACATATTCTGTGCGAACGCGAGCCGTGGCCAGTGCTGCAAATACCGCACGATGCGCCCCCCTGTACAGTCGTGTCTTCACCCGGCTGAGTTGGAGGTCGGTCCGGACATGACGCGTCGTCGCAGCAGACCGAGCCGCGACCGCGCGCCGGTCAGCACCGCACACCACCGCCGCCTGACCAATCCGTTCGAGCCGCTGCGCCTGCTCAGCGACGACCAAGTCGCCGCAATCCACGATTCCGCCGTACGGTTCCTGGCAGAGGAGGGGATTCGCCTCACCTTCGACGAAGCCCGCCAGGTTCTCGTTGACGCCGGCGCCGCCACCAGCGACGACGAGGATCTCATGGTGCGGTTCGATCCGGATGCCGTCGCGGCGGCCGTCGAGTCGGCGCCGAGCATCATTGAACTGCACGCACCCAACCCTGATCGCAACCTGACGATCGGGGGACGCAGCGTCGCATTCGTTCCAGTCGCTGGTCCGCCGTTCGTCTCGGACCGACACCGAGGGCGACGGACCGGATCGATGGAGGACCAGGAGAACTTCCTCCGCCTCACTCAGAGCTTCGACGTTATGGCTGCTGCGGCGCCGTGCGTAGAGCCAACCGACATCCCGCTGAACGTCCGGCACTTGCAGTCCTCTTTGGCAACGCTGACGCTGACGGACAAGACGCCGTTCATCTACGCCAGGGGCCGCAACCGGGTCCGAGATTGCTTCGACCTCATCAGGCTGCGTCATGGAATAGAAGGCGACGATGAGTTGGCGAGACGGGTCCGCACGTGGACCGTGGTGAACACCAATTCACCGCGCCAGATCGATGTGCCGATGGCGATGGGCATCATCGACTTCGCCCGGATGGGTCAGTTGTGCATCATCACTCCCTTTACCCTGGCGGGAGCGATGGCGCCGGTAACGCTGGCGGGAGCGTTGGTGCTCCAGCACATGGAGCTGCTGGCCGGGCTTGCGCTTTCGCAAACGGTCAACCCAGGCGCACCCGTCGTGTACGGGGCGTTCACATCGAATGTGGACATGAAGTCAGGGGCACCGGCATTTGGCACTCCGGAAGCGTTCAAGGCTGCCATCGCCAGTGGGCAACTGGCGCGCCATCTCAATCTGCCCTGGCGTTCGTCGGGATCAAGCGCCAGCCAGGCCGTCGATGCCCAAGGTGGGTATGAGACGATGATGAACACGTTTGGGGCACTGCTCGGCGGAGCCAATTGGATACAGCATGCGGCCGGTTGGCAGGAAGGTGGCCTGGTCGCCAGCTACGAGAAGTTCATCACGGATATCGACATGTGCCAGATGATTGCCGAGTCGCTGTCACCCATCGAGGTCAACGACGCCGAGTTGGCTCTCGACGCAATAACGGACGTCGGCCCGGGCGGGCATTTCTTCGGCACGCAACATACGCTGGATCGTTTCGCGACTGCGTTCTATGAGCCATTGGTGTTTTCCCGCGCCAACTTCGAACAGTGGACTGAAGAAGGCTCACAGCGTGCTGACGAGCGGGCGACCGCGGTTTGGGCACGGGTCCTGGCAGAGTTCGAACCACCCCCGTTGGACGATGGCGTGCGGGCCGCGATGGCGGCCTTCGTCGAACGCCGCACAGCTGAGGGCGGGGCCGCCCCCGACTGACCTAACGGGCCTCGAAGTTCGGTGCCCGCTTCTCACGAAACGCGGCGACGCCTTCCTGCCCGTCATGGGTGTGCGTGAGCGCTGCAATGCCCCGCGCCTCTAACTCCATCTGGGTCTCGAGGGTGTCGGAGAATGTGTTGTGCAGGAGTGACTTGACCGTGCCAAAGGCAAGTGTCGCCCCGTGTGCCAGTCGACGTGCCAGCTCCATTGATTCCTCCATGAGCTCCCCGTCCGGTACGACCCTGTTGACCAGGCCCCAATCGAGCGCCTCTTCTGCGCTGAGGCGGCGGTTGGTCAGCATCAGCTCCATTGCCCGTCGGGTCCCGACAAGGCGGGGCAAGAAGTAAGTTGACGAGCCGTCGGGCGACAGCGACGCGGCTGTGTAAGCCGACGTGAAGCGTGCCGACTCGGCGGCAATCGCAAGGTCACAGGCAGCCACGAGGCTGAAGCCTGCACCTGCCGCCATCCCGTTGACCGCGGCAATGATGGGCGGGTTCATTCGTGAAAACCGCGAGATGGCGGCATGAAAGTAGGCGGTCATCTCTTTGATCAGAGCACCTGCCTTGTCGGCCGCTTCTCCGAATGAATCGAGATCACCGCCCGCCGAAAAGAACGTGCCGTTGCCTGTGATCAATACCGAGCGGATCGCAGGGTCTTCGTCACACTCAATGGATATGTGCATGAGGCGTTGCATGACATCGAGATCCATGGCGTTGGCGCTATCCGGACGATTGAACGTGATCGCCGCAACGCCGTCGACAACATCGAAAAGAACCTTCTCTTGTGTCACCGCTACCTCACGTGCTCGCGCAAGAATTCCAGGGTCCGCAGCCAGGCTAGATCGGCCGCTGCAGGGTCATAGATGCCTTCCCGAGTCTCGTTGAAGAAGGCGTGCTGGGCACCCGGATAGAAGATGAACTTGGCATCTTTGCCTTGGCTTTGCAGGAGCTTTTCGGCCTTGCGGGCGGATTCGTTCGTGGACGGGCTGTCGTTCTCGGCGTAGTGACCGAGATATGAAGCCTCCGATGTCGAATAGTCCGGCTGCACCCCATCCCAGGGGATCACGCCGTAGAACGGAACGCAAGCCGACACCTGGGGTTTCAGCGTCGAAAGCCACAGCACCATTCCCCCACCCATGCAGAAGCCCATCGCGCCGACCGTGGCTGAGTCGCAGGCCTCATCTGAGAGTAGGAAATCGACGGCCCCACTCATGTCCTCGGCGGCGCGCGGCAGGTCCAAGTTCATCATCAGCTTGGCTGCGTCGTCCGGCTCGGCGGCCGCTTCACCGTGATAGAGGTCGGGCGCCAGGGCCGTGAATCCCTCTTGCGCCAGCCGGTCGGCCACGTCCTTGATGTGCGGCACCAGGCCCCACCACTCCTGAACAACGATGACACCCGGCCCTGCCCCGGACGTTGAGTCCGCCAGGTAGCCACTGGCCATCTTTCCGTTCGAGGCGAACTCCACCATATGTCCCATAGGCGCTCCTCTCAGGCAACTACCGGAGGATACGCGTCACAGCTGCGCCCAGGCGAAGCGGGTCACCGGGCCTGCTCCGCCGGCGGCCTCGCCGACGACTGCGAGCCCTGCGCTCACCAGTGCCGCAGATACATCGTCAGGCGTCACGCCGTGCGAAACCGATCCGTATGAACCGACAATCAGGCGCCCACCCGGTTCTACCCACAATGCAAGGCGATCGAGCCAGTCCGCCGTCAAATCGGGCGGGGCCAGGTCGAGAAGCGAATAGACGAAGGTGAACTGCCGGGGCGGCTCCCAGCGCCATGCGTCGGCCGCCCATGCCTCACTGAGCCGCCGGCGCGCTTCGATGACGATCTCTGCACCGATGTCAACCCCGTACGGCTCGATACTCAATCCGGCCTCACCACACCAGTCCTTGACGCAGGCTCCAAGCCATCCATTGGCACATCCGACATCGAGAAACGAACCAGCACGATGGATCCCGCCTGTGAGGGGGCGCCGCTCTGCTTCCCAGCGGCCGGGCCCCCCGCCGAAACCGGATCGCTGGATGGGATCGTCGTGCTGAAGGTATGCGGGCTCCATGGTCCGCATCTCAGCAATGAAGTTGTCCTCAGGCTTGCGACTCAAGACGTTGTTGAGCACATCGTGAGATCTGCCCTCCCAAAACCGCCGCCAGGCGGCAGCCCGGCTGCGATTGACGCGTTGGAGAACGGGGTTACGGGCGCCAGTTCGGCTGGAAGCTCAGAGACGTCGCCCCACGGCTCGACTATGCCCTCCGCCAGCATTCGGACCTGCGCACGTGATGCCGGCGGTATGCGCATGAGCTTCTCCAATACGACTGCGTGCAGGCGATGAAGCGCTACGGGGGCTCGGAACATGCGGGCGGTGCGGCCGGAGGCCGCCGCCACGCGACGGACGGCTTCCCCGAGAGGCATCTCGTCCGGACCGAGGAGAGCAACGGTCTGGTTGTCGAGCCGATTGCCGATGAGGCTTGCGGCAATCGCCCAGGCTGCGTCGGCCACTGCCACAGGGCGCACTCCGCGGTCCGTGAATCCAACGAGCGGAAAGACAGGAACCGTGTGGAGGACTTTCGAAAGATGGTCGAGCATGTGATCACCCCTGCCGTAGATCACGCCGGACTTGAATATCGTGTAGTCGAGGCCCGAAGCGCGGACGATCTCTTCGGCCTGCCATTTGCTCTCGTGATAGGGCGACGATGTGCCCGGCCGAGCGCGCAGGAAGCTGAGGAGCACCACCTTGGGCACACGATTCACTCTGGCAGCGCCGACCACGTTCTGAGTTCCTTTGACATGAACGTCTTCGAACTTCTGCCCCGGCCGCTCCAAGTTGATGCCTGCCAAATGCCCAACGGCATCGCAGCCCGCAAGCGTGCTCTCGAGAAGCTTGCGATCTGTCACTGACCCGTGGACCCAGGTCACGTTGCGCACGGACGGCGCAGGATTGGGATCGACGCCGCGGGCAATGACGACGACTTTGTGACCCTCATTGGCGAGCAATTCAACAACGTGCCGCCCCACGAATCCGGTCCCGCCCGTCACTGCGATCTTCATCGCTGCTCCTTTCGAGTGTTCTTTCGTCTTTGGACCTGCTGGGTGGGGCACACCGCCCCGATGAAGTCGGTCAGGGCCGCTGCGATTTCGTCCTGAGCCGCGGCGTAGAGGATTCGATTGCCGTCGCGTCGTTCAGACACGAGTCCTGCCGTCTTGAGGACGCCAAGGTGGCGGCTGATGGTTGGAGCGGCGATATCGAACTTGCCGGCTATGTCGCCCGCAGACATCTCACCGCGGCGCAGATGAAAAAGGATCTCGCGTCTGACCGGGCTGGCGAGTGCCTTGAACACGCCTTCTTCATTCGTCACGATTAGTACTTTAGCTCATTAGCTAATTATGTCTATAGCTAAATAGCTTTACACGAAAGGCGGATTAGCGTGCCGCTGTGCGTCGACAACTCGCCTCTCTACTCCTCGTGGTCGCAGCCTGTGCCGGCGGCACGCCTGAAACGAAGCCGAGAGCCTCCCCCGTTTCCAGTCTCACACCCGTCGTGACCACCACCGTCGCGACCACGACCGCATCCCCAACCACATCGACCATCACCCCGGCCACTACAGCGAGCTCAACGGCCGTGCCGACGACCACCACAGTCGCACCGCGGAGCATTGCTGAGGACGCCCGCACAGTCGTCATGGCAGGCTTCGGTGGTACCCAGCTCGACCAAACAACCAGTGAATTCTTGGCAGCAGGCGGGAGGGCCGTAATCCTCTTCTCCCGCAACGTTTCGACGCCACAGCAACTGGCGGACTTGACCAGCGAGATCTCGTGTGCTGCCGGCGAACCCGTGATCGTTGCCATAGACCAGGAGCCGGGTCGTGTTGACCGATTGGACGCCATCGGCATACCGGCGCCACCGCTAGATACGGACCGCGAGCAGTTCGAGCTGCTCACGGCTCGTATGGCGCGAGAAATGGCGTCGCTCGGGATCAACCTCGATCTTGCTCCCATCGCAGATGTTGCTCTGGGCGACAATCCGGTGCTCGAAGGCCGCAGCTCCGGAGACGATCCTGAGGCCGTGATCGAGCGAGCACTCGCATTCATGTCGGGACTCGAGGCAGGAGGAGTCGGCGCGACCGCCAAACACTTCCCCGGGCACGGACTGTCACGCGTCGACCCGCATCATGAGGTCACGCTGATCGATGCCGCCCTCGAAGAACTTGCTGAAACACACTTCCCCCCGTTCGACGCAGTAATCGCCGCAGGCGTCGACGCGGTGATGATCGGGCACCCGATCTACCACTCGATCGACCCAAACTCCCCCGCCAGCCTGTCTCCAGAGGTTCTGCGCATGCTGCGGGAGGACTTTGGATTTGAGGGAGTGTCCCTGACGGACGGCTTGTCAATGGCGGCACTCCGCGAGATCCGCACCATCGAGGAGATAGCGGTACAGGCGATCACCGCGGGCGAAGACCTCCTCATCGCCGATCGGCCGAGCGACGTCCCGCGCATCGTGGCGACATTGGTCGCTGCTGCCGTGGACGGCAGCGTCACCAGGGAACGGCTTGGCGAGGCGGCGGCTCGCGTTCGCCGCCTCGCATCCCAGCTCACTCCCGTGGTCTGTTCTAGCTAGACGCTCATGTTGACCCACACGGCGTTGGCGCCGTCGTTGGCCACCCAGGCGTCGAGGTCACCGTCGCCGTCCGCGTCGAACAGGGCGACGTCGATTCCGTTGATGTCGCCAAGGCGTAGCCCGCTATCGACGAAATAGCCACTTCCGTCGTTGAGCCACACACGATCGGGGCCATGGTTCACAACGTATGCATCCAGATCGCCATCGCCGTCTAGATCGCCAAGCGCCACAGCTGCCGAGACGAGATTCCCTAGGCGCTGGCCGCTGTCGTGGAAGATCCCTCTGCCGTCGTTGAGCCAGACCTCGTTGGGCTGGTTGTTCACGACGAAAGCGTCTAAGTCTCCGTCGGCGTCAATGTCACCGAGTGCAACATCGATGGTCGAAGCGAATCCGAGAGCCTGTCCGGTGGAAGCGAAGTCGCCGCTACCGCTGTTGATCCAGACTCGGTTGGCCATCGGGTCTGGCCAACCATGAATCCCGAGAAACACGTCGAGCGAACCGTCGCCGTTCAGGTCGCCTAACGCCACGCTCTCATTGGCGAGGGAGCTGCTCACCAGCCCCTGGTCGGTGAATCCCAAGGCGCCATCACCCAGCCAGACGCGATTGTGCAGCCAGGCGCCGACAAACAGATCCATGGTGCCGTCGCCATCGAGGTCCCCTGTCTCGACATCGAACGACCACGTATCCCCGAGCCGCAGGCCGCTATCGGAGAAGACAGCAGCCCCGTCGTTGCGCCACAGCATGTCCGGTTGTCCGTACGCGTAGTTGGCGACGGCAACGTCGGGATCGCCATCGCCATCGAAATCGGCGGCATCCGCACCCCAGCTCCACAGATTGCCAAGTCGCTGCCCGCTGTCGCGGTATACGCCGCCGCCGTCATTGAGCCAGACCCGATTGGCGACCTCCTGGCCGTTGGCGGCGTATACGTCCACGTCGCCGTCACCGTCGAAGTCGGCTGTGGCAATGTCCATCGTCTGGTTGGCGGCGAGCCTTTGTCCGCTGTCGATAAAGAGACGCGGTGCAGTGCCGGTGACCTCGAACCGTCGCCACGGCACCAGGTTTCCCCAATTGCCAGACCCATCTTGGGCCCGCACCGACGTCGAGTAGATGCCGATGTCGAGCGTCAAGCCGAGCGACCAAGTGACCGCGGCCTCACCGAGGCCGACTGTTGCCGGCGCGAAACCGTGATATCGAGAGCTCCATGTGACCTCATCACCCTGAAGCCAGAGCTTGGTCGCCCGGTCTTTCACGGCGATGAGCACTCTCTCGACCGAGAAGTTGTCCGATGCGCTGCCGGTTAGCAGCACCGGCGACTCGAATTGGGTATCCGCGGCGTAATCGGCGTCGACGAGGGGAACCTCGGCGTCACCGGCGACAACGAAGTGCCGGTAAGGAGCTATTTCAGCCGCCCGCCTTTGCAGATCGATGGCGCGCGCAGCAAGCGAGTAGTCACCAGGTTCGAGCTCCACCGAGAGCGAGAAAGTCGTGACCGGCGAATTGGGCGAATCGAGGTCGAGCCGAATTGTGTTCCAGTTGCCCCATGTGACCAGATCGTCCTGGAGCCATAGCCCGGCATCACGATCCTTGATCGCCATCGTGACCTTCCAGACCTCTTCGTCGTCGGTCGCGGTCCCCGACAACGTCACCGGAGACGACGCGAAGACGTGCCCGAATTCGAAGTCCAGCTGGATTGTGGGATCACTCGGAGCGAACCTGACCTCCACTGCACCGGAGTCACAGCCCGCACCCATCGGCCTGTCACGCCCCAGCTGGTCGTAGAGCTGCGTGCACGCTCCTGTCGGAATCAAGTCGATGGCAGGCGAATGGGGGCGCGGCTCGTATGACAAGACGAGGTCTGTGCTCGTGGGACGGAGGTAGGGATCGGCCACGCCAGTCAGGTCGGTGGGTAACGACACAGGTTCGCCATCACGGTCCAGGAACTCGCAGTCGCCGACGATGTTCCCTCCCGCCGTGTGAAAGCCGCTGGCACAGTCGCCATCGAGGTTGCCGGCGATGATCGAGTTGACGAGCACTGTCCATGGTGGGCTTTTGTCCTCGTAAAAGGCCACCGATCCGAGATTCTCCGTCATGGTGACGTGGTCGAGAGAGACAAAGGCGTCCAGGTTGTCTATGGCAGCCCCCCGAGTCGCGTAGTTGTCAGAGATCGTGGAATTGACGAAGAAGACTTCGCCGTTTTCCGACCCCCTGATGTTCGCCAGAGCTCCGCCGCGCTCCTCGGACACATTCCTCACCAAGGCTGACCCTGTAACCCAGGCGACGCTTCCTGCGTTGAAAAGACCGGCTCCTTGCCGCGAGGCAGAATTGGAGTGCAGCGTCGAGTCGGCAAAGTAGAGGGTGGACCCGCGTGTATTGGCGATCCCGCCCCCGTCCCTGGCTGCGTTGTGCCCGACCAACGAGGCTGTCAGCTCGGCAGAGGACCCCTTGATGAGAATCCCGCCGCCGTTGAAGTTGGCAGAGTTGAGGGTCACTGACGTTCGATAGGCATCCAGGAATGCACCGTTGCGCAGGGCGATACCGCCACCGGCTATTGACGCTTTGTTGCCGAGAACCTGACTGTCCTCTATCTGGAGATGGGCACCATCGACCAGAATCCCGGCGCCACGCGAAGCTCTACCGCCGGTGATGGAGAGGTTTTCGATGAAGACGGAGACGCCCGGCTTGATGTGCACGACCGGGCCATCTCGAGCGCCGTCGAGCACGGCGTCCGACCCGGAGATAGTGACGTCCTCACTGATGTCGATCGTCTCGACACAGGTACCTGACACGTGGATTTCGACGCCTCGCGGAGCACCGTCAATCGCTTCCTGCAGACTGTCATCGGGACAGGCCACCTC
>JAHEJX010000067.1:0-1656 GCA_024638645.1 Actinomycetes bacterium
CTTCAGTTCGATGTCGACACCACACAGTTGATTGGCGAGCACGTAGCCCTGCGCAGGGATGAAGCCGATCGTATTGTCAGGCGAGGAGCACATTTCTTCGATGGTGGCTGCGTACGACGCGCCAACCTTGACCTCGAACTCGAGGCCGGTGGCGGCCGAAAGCGTCTCGTCGAGCAATTCGCCGCCTGCGACGATCTCATCGGCCGAAACCGACGGAACGAACAGCTCCTGGATCGGGTTCTCGGTCGAGCCAATCGTGGCCACTGGCGCCACGGTGGTTTCGGCGGTGTCATCTCCGCCACATGCCGCGAGTACGAGCGCCAGAGCGGCGATCAGCGCGGCTGCGTTTCTGAGTTTCATCTTGGGTGGATCTCCTTCTACGGTGATCACCGGGGGTCTCCCGGCCATCGGCAAGGCTAGCGGCACGCTTTGGACCGTCCCAGCCCGTAGCGGCCGCGGCCGGCGGACTCGTATCACAGAGGGTGGTCATCCGGGCGACGTGTGACCCGCTTCGAGACCGAGCACGAGGTCCTCGAACTGCTCCCAGTCTTCGACTTCGAGCGTGCCGGGAACGGGATGGTTCCACGGACGGGCGAACCGGACGACGACCCGATCGGGCCGCTGGCGATGGATCCGGTAGACATTGTGAGGTGCATCGTCGAGGTAGACGTCGCAGTCGATCCGCCACTTATCGTCGAGGATGTGAACCTCACGGGTAGGCAACTTCCGTTCCGAGATCCAGGCGAACGTATCGTGGATGGCCCAGTACGGCTTGGTGGTCAAGATGACGATCTCGTGACCGCGCTTGGCGAGGCCCCACAGTGTCTCGACTGCTCCAGGGAAGGTGTCGAGGTGGCGGAAGAGGCTGGCGCCATCGAGGTGCTCCGCCCATCTCCAGAAGGCCGGCATGCTCGAGAAGTGCGTGAGTCCGGGTATGGCGTCCCAACTGTCCACTGCGTCGATCGGGATCGACGTACCGAACTCGTCGTTGTAGAACGCGATCCATCCCGCGTTGAAGTTGGCAACGACGCCGTCGAGATCGATTCCGAGTCGCATCGTGTGGGAAGGGTAGACCGGCCGGCATTCGAGGGGTTGCCCCGACCGGTGAAAGACCGCCAGTCGCTCGTATGATGCGCTTCGATGGGCATCCTCCCGAAAGGCGTACGCGGCCTTCCGCGATCGGTCATTGCGCTGGGCGTCGTCAGCCTCTTGACCGACCTGTCGAGCGAGATGATCTACCCCCTGCTTCCCATCTTCCTGGTGGACGTCCTCGGCGCAGGCGCCATTGCATTGGGCACGATCGAAGGTA
The DNA here is from genome assembly GCA_024638645.1 of Actinomycetes bacterium. Classification (GTDB taxonomy): domain Bacteria; phylum Actinomycetota; class Acidimicrobiia; order Spongiisociales; family UBA5794; genus JAHEJX01. The sequence goes on from JAHEJX010000067.1 coordinate 1,310, forward strand.
TCGCCGAGTCGACTTCGGCCGTACTCAAACTCGTGTCGGGTTGGTGGACCGACCGACTCGAGCGGCGCAAGCCTCTGGTGGTGGCCGGCTATGGCGTGTCCGGCTTTGCACGGCCCCTGATCGGTCTGGCCACCGTCTGGCCGGCCGTTGTGGTGCTGCGGTTCGCCGATCGGGTGGGCAAAGGCCTCAGAACCTCGCCGCGTGACGCTCTGATCGCGGATGTCACTCCTGCCGACCAGCGAGGTGCGGCCTACGGTCTCCACCGGGCGATGGATCACGCTGGAGCCGTCGCCGGGCCACTTGTGGCCGCCGGGTTGCTGCTCATCCCCGGCATAGGCCTGCGGAAC
>JAHEJX010000067.1:1666-18886 GCA_024638645.1 Actinomycetes bacterium
CCGTATCGGCACTAGCGCCGGCAGGGAAATCGTTGCCGAGGCTGCCGCTGGCGGCAAGTAAGTGATAAGCGGTGAGCAGGAAGTAGAAAAAAAGGGTTGCTGCTCATCCCCGGCATCGGCCTGCGGAACGTGTTTCTGCTGGCTGCCATTCCGGCGGCTCTCGTGATGGTTGTGCTCGTGGTCGGTGTCAAAGAAGAGATGCGTCTGAAGGAAACCCCTCGTGCCTTTTCTCTGCGCAACGCGTGGAGCGAGACGAGCACCCCATTCCGAAGACTCCTCGTGGCGGTGGTCGTCTTCACCCTTGGCAACAGCACTGACGCCTTCTTGCTCCTCAGGCTGGCCGATGCCGGCTTTGCAGCGGGATGGATTGCCGTCCTCTGGTCACTTCACCATGTCGTCAAAATGGCCGCCAACTTGTACGGCGGACAAAGGTCCGACCGGGTTGGCCGTCACCGGATGGTCACCGCCGGATGGACTATCTACGCGGCCATCTATCTCGGGTTTGGTCTGACCACCAATTCGACCGCGCTCGTCGCCCTTTTCCTGGCCTACGGGGTCTACTTCGGCCTGACCGAACCGGTCGAACGAGCCTGGGTGGCTTCGCTCGCACCTGCGGCCGGTCGGGGCGGAGCCTTCGGGATGTACCACGCGGCGGTCGGTCTCGCGGCGCTACCTGCCAGCCTTCTCTTTGGAGTCCTGTACACCGTGGCAGGACCGCTCGCCGCATTCGGCACCGGTGCAGGACTGGCCGTCCTGGCCGTCGCGCTGCTCTGGCGGGTTCCGACGACATCGGACCCGGTTATCGCCTGACGGCTTTCAGACCACCTGGACCCAGGCCAGCACTTCAGGGATCCGTCGGCGCAAGAGCCGGCTGGCCAGCGCCAGGGAGATGAGATAGGCGGTGAGACCCCACACGACCGAGAGAGCAGCCACAAGGGGCGCCGACACCGTTTCCGGGAACCATTCGGCGAGCACGAATGCACTGGCCGGCGGAACCATCAGCAGTCCGATAGTGAAGAACGACACGACCTGGCTACCGATGGCCAGGCACCCGTGCTCGGAGGCCTGACTGAAGACATCGGTGCCCATGTCCGGGAGGCGAAGGGGAGTGAGCACTGAGGCGAGGTTGCCGACCGCGAGCTGGCAGCCGATGGCCGTAACGAGAATGGCCGGCACGTAGACCATCCGGCTCCACGCTCCGGTGATCCCGGCAATTGCCGCTGAGAGGGCGGCCGTCTCGATCGTGAGGGCGACGACGGTCGCCAGGTTCTTGCCGACGAGGAGTTGGACGGGGCGGGCAGGCAGGGCAAAGAGAAACGATGCCGCCCGCCGTTCCCACCCGAATTGGTTCAGGGCCACTGGCAAGCCCACGAACAGCACGACGGCCGGCGCCGCCATGACCATCCAGGGCGATTGGCGCAACAGGTCGATCTGCGTCGAGCCGAGGAGAAGTGATGCTCCGATGATGCCCAGAAAGATGACGCCGCCGGTCCAAACCATACGAAGGCGCGGATCGCGCACGTACAACCGCAGCTCCTTGCGGGCAATGACACCGATCGCGCTCCACCCCGCCAGGTCGGTCATCGGCCGCATCCGGCTGGCGGATCTCGTCGAGGTTGCCTCTGGCTGGGTGACCAGCCGATCGAGAAGCCAGAACCAGAGGGCGGCCAGTCCTGCCAGCCCGAGCACCGACCACGCGAGCAGAGGCAGCACAACGAGCCACCGGCCCTCGGCCGCGGCGATGATGGCGGCGTGGGCGGCACCGGGAGGAACCATCCACGCCCACCCGGAGATTGGATGCGTCAGTAACGCCTCGCTGAGTCCGAGCTCACCGACCGTGTCGGCGACGACCGCCTGGATGACATAGAGCGTCAATCCGAGCCCGACCACGAACAACATCGTGAGGTCTCTTCCCCGCTTGCTTTTCACCATCATGCTGAACGCCGTCGTGAAGGTCTGTCCTCCGATCACCACGCTGGCCAGGATCACGAGCACGGCCACGACCACCACCGGGGTGACCGCCGGTCCCGTCCAGATGACCGCGGTGACCGAGAACACCATTGCCGGTACGACGATCGGGGGAGTGAGAAAGCCCGCCCCTGTGAGCCCGGCCATCATCCGGGCTCTTCCGAACGGCAGGGTTGCGAACCGGGCGGGGTCGAGAGCTTCGTCGACCGGAAAGATCAGCACCGGCAGGGTCGCCCAAGCCACCCATCCAGCGGCGGCGACCCAGAACCCGAGTTCGGATACGGCCGCCGTGTCGAGACTGCCGGCGGTGTCGAGATAGAGCTTCGAGAGCGCCCACCCGATACCGATCAGGCCGAGCACGATAAAGGGGAGACCGATCTGTCGCTGGCGATCCGTCCGCAGCCCGTTGGCGAGGAGGCGCCACTTCAGCCAGACGAGTTGCCAAGCCATTCCAAACCTCGCTCGCGGTCGTCGGCTCCCACAGCAGCCAGGAAGGCATCCTCGACGTTGTCCACCCCGTACCGGGCGAGCAACTCATCTCGGGATGCTTCGATGCGCAATTCCCCCGCCACCATGATGCCGATCCTGGTGCAGAGCCTCTCGACGAGTTCCATGACATGTGACGAGAAAACGATCGTCGCTCCGCTCTCGGTATACCGAAGAAGGAGGTTCCGGATCAACCGGGCGCTGATCGCATCGACCCCCTCGAACGGCTCATCGAGAAACAGGACCGGCGGGGCGTGAATGACGGCCGCAGCCAGAGCAACTTTCTTGCGCATGCCGCGGCTGTAGTCGCCGATCACGGTCTTGCCGGCCTCCTCGAGGTCCAGCAACGAAAGCAGCTCGTCCCGGCGGCTGGCGGCGTCGGCCCGGCTGAGGCCGTGCACGGCTGCGGTGAACTCGAGGAGTTCGGCCCCGGTGATTCGCTCGTAGAGATTGAATTCTTCGGGAAGAACACCGATCTGGCGTTTGGCGGCGGTTGGATCAGCCCAGGTATCGACGGCGCCAATACCCGCTTTTCCCTCGGTGGGTCGCAGCAGGCCGACGATCATCTTGATCGACGTCGTCTTGCCTGCCCCGTTGGGACCGAGCAACCCGTAGAACTCGCCCGGCATGATGGCCAGATTGAGGCCGTCGACGGCAGTCTTCTTGCCGAAACGGCGAACCAGGCCTTCGGCCCAGACGGCGGGTTGCTCTGACATGGCCGGAAGTCTGGCAGCTTCTGGCCGACATGCGAACAGGCCGCAAGCGTGCCAGTCTCTACCGGATGGCCCAGAACGAATCACTCTCTCTCGCCCCGATGATCTTCGAACCGATCCTGGTGCCGAAGCCCTGGGGCGGCAGGCGTCTAGCCGGCTTCGGCAAGCAACTCCCAGAAGAGGACTCTTTTGGCGAGTCCTGGGAGGTAGCCGACCTCGACCCGTCAACGATCACCAGTTCGACTCGAGGCCGGGTGACCGTTGCGGGCGGCGTCCTGGCCGGAACGACCTTGCGTGAACTCATCGATCGCTTCGGTAGGGACTTTTTGGGGTCGGCTTCGCCGACCGCCGAAGGCGATTTCCCGCTGCTCGTGAAACTGCTGGACGCTCGCGAGCATCTGTCCGTGCAGGTGCACCCCACCGCAGGCTATGTGGCCGACCATCCCGGAGCCTGGCTCAAGACCGAGTCGTGGTACATCCTCGATGCCGCGCCTCGCAGCGTGGTGTACATCGGCTTCCGTGAGGGAGTCTCAGAACAGGACGTGCGGGCAGTCGCCGGCTCGCCGGGCATCGTTGACCTCTTGCAGCCGTGGCCCGCCGTCTCCGGCGAATTCCATCACCTCCCGGCCGGTACGGTGCACACACTGGGTGCGGGCGTACTGGTCGCCGAGTATCAGACGCCGAGCGATACGACGTTCCGCGTCTACGACTGGACAGACGTCTATCTGCGCCCGGACAGAGAACTCCATCTAGCCCAGGCTCTCGAGACATTCGTCTACGAGCCGTCGCCCGGCCCGACCCCCGCTGCCTCCCCGCTGGGTGAGAGTCGTCTGCTCCTGGACAGCGAGCAATACCGGCTCCGAGAACTCGTGGGGAGCCAGGGCGACGTGTTCCGTTTCGACGACCCTGAACTCCGGGTTCTCACGGTGGTGCGTGGTGCCGCCCTCGTGCGCTGGTCTGACGACGAGGTTGCGCTCGGTCGAGGCGGCACGGTCGTCGTCCCCGCCTGCGCTGCTGCCTCGGTCGATCTTTCCCTGACCGCCTCATCGGCACTGATCGAAGCTCGCCTGGTTTAGGCAACCGCCGCGACAGGTTCCGTGTCACGACGACTCGCTACCATCGCAGCGGTGGAGTACCAGGCGCTGTATCGGAAATACCGGCCCCAGACGTTTGCCGATGTCGTCGGCCAGGATCACGTGACCAAGACGCTGGCCCGTGAGATCGCCGATAGCAAGGTCGCACACGCGTACCTGTTTGCCGGCCCGCGCGGCACGGGCAAGACCACGACTGCGCGGATCCTCGCCAAGTCCCTCAACTGCGTGAACCGGCTCCCGACGGGCGAACCGTGCAATGAGTGCGACTCCTGCAAGGCCATCGTGGTGGGATCGTCGTTCGACGTGACCGAACTCGACGCCGCGTCCCACAACTCCGTTGACGACATCCGTGACATCAAGGTCAGCGTCACGACCGTAGCGTCGGTGGGCGGAGCCAAACGGGTCTTCATCCTCGACGAGGCGCACATGCTCTCGAAAGCAGCAGGTAACGCCCTGCTGAAGACTCTCGAAGAACCACCCGAGCATGTCCACTTCGTGCTGGCCACGACCGAACCGTACAAACTGCTCGACACGATCCGCAGCCGGTCTCAGCGGTTCGACTTTCACCCGGTAGCCCTCGACCAACTCGTCGATCACCTGGCCGGGATCGCCGAACTCGAGGGATACACAGCCTCTCGAGAAGCGTTGGCGCTCGTGGCGAGGCATGCCAGAGGCTCGGTGCGTGATTCGCTCTCCCTTCTCGAGCAAGTGGCCGCGTTGGGTGAAGGAACCGTCGACGCCGCCGGCGTGAATCGTGCCCTCGGCCTGGCCGATCGGGATGTCTACCTGGGGCTCTCCAACGCCATGGCCGGCAACGACCCGCGTATCGCCCTCGAACTCGTGTCTGGTCTGGCTGCCGAGGGAGTGGATCTGCGGCGCTTCGTTGCGGAGGCGATCGGTTTCTTCCGGGGCGTCTTTCTTGCTCATTACGCACCCGACCTCGACGAGGTGGCCGACGAGGCCGACGACATCCTCGATGACTGGAAGTCGGTCGCCGAACTCCTACCGCCTGCCCAAGTGATCCGGGCGATCGACGTGCTGTCCGAAGGGCTCATCAGGCTCCGCGAAGGCCGCGAGGAACGGCTCATGACCGAGTTGACGCTTCTCAAGCTGACCCGACCGGAAGTCGCCTCGGATGTCGCATCGGTCGCGACGCGCATCACTGCTCTCGAACAGCGCGTCTCGGCGATTGCCCGCCAGAGCAAAGAGGCCCCATCGAGTGCCACCCCACCTGCCGGGCAACCTCACAAAGCTGAGTCGGCCCAACCGGAGACGAAACAGCCGACCGAGGTTGTGCCCGACCCTCCCCAGAAACCGGCTGATGCTCCCTCACCTGCTCGTGAGGTCGATCAATCACCCGCCGCGGAGAGCGTTACCCCGTCACCGGGCACGGTGACACTCGACGCTCTGCAGCAGATTTGGCCTGCGCTGGTGGCGAGAGTCCGGGAGGAGCTCGGCTCCCGACGACAGGCGCTGTTTCGCGAGGCAACTCCGGGACGGGTCGAGGGTACGACGGTCTTTCTGGAGGTTCCCTCCCACCTCACCTTCCATCTCGAGCAGCTGACTGCAGACCCCCAGGTAGGTGTTGCCGTGGCGGCCAGGGCGGGAGAACTGTTACACGCGGATGTGTCGGTGCAATTCGAGGCAGCTGGGACGCCCCAGCGCGATCCAGAACCGGAGATCTTCGACAAGGACCAACTCGTCGAGGCCGACACGACCCCAGACGACCCGGTGTCGCTCGTCGCCGATATCCTCGGCGGTGAGGTCATCGACGAAAGTTAGCCGGTACCTGACGTCACAGATCTGACCGGCCCGACAGTGCCCGCCCGAGTGTCACCGCGTCTGCGTAATCGAGGTCGCCGCCAACCGGGAGTCCCGAAGCCAGCCGGGTGACCCTGAGCCCTTTTGGCTTGAACTCTCTGGCGATATAGGAGGCGGTGGCGTCGCCCTCGATGGTGGGATTGGTGGCGCAGATCAATTCCGTGATTCCCTCGAGTTCGATGCGTTGCTCCAACTCGGCCAGCCGGAGCTGGCCCGGACCGATGCCGTCGATGGGTGAAAGCGCCGCCCCGAGGACGTGGTAGCGCCCCCGGAACTCCTGGGTGGACTCGAGAACCGGTATGTCCTGGGCGCGCTCGACGACGCACACGATGGTTGGATCGCGCCGGACATCCCTACAGATCACGCACTCCTCGGCCGACGTCACGTTGAAGCAGCGCTGGCAAAGCCGCATCTGGTCCTTGACATCGATGATCGCCTGGGCGAGGCGTTTGGCGTCGGCGGATTCGGTATTGAGCAGGTGAAAGGCGAGACGCTGGGCGGACTTTCGCCCGATGCCAGGCAGTCGGGACAGTTCGTCCACGAGCCGTTGTATCGGGCCTTCGAACATCAGCCCAGCAAACCGCCCAGGTCCATTCCGCCGGTCAGCCCGCCCATCTGAGATTGAGCGGCGTCGGACACCGAGTTCAGAGCAGCGTTGACCGCCGCGGTGACGAGGTCGCCCAGCATTTCTGCGTCGTCCGGATCGATGACGGCCGGGTCGATGTCGACTCGCACAACTTCACCGGTTCCCTTCACGGTGGCTTTGACGACGCCACCGCCGGCCGAGCCCTCGAAGGTCTGCTCGGCCAGATCCGCCTGGGCCGAGGCGAGTTCTTGCTGCATCTGCTGCGCTTGTTCCATCAACTTGCGCATGTCTTGAGGTCGCATTCCCATGAGGGGCAGTGTAGGCGCGTACCGGCCTTTGGCCGGTACGTTGCAGAACGCTGTGCGTTCTGCGGCGGGTACGGGTCGGTCGCTTTTGAGGTGGTGGCGTACCGGCCTTTGGCCGTTACGTTGCAGAACGTTGTGCGTTCTGCCGCGGCGGCGGTTTGGGCGTCTTGGCGGAGTGCTGTGTGTTCTGCCGCGGTAGCGGTTTGGGCGTCTTGGCGGAGTGCTGTGTGTTCTGCGGCGGGTGGCGGGTCGGTCGTCGCTCCGGCTTCAGATAGGCGCTGGTACCGGAAGGCTCACGGGCCCGATGGCTTCGTCGTCGCTCAGGAGCTTGCGGCTTGGAGGCTCGTTCCGGGGGCCGACGACCTCGTCGCTCACGCGCTGCTCTGGCTCTAGCCGATCCCCTGGATGTAGCGCTCTAGTTGCTCGATCATGAATTCGTGCTCGGAGATGACCGCCTTGACCACATCGCCAATGGACACGACCCCGACAACACTGTCGCCGTCGACCACCGGTAGATGCCGGACGTGTTTGTCCGTCATCACCGCCATGCACTCTTCAACGGTGCGCTCCAGCGGAACCACGACAACTCGTGACGTCATGATCTCCGAGACAGGTGTCCCCTTCGAGCTGAGGTCGTGCAGAATCACCTTGCGTGCGTAGTCCCGCTCCGACATGATCCCCATCAGGTCGTTGCCCTCTATTACGAGCACCGCCCCTAACCCCTTGTCGGCCATGAGCTGGAGCGCCTGAAAGACAGAGTCACCTGGCCGAACCGACCACACCTCGGAGCCCTTGTCTTTGAGAATGTGTGCCACGGTCTTCACAGCACCTCCCTTTTGGGCAACCATAATCGAAGCGCTTTGCGATCGGCCTGGCTTCCGGTAGCCCTCGAGCACCCTGACGGGTCGAAGTCGTATCGCGAGCCTGATCGAGGTGTAGCTTGTCCCACAGCCGGCGTCCGTGCGAGGCGCCGCCTGGTAGGACCACACCTCATAACGGCCGACGCCGTGAAGGAGCCTTCTCATGGTCAATTCGGTCCAAGCGTTCGTGGTCCCCGGTGGCGAGGGCCACGTCATTCAAGGCCCCGCCGGCGGTCCGGCAATCATCAAGGCCGGCACCGAAACCACCAATGGCAGCTTCACCTTGCTCGAAGTAACGGTTGGCCCAAAGCAGGGTCCGCCCGCCCATTCGCATGGCCGAGAAGATGAGATGTGGTACCTGCATGACGGCCGGTTCCGCTTTATCGCAGACGACCGGTTGTTCGAAGCGTCACCCGGGTCCTTCGTCTTCGTGCCGCGGGGAACGGTCCATTGCTTCCAGAACCTCGAGGACCGCCCATCGCGCATCCTGGTCATGTTCACGCCGTCAGGCATGGAACGTTTCTTCGAGGAGCACGCCCAACTGCCCCCGGGCCCCGTCGATCCGGTCCGCTATCGGGAAATCGCCGAACGATCGTGGATGGATGTAGCCGGCCCGCCGTTGGCTGAGTCTCACCCCCTGACAGGCTGATGCGCCGGGTTGCGGGTGGCCACCCCGGGGCAGGCAGGCATCCCGTGACGCGGCTAGCGACGAAAGAGCAAGCTCGAGTCACCGAATTCGTGCCATAGGTACTCGCCGTCGAGGGCGGCCGCGTAGGCCCTGGCGACCACTTCGGATCCCAGGGCGGCCCGGAGCAGCTGAAGGTGGGACGCCTCGGGGGGATGCCAGCCGGTAATGAGGCCGTCGATCGCGCGACCCGGACGATCGAGACCCAGCACCAGATCGGTCCACCCTCGACCCGCCTGCACGCTCCCGTCCCGATCGGCGACCGTCTCGAGAGCCCGCGTGACGGTGGTCCCTACCGCAATGACGTGCCGGCCCGAATGCCTTGCCTCGTTGACGGCATTGGCGGTCTCTTGAGAGACCACGAACGGCTCGGGGCGCGGCGACTCGTGCGCCTCCAACGACGACACCCCTGAGTGCAATGCAACCGACGCGAAGTTGACGCCGCTCCGACGCAAGCCGGCTACCAGGCTCCTCGTGAACGGCCTCGCCGCGCTTGGCATCTCGGCGCTACCCGGCCAGGCAGAGTGGTCGGCGAATACGGTTTGGTACGCGGCGAGGGGCCACTCGCCCTGGACATAGGCGTATCGAATGGGTTTGCCGTGCCGGCGCATGAAGCGACCCATCGTTCCCGAAACGTTCACCGCTGCCCGCCACAGCCTTACCTGGCCGTCGGGCTGGCCCGCCTCGGGACCGAGCAGCGTCAGGAAACCCGCGGCCAGCTTCACCACTTCTCCCGGCTGCCGATCGAGCACGGGGCCGGTGTTGTCTGCGCGACGCAACTCGACAGACCAGTTGCCGTCCTCGTGGAGCGACGAGAAGTGCACTCCGACCCCGGTAGGTCCGATGGCTCCTCGAACCGCGGCAGCCATGGTGGGGCTGGTGTTGACAACCAGGAGATCTCCCGGCTGCAGATAGTCGCTGAGTTTGTCGAACCGGGTGTGGGTAACGACCCGACTGGTGCCCACGAGCAGCCGGACTCGATCACGAGGTGTACCGCGCGCTTCCGGAGGGGCGCCGGCCACTCGTTCTGGAGGTACGGAGAGGCTCAACTGAGATGTGGGCACTAGACCAACTCCACCGATCTCCGGTGCCTGGCGCCGGCTGGTCGGGCGTCGAGCAACCGCAGGAGAGCAAGAGCTGCGACACGCGGCTCCGGACGGTCGGAGATGTCTTCACCAGGAAAGGCCGCCTGGTGCATCTCGGTGCGCATGTCGCCCGGATCGAAAGCGTATATCGCCAGGTGGGGATGTTCTGCGGCGAGGACGGCAGAAGCGTGGTCGAGAGCGGCCTTCGATGCCCCGTACGGCCCCCAAGCCGGATATGCCTCCACAGCCGCGTCGGAGCTCACGTTGACGATCGTCCCGCTTCTTCGCTCGATGAGCGGCAGCAGCCCACCGATGAGCGCCAGGGGAGCGACGACATTCACGTCCATGACCCTCTGAATCTCGTCGGTTGCGACTTCATCAAGGCGACGGAGAGGAGTGGGCCCCAGGTAGCTGGCGTTGTTGACCAGCAGGTCGAGGCCGGACCCGACCGCCGAGACCAGCCGGGCACGATGGGCCGGATCGGTTACGTCGCCCGCTACCGCCGTCGCCCGTCCCAGCATCTCGCTCCGGGCGCGCTCCAGAGCAACCGGATCGCGTCCGGTGATGGTGACATCCCACCCGCGGGTCGCGAGCTCCATGGCCAGTGCCCGCCCGAGACCCCGTGAACCTCCAGTGATGAGTGCTTGTGGCATCGTGTCCTCCTCATGAGTTGCAGTTGTCTTTCGCAACTTACAACTTGAAGTTAACTTCAAGTCAAGGGATAATCTGAAAACCATGGACGACCTTCTCACCATTAGCCAGGTGGCCGAGCGAAGCGGGTTTGCCACTTCCGCGCTCCGCTTCTACGAGCGAGAAGGGCTCATCGAGGCTCACCGCACGACCGGGGGACAGCGGAGATACGAACGACACGAACTGCGCAGGTTGGCCTTCATTGCCGCAGCGCGTCACGTCGGCCTCAGTCTCGATGAGATCCGAGACGCCCTCTCGCTACTTCCGTCGGAACGCCATCCAAACAAGGCCGACTGGACCAGGATTTCGCGTTCGTGGCGCCGCCGACTCGATGCTGAGATCATCGCACTCGAGAAGCTGCGCGACGGACTCGACGGCTGTATCGGATGCGGTTGCCTCAGCCTGCAGCGTTGTCGCCTCAGCAACCCGCGGGACACCGCGGCCACCCGTGGCTCCGGCGCGGTGTTCCTTCCCCAACCTCTTCATCCGCCGCAATCGTGACGTCCGCTGGTCGTGACGACGTAGCGTGGTACCGAACTACCGTCGAGCCGACGCCGGCGAAGACGAGCAGCCCGGGAGGGAGATCATGAGGACCAGGCTCCTCGCAACATCGGCAGCCATCGGCGGCTTCGTGCTGGCGGTCAAAGCGTATGAGCGCTGGTATTTCCCACGGGATCCTTCCAGGCTCGTCGACGCTGACGCCGCCATCGTGTCGCCCGCTGATGGTCGGATCGTCTACGTGGCGGATGTCACAGAAGGACGGGTGCCGATTTCCGTCAAGGGAGGGTCCGAGATACCTCTCGATGACATCGTCAAGGGTCGGCCTCGACCGATGATGGGTGCTCACATCGGGATCTTCATGTCGCCATTCGATGTGCACTACCAGCGGAGCCCGATCGCCGGCGTTGTCGAAGAAGTCTCCTATCACCCGGCGGCGTACAACCACGTGATGGGCAGCATGTTCCTTCGCAATCTCTTCCGGATCCAACCCATGTACGCTCGCTCGCCCCACATCGTCGCCAACGAGCGCAACATCATTCACATCGCGGGAACCGACCAGGACGCCTACGTCGTACAGATCGCCGACCAGCAGGTCAACAAAATCGACTGCTACGTCGCTCCCGGAGATGAGGTGACTGCCGGGCAGAAGATCGGGATGATCCGGCGTGGTAGCCAGGTGGACCTGTTCCTGCCCGGGCTGGCAGCCTCGGATCTTCCCGGCGTGTCAGTGGGTGACAAGGTCAAAGCAGGCACCAGCACGCTGCTCACCCGTTGCTGAACTCACGGTCGTGCCTGTCGCGAAACAATCGTGGTTGCCCCCGTGGCGCCTGCGAACCTGCCACCGAAGTAGGCCTTGAACCCCCACCGGGAGAGGCGGTCGCCGGCGAGGCGATACTTCAGCCCGTTGCTGTACAACTGGAGAAGGTAGATCTTCCCGCGCGGCTCACGGTCTGTGTACCGATCCTTGGCGTGGTTCCAGATGCCGCCGTACCCCACGAAGCTCAGGCCGTTCGAGGTTGCGAAGTTCACCGACTCGGCGATGATCGCCTCGTAGGCATGATGGGTGTCTCTCGAACGGTCAAACCCGCCTTCAGACAGCTCGAGGCGGTCTCGATGCCGGACGAAGGACTGCAAGCCCGTGATGCTGTCGCCGATCTGCGTGTAGATGTGCACGGCGTCCTGGCAGTTGGCGAAGAACGTACCGCAGACCCGATGTGCGTATTCCTTGAACTGCCACCGACCCATGCCCCCGTGATGGCGGTAGGTGGTGAGCACCAGGTCGGAGAAGCGGGTGGCGAGATCCGGCTCGACCGGTCCTTCTCGCACATGCACCGTTCCTCCCGCCTTGTTGTGATCACGCAGGTTTCGCCGTAGGCGTTTGTGGAGGGCGAGGAAGTCGTCGGCCGTCGCATAGCCGGTGCAGTCGATGTGACCGAGGCGGTAGTCGGTTTCCAAGAGACGGTGGCGAACGAGTGGAAGAGCCGCTCGAACGTCGTCGTCGATCCGGCCGAAGTAGATGGCGTAGTAGAGGCTGCGTCGCGCCATGGCATTGAGCAGCGCGGCCGCCACCTCGGGACGATTGGCATGCTGTGCGTAGTAGATGGTTGTGTCCCAGCCGACGTGGTTCCCTTCCCCGAGCAGTTGTTTGATCGAGAGGAAGGGTCGGACGCTCATCAAGCTGGTGACCCCCAGCAGATCGCCGTGGTTGTCCACGGCTCTCAGTAGCTGAAAGAACCGGCCGGCCGGGGGAATCACATCGAGCATGCTCGGCGCAATCCCGCGCTCGAGCAGATCCGGCTCGAGAGCCAGGCGTTCATCTGGCCGCAAATGCTCGGCCGAGACGATGACCCTGGCCGGCACTCCTTGCTCAGTCCTCAATTCGTCCACTCCGTATCGACTCACCCAGGCTATCGAGATCAGGCCACGCAGAGTGCTGTTTCAACCCAGGCATGCCCACCTCCTGCGATTCGGCAAGAAGCCATCGTCCACCGTGTCGGGCACCGTCGCGATGTCTATTCGCCGCAGTGAACCACCTGACCCTGGACGTGACGAATTGCGCGGCATCTTGGAGGTAGGGTCGCGGCAATCACTCAGGAGGAACACGATGGGTGCGAGCATTCCGAGCGAGGCGAGCAAGCTGTTTGAGCAGCGATTCGCCGACAGTGATCTCGACGGCTTGATGGATCTCTACGAGGACGGTGCGGTGTTCACCAACGCCAGGGGAGCCCACGAGGGACCTGAAGCCATCCGCGAGGTGCTCGCCGGGTACCTCTCCACGGGTGCGTCCATCGTCATGAACGATTCGGTCTCATTCGAAGCGGGTGAGCTCGCGCTGGTCCACTGGGCATGGACGATGAACTTCCCGGATGGCCGCGTTGCTGAGGGAGCAACCGCGGAGGTGCTGCGCCGCCAGCCCGATGGATCTTGGAAGTTCATCATCGACAATCCGGACGGCCCTGCCCTCATCGGTCACGACTGACAACGAAAGACCTGCCCGCCCGCATTTCTGCCGATCGCGGTCGGTGCTCGTTGTCGCCCGTATTTGGTGATCGGCGTCTGGCCGGGGACTACGACGGAAGCGCTCGCGATGTGCCGATCGGGGGCATTCAGGGGAATGTGCGTTCTTGCTCTGTAGTTGGTGATCTGAGCGGCTAGTTCAGTCCAAGGACGGTGAGGAGTGCGCTGTCAACACTCCATTGCTCTTCTGGGGTGAGATGTCCGGTCAGGTCCCCGAGCCGGTTGACATCGACCGCACCAAGCTGTTCGACAAGGACACGAGTCGAGAACCCATCGATCTCGACCTCCGGTCGGAACGATGCTGGTTTGGCGCTCCTGGAAGTCGGGGCAACGACAACGACAGACCGAGGAAGGAACGCATCCGATTGTACGACGACACCGAAGCGCTTTCCCTGCTGTTCGTGACCCTTTCCCTTTGGAAGCCGCAAGCCAAAGATGTCACCCCGCTGCACGGAGTCTCTCCATGAAATCGGCCACAGCCAGCATTTCAGCCCGATCATCTTCGTCGGTTTCGAGAGCAGCCACCTCGGCCGCCAGTGCTTGTTTGTCTTGGCGTCGCGACGCGCTCTCGACCAGTGCCGTCCGGATCGCTTCCGAACGGGTCAAACCGGTTGCTTCGAGCTGCCCCAGGGCATGAAGAGCTTCGTCGTCGAGTCGTACAGATATTGCTTGAACCATGCCCGAAACTGTATCACGATTCGTCATACGTTGAATAGGTTCTCAAGAAAGCGTCCTCAACCGAGCGCGTATGTGCCGTTCGGCGCTATTCCGGGCTGCGGGTGTTCTTGTCCGGGATCCGTTGATCGGTGCGGGTAGTGGACGCGAGGTGCGCGATGCGCCTCGCCCCATTCCCTTACATCAGAGCGGACGGAGGCTTCTAGAGCTTTGAGATACCTCTCCCTGTCGAGATACGCCAACCTGGCCGCTGAAATCGTCGCCAGAAGCCCCCGAGCGTGGAGCTCAGACGAGTGCGAGCTCATGCCCCGCTGACGACGACCAGTTCGTTGCCTTCGGGGTCGGCGACCCGCCAGCGGTTCTCCGATTCGGCGAGGAGCTGACCACCGGCTGCGACGGTCGTGGCGAGACGCGACTGTGCGACGTCCGGCGGCACTGCGAGCTCGAAGTGGATGCGGTTGCGCTGCCGGCGGCGATCTGTCTCCGAAGCGTCGAGCTCTTGGAACACCAGCACCGGGTTCAGCCGTCGTGGATCGTAGATGTCGGTGACTGCGGCTCGCCGGTCGTGGATGTAGCCGAGTGCGGCGATCCAGAAGGCGCGGACTGCGGCGACGTCGGCAGCGTCCACGAAGACCTGAACGAAGCGCGCCAACCCCGGATCCGCGGTGGCTCCGAGTTCGCGGGCAGCGGTCTGAAGGTTTCCGGCGAGGTCGGTGTAGTCGAGGTCGAGACCGTGGGCGCCGGCTTCCCACTGGTCCTTGCCACTGTCGATGATCACAAGCCCGGGACGCACGTCGACCAGCAGCGGGAAGCCCGTGTCGTCGGCCAAGGCTGCTGCTGCGGCGGCTAGGTCACGCTGCTGCGTCGGCGAGGTGGTGCGGTAGCACACCATCGCGCTGAACACCGCCTGCCAGTCGGCCGTCCTGCTGCTCTCGCCGAGCACCTCGCCCGGCACCAGGTCGACCTCGTTGCCATCGGGATCGGTGTGACAGACCCCGTACGGTCCGGATCCCTCACCAAGGCCCGCCTGCTGGACCGCCGCAGCCGGCCGCGCCACGTCGATGTGGATACGGTTTCGCAGCGGCCGCAGCCCTGTCGAATGCCGGATCCGAATCGCTGCGTCGCGTCGCAACGGATCCGCCAAACCGTCCTCCTGGCCAGGTTCGTAGTCGAGCACGCGCTGCCAGAACCGCCTCACCCCGGTCGGGTTCGCGGACTCGAACACAACGCTCAACTGCTGCAACACGGCAGGAATTGCGGCCAGACCGAGACCCCGCGCCGCCGCCGACACCGCGTCGGCGTGCTCGCCTGAGTCGAGGCGCACCCGCATGCCCGTTGGGCGCAGGTCGACCACGATCTGAGACGACAGCTCCACGATGCGCCCCGCCAGCGCCGCCCCCTCGATCAGCGACGGCGTGTCGAACCACGCCGTCGCAACACCATCGACCACCCGCCAATCCGGCCCGATCGCTGCCATGCCCGGCAACATAGCGTCCAGTCGCGACGTTCTTCTTCCGATCAGGACATCGGCGGGGTTCCGAGACGCGGGCGTTGGCGCGCCGGACCTGCTGACCCGGCTGCAGCCAGAACGACTGGCTACGACGCCGTAGGGCTCTCGGTGAGGTCCTTGTCCTCCATCTCCCAGGCGTGGTCGAGGACGTGGAAGGCGCTGTGCCGGATCAGGAACGGGAGCGTCCACGACCGCATGGGCTTTCCTTCTCCCGCGTTGTAGGCCCGCATGGCTGCGACATAGCCTTCCCGGTGCTTGCGGAGACCGGCCGCGGTGAGGGCAGCTTCTTCTGGGATGCGGATGCCGACCTTCTTGGCGAATTCTTCGCTTTCATTGCGGATCACGTGACGGACGATCTGGGCACGGTCACGTCCACCTCCGCGGGGTCCTTTGCGCATCTCGGCGGACACCCGCGCAGCGACGTCGTCGAAGTAGGACCAGGCAGCCTGGAGCAGCCGGATCCTCCGTTCCATCTCTTCGGGATCCATCGGGTCCTGCTCCGTGCTCGACGGGGAGAAGCTGATGCCCCAGAAGTCGGTTGAGCCTGTCCCAACCCGGTCCTCGACCACTTCCAAGCCGCCGGCAGCGTCGAACTCGTCCCCGAACCCCGCCTCGACCGCGACCGGTCGATATCTCTGCCGGTACGACTCGAGGACCTCCAACGCCAGCTCGGGAGTCTTGGCACCCCGGTTCCAACCCGACCAATCGAGTGCGAACACAACCGACTTCTTCCCCTTCGGTCCCCGCTCGATGACCACTCGCACCGGCCTCGCAATCACCGGCTGCTGGGTGTTCGAACGCACCAAGCCTCCCCTCTCAGGCGCGAGATCCCTGCCTCCGATCCACCATACAGCTCGCAGTGGCCTGCAGCCTCGGGTACGCCAGCACGCACCGGTTTCAAGAGCGAGAAGGGAAGGCACCGGGGCAGAATCATCCGGTGAGCCCCGAACCGCAGCCGAGATCACACAACCAAGAGCTACTGGTGCACCCTCGGCAGCCCGCTATCCGGCAGGTCGAGCGCATCCGCCAATAGGGCAACGCCACCGTCCGCGGTCACGCTCGAGAATGGCCAATAGCGCTCGAAGTGCCGCTCGGCGCTATCTGCCGATGTGAGCGTGGGTCTTCCCTTGGGCGATTGGGTGTGGCACAATTGTGGCCATGTCAAGTGAATCGTTGCGAACTGTGCGTGACCGCTTCTCGGAGTTCATCGAACGCGTCCAAGCACACCACGAGCGTGTCGTTGTAACCAAGAACGGGACGCCGGCCGCCGTCCTCATCAGCCCCGAAGACCTCGAATCACTGGAAGAGACCCTTGCGGTGCTGGGTGACGCTGATGCGGTGGCTGAACTCGTCGAGGCCCACCGCGCCTATCTGGAAGGCGACGTGGTGCGCGGGGTCGACGCCGTCAGGGCTCTCCGGCCCCGGTGAACGAGTCCCGGTACGAGATCGTGGTGACCGCACCCGCTGCGCGGGCGATCCGCGAGACACTCCCTGAAGCAGTGGCGTTCGCAGTCATCGACTTCATCACCGGACCGCTACTCGACAACCCGCGGCGGGTAGGCGGCGCGCTCCGCAACGAGCTGAAGGGCGTCTGGAGCGCTCGACGCGGCACCTATCGCATCCTCTACCGCATCGACGACGACCGGCGAGAAGTCATCGTGCTCCGTGTCGGGCACCGCCGCGACATCTACCGACCGCAGTGAGCGCCCGCACACAGTCGTGCC
>JAHEJX010000068.1 GCA_024638645.1 Actinomycetes bacterium
GCGCAGGCTGCGGCGAAGGCGCTTGCTCGCTCGAGGTTCCATGCGGGGACCCGATCGACGATCGAAACCAGCCAACCCTGGTTCGCGTCGACGCCGAGCGCGAAGTCGTCGCCGATGCCCTTTCGAACCACTTCGATTTGGCGAATGTCCTCTGCGAGCTCCGGGCTCTTCACGCGAAGCTTTGCGGTTCGGTAGCCTCGCTCCATCATTCTAAGCAGCTCGTCGACGCGCTGCTCGGGCCGATGGACCTCGCCCGTCGAGAGATAAACGGGCAGCGGCCGCGGCGTGCCCCCGAGCAGCTCGTAAACGGGCTTGCCCTCGGCCTTCCCCTTGATGTCCCAGCACGCCGCTTCGAGCCAGAAGTTCCGCCAACCGAGAAAGCCCGCCTGCTTGAGCAGGTCCTGGACCCGATCGATGTCGGTCGGGTCGGTTCCGAGGAGGTACCCCCCGAGGAGGTCACCCAACCCCTGCCGCTCCTTACCCATCGATTGGCCCGCCGCATAACCTTCGATGCCATCGTTCGTCACGAGCTTCGCGAGCGTGAAACGATTGTGCGTTTGCGGGTAACCCGGGATCCACGACGGCCAGAACGGCTCACGAAGCGGAACAGAGACGTGGTAGAGCTCGATCGATGCGATACGCATGTTCGCAGCGGCCTTCAGGGCGCGGTTGCAGGGATTTCCGGAGTGTCGATCTTCGAGATCGCGTCGTCGACGTCCCGCTGACTCAGCTCGTGACGGTGTAGCTTGCCCGCGAAGTAGGCCTCGTACGCGGACATGTCGAAATGACCGTGGCCGCAAAGATTGAAGAGGATCACCTTCTTTTCGCCGGCTTCTTTCGCTTTGTTGGCTTCGCGGATCGCGGACGCCACTCCGTGATTCGCTTCGGGCGCAGGAATGATGCCCTCTGCGCGGGCAAACAGGACTCCCGCCTCGAAGCTCTCGATCTGATCGATCGCCTCGGCCTCGATCAAATCATCGTGAAGAAGCTGACTCACCAAGGCGCCCGCGCCGTGGTACCGGAGGCCGCCAGCGTGGATCTTCGCCGGCACGAAGTTGTGCCCGAGCGTGTACATCGGGATGAGCGGCGTCATCCCGATCGTGTCCCCGAAGTCGTAGCGGAACACACCCCGCGTGAGCTTCGGGCACGACGTCGGCTCGGTTGCAAGGCACCGGATGCTCTTGCCCTCCGCGAGATTGAGGCGAAGAAACGGAAAGCTCAGTCCGGCAAAGTTCGAGCCGCCTCCGAACGGCGCGATCACCACGTCGGGAAGCTCGCCGGCTTTCTCCATCTGCGTGAGCGCCTCCTGACCGACGACCGTCTGATGGGTGAGCACGTGATTGAGCACGCTCCCAAGCGAGTACTTCGTGTCAGGGTCGGTGGCCGCGCGCTCGATCGCTTCGGAGATCGCAATACCCAAGCTGCCGGGCGAGTCGGGATCGTCGGCCAAGATTTTCTTCCCCGCCTCCGTCCGATCGCTCGGTGACGGAATCACGTCCGCGCCCCACGTGTTCATCATCAGCTTCCGATACGGCTTCTGATCGTAGCTGATGCGTACCATGTACACCTCGCACCCCAGTCCGAAGAGCTGACACGCAAAGCTCAGCGCGCTTCCCCACTGGCCGGCTCCGGTCTCGGTCGTGATGCGTTTGACGCCCTCCTCCTTGTTGTAGAAGGCCTGCGCGACTGCCGTGTTGGGCTTGTGGGAACCGGCCGGACTGACGCCCTCGTACTTGTAATAAATGTGCGCAGGCGTATCGAGCGCCTTCTCGAGCCCATAGGCCCGGTAGAGCGGCGTGGGCCGCCAGCGCGTGTAGATCTCCCTGACCTCCTCGGGAATCGGAATCCAGCGCTCGGCGCTGACCTCCTGCTGGATCAAAGCCATCGGAAAAAGCGGCGCCAACGCCTCGGGACCGATCGGCTCTTTCGTCGCTGGATTCAGCGGCGGAAGCGGCTTGTTCGGCATGTCGGCGACGATGTTGTACCAACGTTCGGGGATTTCGTTCTCTTCGAGCGTGATCTTGGTTTGCTTCATGGCGTCGGGGAGCCTACCAGCGCTTGGCCCCCTAGACGACCCCTACTCGACCCGAAAGGCCCCTGCGGCCCGTGACTGACTCCCATCACCCCCAACTCCGCCGATCCCTCGGCTTCTGGGCGCTCGTGTTCTACGGCGTGGGCGACATTCTGGGTGCGGGGATCTACGCGCTGGTGGGCAAGGTCGCGGGTGTCGCCGGTGCCGCGAGCTGGGCGGCGTTCAGCGTCGCGCTCTTGGTCGCTGCTCTCACCGCGTTGAGCTACGCGGAGCTGGGCGGTCGATACCCCAAGAGCGCAGGCGAGTCGTACTTCGCGCAGCAAGCTTTCGGACGCCCCGGTCTAGCGCTCCTGGTTGGTTGGGTAGTGCTTTGCTCCGGCATCCTCTCTCTTGCGACGGTATCGGTCGCATTCGGGGGCTACATGAGTGGGCTCTTACCCGGTATCCCTCAAAACGCCACGGTGGTCGGCATCTTGTCGTTGCTAGCCGCGATCAACTTCCGAGGCATGCGTGAGTCGTCGACCGCGAACATCGTGGCAACGATGGTCGAGCTCACGGGCTTGCTGATCGTCATCGTCGCCGGAGCGCTCTTTCTCGGAAGATCCTCGGAGCATGGAGTGGTGCAGACCATCCATACGGGCAGCGACGTCGGATGGAACCGCATCGCTCAGGGGGCTGCGCTCAGCTTCTTCGCCTTCATCGGATTCGAAGACATGGTCAACGTCGCTGAAGAGGTGAAGAACCCCGAGCGCAACATGCCGCGCGCGATTCTCACGGCGCTGGCAGCCGCCGGAATCGTGTACTTGTTGGTCGTCATTGTGGCGACGAGCGTGGTGGCACCATCGACTTTGGCCGATTCCGAAGCGCCGCTCCTTGCCGTCGTGCTGCAGTCGACGGACGCGGTCCCAGGCGGACTTTTCACCCTCATCGCACTGTTCGCCGTAGCCAACACCGGCCTCTTGAACTTCATCATGGGCTCGCGGTTGATCTACGGCATGTCACGCCAAGGGCTCTTGCCCGAGGTTCTCGGCACGGTCCATCCGACACGCCGGACACCTCATTGGGCGATCCTCACGGTATTCGCAGTCGCCTTGGCACTCGCACTGTCCGGCACGCTCACTTATCTTGCGGGAACCACCAGCCTGCTACTGCTTCTGGTGTTTTTCACCGTCCACGTCTCGCTCATCGTGATCAAGAGGCGCGCGAAAGTCCCGCCGCGCACATTTTGCGCGCCCCGCACAGTGCCATTTCTTGGCGCGATGAGCTGCGTCGCGCTCATGCCATTCGTTCCCCGCGGCTCTCTCCTGACTGCAGTGATCATCCTAGCGTTGGGCTCTGCGCTCGTCGCCCTGCGTACCGAACGAGAGGTCCGTTAGTCGTCGTCGGGCTTGCCTCGATTGGGGGGGAGCGAGGGCCGAAACTCCGCCCGTCGAAGGTCGATAATCGCTATGGCGAGGAATAGGACCAGTGATAGCGTGCCAATACCTTGGCCAACCGACATTGCCACCATGACGGGAATCCAACCTTGGTCGAACAGCGACCAGCTCATCAACGCGAGCGCGATGAGCCCGAGCACGCATGCGTAGATCATCAGCTTCGACCGCGAAGCCGTATCGAAGAACTTCTTGAGCCTCGCTCGCGGACTCACGTGCCCTCCGGAGAACCGCCGTGGATCGCCGTATGCACTTCGTCGCTGGATGGAGTTTCCTCGTCGGGTTTGCTAAAAGGATGCGCATAGCCATGACAGCCGGCGCTCACGCAGCTCGTCTCGCCGGATCGCAGCTCGTCGAGAAGCCCGTTGTGGTCCGCGACGCCCGTCCAGATGGACCCTGTCGTGCTGTGGCACTGCATACAGTTCTGGTTCTTGAAGGGGCGCGCAATGTGGATCTTTTCGATCACCTCGTCTCGGTCGTACCACATCCACTCCGACAAGAACTTGTAGACGTGGCCCATGCCTCCGAGCTTGGTGAGCGCATAGCCGTACATCCCGTAGTCTTTGTGGCAGACGTAGCAGCTCTTGCCCCCGAACTTGTTGGTGCGCGAGTGAATCGCAGCAAGCGACGTGCTGTTCGGATCGTTCGCATCCTCGATCCACATGTCCATGGTGTGACAGCTACCGCAGAAGCCCTGCCGCTCGGTTGCATCGAGGCCTTGCATGTTTCCGATCAGGGCGACCATGATCGGCAGAACTCCGAGGCCGACGAACATCAACGACATCCCCGCGAGGTCGAGCCGTGGGCGGCGCACCAGGTAATAAACCATGATGCCAGCTGCAACGAAGGCACAACTCAGGGCAATCCAAGACAGCGGAGATATATGCATGGTGCGTCGGGCTCGTGGCCCTCGAAGGGCGCAGAGCTATATCAACATGGTCCAGGATTGGTGCGCCGTGCAAGCAGGAAGATCGGGGTCATGCGGCGGCTGGCCGTCGGGGTTGGCGCGGCGTTGGCGCTGTGTTTGGCCGCTCCAACGGCGCCGGCAACTGCACAGCCGCACACCCTCGGTGCCGAGCTTTGGGGCCAACTGGAGCCCAACCTAGGCCTGCTCGTAATCGAGGGATCGAGCCGTAAATATCCGTACGTAGACGTCGAAGGGCTCGTCTGGGCAGGTGCTGGCACGCCGCAGTTCGGGCTTCGAGACAACGTGCTTCGGGCTGAGGCGCTGGTCTTGGCGATCAAGCTGCGTGACCCTAAGGGCGTGAGCGATACGCGCCTCGGACGCTTCATTCTATCTACGGGAGCCGTCCGCGCGGTGCACGTCGATGGGGGACATACGATACTGCGGGCTCCGTCCAAGACAAACTTCGAGCTCTTCGGGGGTGTGCCGGTCGAAGGCGATGTGGAAGGTCGTCGGTACGACTGGATCGCAGGTGGCCGCATCTCGCAGGGGCTCGGCAAGCGCGGCGTCATCGGCGGGTCCTACTACAATCGACACAACGCCGGACAACGCTCTGACGAAGAGGTAGGCGTAGATTTTTCGCTTCGAGCCGCGCATTGGCTCGACATGGCCGCGAAGTTCTCCTGGGAGCTCGTGAATCCCGGCATTGCCGAGATCATCGCGACCGTCTCTTCTCAGACCAAGAACAGGAAGCTCCGGGGCGAAGTCTTCGCAATCAAGCGTAACCCCACGCGATTTCTGCAGCAGACGTCACTTTTCACCGTGCTAGGCGACTTGGGCACCCTGCGAACAGGCGGCAACCTGTTCTGGCGAGCCGCGCCGAGGCTCGATTTTTGGGTCGAAGGGGCCGCAAATCAGGCGCAGGACCGGTGGGGATGGAGCGGGTACTTCCGAAGCGTGCTTCGAACCGACGACGAAGGAAAAGGCAGCGTGCTCGGTGAAATTCGCCGTCAGGCGATCCCGTCGGTCTCCGAGTGGACCGGCTTCCGGCTCGCCGCCGTGATTCCCATCTATGAAAACGTGAACGAGTCGGTCGGTCTCATGCCCGAGTTCGAGCTCATCGTCCCAGACGAACGCGACTCGGTGACCGGATACGTCTGGCCCTGGGGCCGGCTGGCACTGAGGTGGATGCATCGTAAAGGTTGGACGTTGGCAGCGGCTGCGGAGGCGAGCGCGAATCAATACGTACGTCTCGACGTGCGAGCGCTCGCGCGCGTGGCATATCAGCACGCTTGGCGCGGTAAACGATGAGAAGGTGGATCGCAATCACGGCCCTCCTGGTGCTGGCTGGATCGGCCGGCGCGTGCGCCAAGATGCTCGGCCTCGAGCAGGAGCGAAAGGACCACGCGTTCGAGCATCGGGCTCATCTCGTCGAGGGCATCAACTGCCTGGAATGCCACGCCGGGATTCCCGAGGCCGGAGATACGGGTCCGCTGCATTTTCCTACGACTGCTGACTGCATAGAGTGCCATCAAGAGCCACACAATCCGGACACCTGCGGAGACTGCCACGGACGCGCGAGAAATCGGCACGCTGCCGAGATGGCGCGCCGCCACCTTCGGTTTTCGCACGCACAGCATGGCGAGGCAGGCGCCGGCGACTGCGTCCGTTGCCACGTCAACGTAACGGTCGATTCCGACTACCTCCGTGTGAAGCATCCCACTTGTTTCAGCTGTCACGCGCACAAGGGCCAGTGGTACTCGCGTGACTGCGGTGGGTGTCACGTGGACCTGCCCGGGGAGATGGCGCTGCCGGAAAGCCACGTGATTCACGATGGCAACTTCCTGCGTGAGCACGGCGTGCAGGCCAACGCACAGGCCGACCTCTGTACCACCTGCCACACGCAGCGTCAGTGCGCGGCCTGCCACGGCGTCACGGTCCCGACGATTCCATCACGCTTCCGATTCGACCAACCGATGCGTAACACCATGCACCGGGCCAACTTCATTTCGGTTCACGACCAACAGGCAGCGGCGGACCCGGGTCAGTGCGTGGTTTGCCACAGTGAGCTTTTTTGCGTGGATTGCCATACGCGCCTCGGCATCTCGGGTCAGAATCCCATGCACGGCAACCCGCATCCGCCCGGATGGTCTGGCCCGCCGGGTTCTCAGAATCTGCACGGGCAGGCAGCCAGGCTCGACCCCCTCTCCTGCGCCAGCTGCCACAGCGGCGCGGGTGAGGCGCTCTGCGTGAGTTGTCACGTGGTAGGGGGGCCCGGCGGCAATCCCCACCCGCCGGGTTTCTCGAGCAGGCTGGACATGAGAAACGACTTGCCTTGCCGGCTCTGCCACTTGGGTGCCCCATGACGCGCGCGGTACTGTGGATTGCAGCGGTCACGGTAACGGCGTTCGTCGGCGGAGTCTTGTTTGCGAGATTCACCGGTAACGTCACCGTGGTTCGCGATGAGCGGAAGGCACCCGCCCCGCGCGAGGTACCCGAAAGCTGGCCACAGGTGCGGCTCTCAGAGGGTCATTCGTTGCACGTATTCGACCACGAGGTCGGATGCGACGATTGCCACGACCCGAATCTCAAGACCTTCGAAGCCCCAGACACCGGGGTGTGCACGGCATGCCACGAAGAGCAGGCTGCATTGGCGCACGTCAATCTCGATGGCATGCCGATGGATTGCTCCACTTGCCACGTCTTTGGCGCAGAGCAGGACGTGTTCGGTCGATGGCACTGCACGCGCTGCCACGGGCCGTTCCAGACCGAAGGCAACGTGGGCCTCGCCATGCACGCCACGGTGCCATGCGAAAGCTGCCACAACCCACACGAACCGATCGAAGAGACCCTACGCGAATGCGATGAGTGCCACAAGAAGGTGAATCTTCAGCATGGCCGAACCAAGCTGAGCGGCACCTGCGCGGACTGTCATGGTGGACATCAGCTTGCCTCGGACGCTGCCTCCTGCATGAGCTGCCATGCCGAGAAGTCGCCAATCGTACCGGCTTCCGCAACCTTCGGGGGCGGCCACGAATCATGCGCGAGCTGCCACGAGGCGCATTCATTTTCCGCATCGGCGGCGCTGCGGTGTGGATCGTGCCACGAAGAGACGCGAGTGCTCGCGCAGAACGTGGCGCGCGACCACCGAGATTGCAACAGCTGCCATTCGCCGCATGACGTTCGCGCGGCGGGCGACCGCGTGTGCCAGGGGTGCCACGAGGACATCGAGTCGACGCACGCATCGCAGAACACCGAAGACTGCATCGGATGTCACGAGCCACATCCCAAGCGCGTCGCGCAGGTCGCTCTGCGGTGCTCGGACTGCCACCAAGACGCGACGTCCGAGCGAGCCTTCCACGCAGGCAACACTCCGTGCACCGGTTGTCACGAGCCCCATCGGTTTGATCTCAGCGGCCTCACGGATCGGGCTCTGTGTAGACGGTGTCACCTGAACCAAGTCCGCCTCACGAGTAGAAACCTCGGACATGCGAGCTGCGCTGGTTGCCACGAAGGCACATCGCACGAACCCGGTGGCATCGTCGCGTGCGGAAGCTGTCACGAGAGCCAGCTTTCACGAAGTCCGAAGGGGCATCGGGATTGCGCGACCTGCCACGAGCCACACGGGGGCACCGTCGCGGCGCAGACCCGCTGCACGGGATGTCACCAAGTCGTCGAGTTGCCCGGACTTCACCGCCTTCCCGATGTTCCGGTGGGCGAAGGGCATACCGACTGCACCGTATGCCACGACATCCATGAGTCCGCGGTTCGGGCCGATCGGGCCACGTGTCTCAGTTGTCACGAGGACATGGCCGATCATCAGCCCGATGCGAAGCGCTGCACAGGGTGCCACACGTTCATTCGAAGTCGCTAGCTCGTCGGCGGCAGGCTTCGGATCTTGAGCGCGACGAAGATCGTGAGCACGAGAAGGAGCACCGTGCTGACGAGAAGCCCACGACGCCGGTCCTCTAGGCCCCTCAGCGCCGCGTAGCCTGCCTCCAAAGCTGCCGCTTGATTCTCGGAGATCTCGACGAGCTTCTCTTCCATGACCGGCTTGGAAAACGAGTGAACCAAGGTGCGTGCCTGCATGAGGCCTTGGCGCGCCGCTTCGACGTAGTCTTCCGCTTCAGTGACATCCATGCCCTTGGTTTCTGCCTCCGTGAGCAGCTCATGGATCTCATCGAACGACTGCCGAACGGAGCTCATCGAGTCCACGAAGTACAGCGCCAGCTCGGCTCCTTCATCGCCTTGCTCGTGGCATTTACCACAGGTACTTCCGGGCTTGGCTCCCACCCACTCCTCGGAGGTATGGGTAATCTCGTGCTTCCCGTGACACGCTACGCAGTCTGCGAGCGATCTCTCCTTGAACGCCGGGGCCAAAGGGCTGCCGAGAAAGAGGTCCGCGTTGTAGCTGTGGCAGGCGCCGCAAATGTTTGTGATGGCATCCACTGAGGGCGGAGCGGCACCGTGATTACCGTGGCAGTCGTTGCAGGCCGGGGCTCCCCGCACGTCGTTCTTTTCGAGAAGGGCCTTGCCGTGAACGCTTTCGACGTACTCCGCGTACTGGTCGGTCTTGATGTCGAAATCGCTCATGTAGTCGGCGTCGGCGTGACAGCCGGCGCACGTCGCCGGGACGTTTACTGCGTAAACCGGCGACTTGGCATCGTTGATCTCGCGAATACCGTGCGCGTGATGACAGCTCACGCACGTCGCGACCCGGGTCTCTCCTTTGTTCAGAAGCTTTCCGTGCTCGCTGGTCCAGTATTTCTGGAGCTGATCCACCGGTAGCAGCGGCTTGCGCTCCTTCATGTATTCGACGTCGCCATGGCAGCCCCCGCAGAGCTCGACGTCTTCCAAAGCGGTCAACGCGCCTCGGTACCCGGTTCCGGGACGCTTCGAAAGCTCCTTGTCCGGCTGGGTCTCGTCTCCTCCGTGGCACGTCACGCAAGTAATGCCCCACCGCGCATGGACGTCGTCCCTCCAAAGCTCGCCGACCCCGTCTTCGGTGGTGAGATGACACTGAAGGCATTCGCCCGCTTGAAGCTCGTCGATTTCTTGTGGCTGACCGGCGCCTGCTATGTCGCCGGAGCCCTCCCCCGCGCTCACATCAGTCAGCTCTTCAGCCGCAGCAAGCGATGCGGACCAAGCAAACGCGACGCAAAGGCTTATGGTGAAGGTGCGCATCATACCGAATGCCCCAAGTACGTCATGATGCTCAGGAAAACGAGGATCGTCACACCTGCCGCCATGACGATGGTCGTGACGGTGCGATTTCTGCCGCGGTCGATCCAGGGGACGAGACACCAAGCCACGAAGCCGATCGAGATGAGCAGCAGTCCGAACTGCTCGCCTTCGATGGGCCCGACGTGAGCCGGCATGTATTTCAAAAACTCGAAGGTGGCGAGGAAGTACCACTCGGGCTTGATGCCCGCAGGCGCAGGAGAAAACGGATCCGCTTCGACTCCGAGCTCTGCCGGAAAGAACACCGCCAGCACCGCAAGGATGTTGAGAACGACCAGCCAAAGCAGGAGCTCCCGCATGAAGAAGTGGGGGAAAAACGGCATGGTCTTGCGCTTCTCGGGTTGTTCCTGCCATTCGTCTGGCTCGTGAATCCCTTGGAGCTGGATGAAGAACAGATGCGCGACGATGAAAATCGTCAGCAGCGCTGGGAAAAGCGCTACGTGAAGCGCGAAGAAGCGCGGAAGCGTGGAGCCCGTGACCTCTTCGCCGCCGCGAAGGACGTACATCAGCGGCTCGCCGATGAGCGGAATGACACCGATGATGTCGGTCCCGACCTTGGTGGCGAAGAACGCGAGCTCGTTCCACGGCAGGAGGTATCCACTGAACCCGAAGCCGAGCAGAAGCGCGAGCATGACGATTCCGGAGAGCCAGGTCAGCTCGCGAGGCTTTCGGTAAGCACGCATGAAGAACACGCTGAACATGTGGATGAACGCGAAGAAGATCATCAGGTTTGCGGACCAGGCGTGAACCGAGCGGATGAGCCAACCAAACGGCACTTTCGCGGATATGAAGCGAACGCTGGCAAACGCGGTGTCGGCGCTACCCTTGTAGTAGAACATCAACATGATGCCCGTTCCGACTTGAATCAGAAACAAGAAGAGCGTGATTCCACCGAAGTAGTACCAGAACGCGTTCGGGCCCACGGGCACGGTTTTGTGCTCGGCCCACTCCGCAAACTTCGCGATGGGGTATCGATCCTTGGCCCAGGCTAGGATCGCTCGGTCAGGATTTTCGGGTGACGTAGACATCGTCCCCCTGCATGTGGACCTCGAGGGCGTCGAGCGGCCTCGGCGGTGGGCCCGACACGTTGGTGCCATTGAGATCGTAAAACCCGTCGTGGCAGGCACACCAGATGCGCTCTTTGTCTTCGCGGTACTGCACGATGCAATCGAGGTGAGTGCACTTGGCCATGAAGGCGGTGAAGGTGCCGTCGCTCCGCCGCACGATCAAGGCTGGCTTTCGACCGAACTTGAAGATCTTGCCCGAGTTGGGAGTCATCTCCGTGAGCGTCGTCGCCTTGACCGCAGAGACGGCTGCTTCCTGCTCAGGGGGCGGCATGAGAAAGCGAATGACTGGATGCAGCACGGAGCCTGCCCAGGCGAAAGCGCTTCCACCGAGTAGCCAGTTAAGGATTCGTCGCCGATCAAGCAATACGTTCACCCACCTTCATCATGCGCACGGAGGTTAACGGGGTCCGAAAGGGCCTGCAACGATGACGCGGAACGCGGCGCCCTGGAGGCACGTGTCGCTCCGCGCGTCGTCCCGCGGAGCTCTTGCCGGGAGAGGCACGCGCTTCTGCGTTTTCGCGGTGTGGGTCGTAAGTTGTTGAAATGATGCATCTTTTCGGGTGGGAGAATGTCCCCTTAGAAGGCGTCCACGCGGCCGTTGATGTGGGGGGCTTCGGGGGTGAGACGCGTGCCCGCCGCGTTGATGCCGCGATGACAATTGTTGCAGGCGATCGTGGCGTGGCCAGCGGGTGGGTTCTGATGGCAGGCGTCGCACTGCAGATCGAGCCCTTCTTGATCCCAGGCAACGTCGGGTGTGGTACCGCCGCGGATGTGGCAGGTGGTTGCGCATGCCAGGGTCTCGAAGTCGTACGTGGCGTCGGGACCCCAGGCGGGCTGGAAAATCACGTCGACCATGCCGTTTCCGTGGCGGCCGTCAGGACCGAGCATCGAAAAGTCGATGCCGAAGTGACAGGTCTCGCATCCGAGGCCGCTCCAGTTGTTTGGCGACGGCTCGTCGTGCGACCCGTGCGCAAAGCCCTCAGGGGGCCCACGGAAGTAGCATTGATCGCGCGGCGGGTACCAGCGCTCGCCATCGCCATGACAAGTACCGCATGCCATCACGCCGCCAGGCAAGCTGTGGCATTCCGTACAGTCAGTGGCTCCCGGCGGGAAATTGATGACCCCCTCAACGGGCGCAGGCGAGCCTGGATGGCAAAGACCGCATGTATCTCCGCGGGTCGGATCCACGATCGGCTGCCACTCGGTGTTCCGCAAATACTGGCCGTGCCAGTCCTCGGCACGCGGATCGTTCCATTGGGCGGGATGGCTGCCCCGATCATTCGGCACGGCCCCTGCTACGACCCACGCCGTCAGCAGATCCGTCTCGGTCGCGTCGAGCAGGCCGACGTGGTCCGGCCGCTGGAGTGCGGCGAGGATCGGTGCCGTCTCGTCAGAGGGCAAGGTGGCGGGCTGGCCGTCCGGGTCGGGGATGCACCGAATGGTCTGAAAGTAGTCCTCCACGCGATAGTCAGCCTCTGCAAGCGGGCCGCTGTGACACTCGGCGCAGCTACTTTCGAGAAGCGGCTGCACGTCGGCAAACGCCAGCGGCGGTTCCTCTAGCTCCCGCTCCTCGGTGCATCCGGATGACGCCAGCGCCAGCAGGGCCGCTCCGGCACTCCACATCGAGCTCGCCCGGCCCCTCATGGCAGTGTGTTCGGCAGGAAGCGCCCGTGACAAAAGCCGCACTCATTCGTGAAAGCGATAGGCTGATCGGGCCGTCCCGAGAAGTCCCTCCATCGTGTCACCGTCATGCGATGACTCGCAGTGTCGTTCCAAAAGTACTGCCAGCGCGGCTCGCTGTCATCGTCCCTGAGCGTATCGAGCAAAGCCGGCACGGCCGCACCTGATTTGGCCGTGGGCACCATATGGCAATCGGTGCAGAGAAACGGCCCCAAGTTGTCGTGCTCGCGATTCTCGAGCGTTCCCGTGACCGTCGCCACATGGTCGATCAATGGATAAAGGTCGGGGCTGTTGCTCGGGCTGTGGCAGGTCGTGCAAAGCGCGTTGGGATTGCCCGAGGTGTCCGTCGCGGCGATGTCCGAGTCGTTGGCGTGGGGGCTGTGGCAGCCGCTACAGGTCACGAGCCTCTCGGGGTTGCGATAGTGCGCGGAGCGGATGTGATCCGAGTATTGCTGGTAGTGGCCAAATGCATCCCCGGAACCAAAGAAATCGTCGTCCGGATTGCCACTCACCCGAGTGGTGTGGTCTACGGCATAGTCCGCGCGACGAATTCCCGGCATGGGCATTTGATTGCTCTCCGACAACGGCAACCCCGTCGCGCCCGCACCGATTCCGAGCGGACGTGAATGGCAGCGCCCGCAGAGCATGGCCTGTCGTCCTGGCGTCAACGAGCTCGGGGAAATGATGAGTCTTCCGTTGGGGCTGGGCATCAAGTGGTCGGAGCCCGGACCATGACAGGCTTCGCAACCGACGTTGATGAGCTCGGGTCGGCCATCCCCGTCGTAGTCGAATGCCCCACCTGCGTCGACGACCGCCCTTGCCGACCAACCGTCTGCATCGCTTCCGCGAAGCTCGTAGCCGGTGAAATGGCAACCCGCGCAGTTGTTGTCGAACGACTCTGCGTTTTGGGGCTCGATGAATGGATTCGGATCTGTGGCATTGTCGAAGTCGAACCACAGATCGGAGCGGTAATCGCGCCAAGGCCAGTCCTCAGCGCTGCCGTCGCCGACTTCGGTTCCGTTGCTCGGATCGCCCTCGTAGTTGTACTGAAGGGGAAGCACGAAATAAGTGAGGCTCCCGGGATCTCCACGTCGCATCAAGTACTGCTGCTTGCCGAGCGCTCCTCCGTACGTCAGCGCGACCTCGTAGACCTGCGGTATTGCGCCGGTACGAGCCATCTCGACCTCGTAGGCCCCGAGCACGCCTAGCGGCACGGTCAGGTTTCGCCGAAGGTTGATTTCGAAGCTGACGTTGGAGCCGGGATCTTGGTCATCGACCTTACAGATCGATGGATCCCCGTGTGTCGACGGAGAAGAGGAGTCGCAGTCGAAGTAGTAGAGCGTGGTACCTGCGTCGAACCGAGCAAGCCCATCGTCGAAACTCGGCCAAGGCTCGACGTCTTGCAGGATCGATCGGCTTCCCGGCACCTGGAGCCCCACGTTGTGCGCCGTGCGCGTCGTGCTGTGAAGGCCGTGACAGCCCATGCAGGTCGAGGAGCCGACATAGGTCGCCGTCTCACTCGGTTGCGAGCTCACGCGAATGTCCAGCTGCATTCCGATCAAGGACGCGGTGGCGATCGCGACATTGCTACTGTCGCCACCCGGTAGGTGCTCGGCGTCGTCGACGTCAGAGATCCATACGACGAAGTAGCCGAAGTCGTCCTCGTCGGGCAGGGCCTCAAACCGATAGACACCCGACTCGTCCACCTCGGCTTGTGCATACGCGTCGCCGTTGGTTTCGATCAGATCTTCGAGCGGTTCGTCGTTTTCGAGCGCGGCTGTATCCATCGGAGAGGCGAAGAGGTCGATCTCGGTCTCTGCCAGCGCCTCTACATCCGCGGCAGGGACCAGGTAGACCGTCCCGCCAGGAACCGGCCGCATGTTGGGCTCCATGACCAGGCCGACCAGCCCGTCGGGCTCGAGCTCGATGTCCGGCCCGGGAGTCTCGCCGGGAGGCCCCTCGGGGCCTTGCGGGCCTTCGGGGCCCGCCTCGCCCGTGTCGCCTTTGCAACCGATGACCAGGCTGAGCGAAAAAGCAACGAGCACGTAAGAACTAAAGCGAAGGCACGAGGTCATGCGTCGATAATCGGCAATTCTGGGCGGCCCTTCAAGCATCGGACCGCCCAGAATCAAGCCAGCTCGCGTTGGCTATGGTGACCGGAGACCCAGCCTCTCTCAATCGAGGCCGTGGGCCCTGGCTACGTCGCCATCATTGCCGGGGGCATGACAGGTCGTGCAGGTCTCGACGAGCGTCTGCTCACCCATGGGGAAGCTGATCACGCCGTCGTTGGTCTGCTGCGCCGAGAAGTTCCCGCCGTTCACGATCATGTGAGACTCGGCAAAGGCGCTCGTGTGGCAGGAGCCACAAGCCGAGGTGTTCGACGTGATGTTGAGGTCGTCTTCCGGATCGGCCAGCGTGGTCGCCCGGTCTGCCGTGCGGCCCGTGGTCGGCACCACATCGTCCGGATTATCGGCATTGCCGAAGTTGTCGCTGATGAACGTGGTCGCCAGACGGAAGTCCACGTCATCCCTCGTTGGATAGTAGGTCCCCTCGAGGTGACAGCCGTTGCAGTTTGCTAGCCGGCCGGGGAAGGTGGTTTCGGCGTAGTCGTGCCTCGAGCCGCCGAAGCCATACAAGACCGTGTTTCCAGCGTGGATCTGGTGGATCATGCGCTTGAAGTCGATCGCCTCTTCGTTCTTGTCTCCCATCATGAACGAGTTGCCGAAGGTGCCTTCGATCGCCTCCTGGCGCGCCCGGATGTCGGTCGCATTGCCGTTGTGGCATGTCACGCACCCATCGATGTTGTCGGTGCGGTTGTTGCCATGGAAGGAAAGCTTGCCGTGGCAATTGTTGCAGAGGTTGATGTCGACCACTTGATAGCGTGACGTCGGATCGTCGTCGGGATCGAGGCCGATCTTGAAGTACGCAACCGCGGTGGTGGCCGGAATCTCCTCATTCCGCCAGGGGGGATCCTCATCTGCTACACCGTTGTTATTGAGGTCGAGAAGCGGATGCCCCTCGATCGTCACGGCGATGCTGTCGCCCGTGAGCCCCGCGGGCACGGCCACCGGCGAGGTCACCGTGTAGGTCCCATCCATGTTGTCTGCGGCTGGCAGGTCCGCCAGCGGGTTGATGCTGACCGGCTGCGCGGGCGAGCCTGGGCGGTTGCTGGGACTAAGTGGTGGAGTCGCGCTGGTCTGCTCGCTGCCGCTGCCGACGTTCGAGTAGGCATCGCTCGGCCATGCAATGGTGACGGCGAGGCGAGTCGCGCCTCCCCATGTAGCCGTGTCCCAAGGACCCATCGCCGCGCTCAGGTCGTAGGGTGTGTCGGCGTTGGTGGGGTCGGTGATCGAGAAGGTGACCTGCGGGAACTCTCCCTCGTTGGTATTGGTGACCCCCAGAATGTTGTACTGGAACTGGGCCGTTGCCGCAGCGGTCAGATTTTGGTGCTGATCTTCGACGTTGCCGGCGATCGCTGCGTTGTGGCAGGTGAGACAGCTGCCGTCAGCTTGCGGAACGCCCGGACCGTTCCCAGCCGGATCATGTTGATACTGGTAGGTGGCGAGCCAGGTGTTCGCATCGACGGCCGTGACCTCTACGCCGCCGATGTGGCAGCCGCCACAGCTGAGCACGTCCGCGGACTCTTTCCACCGATCGCCGTCCGGTGTGGCCTCAGAGGCAGCGTGACAAGACGCGCAATCGACGATGAAGCGCGGATAGGTCACCTCCGCGAACTCGTTGAGAGCCGTGCTGTGGATCCCGTGCGCGAGGTGCGACAGATCCACATTCGTCAAGGCCCCAGCCACCGGGCCAAGTGCGGGCTCGTCTTCAAACGCGGAAGATGAGTTGTGACACGTCACGCAGTTCTCGACGGTGAAACGGCCATTGCCGTGAGCCTCCAGCCGCTGATGGCAGTTGTTGCAAAGCGCGGTGTTCGCGATGTTCTTGGTCTCGGTGACGTCGCCACCTGCGGGAATGAAGTCGAAATGTGGATTGTCGGGGTTTAGGCTGCTGTCGCTGAACCGTATCTCCATGCTGCCGCGGTGGGTGAGCGTGGGCTCCCACGAAACAGCGACCGGCGTAGTCACGGCCATCACATCGGTGGTGTACGTAAACGTATAGCTGCCATCGCCGTTGTCGACGACCGTGCCGGTTTCACGCGTGGCGTGTAGCGGCGGAGCCGAAGCACGATTGATGTAGCTCACCCAGCGCGAGCGGGTTGCTGCATCCGATGGAATTAGCTTCGCGAACATGCCGCGAACCGAGCCTTGATCGCGACCCTCGGCCGTCCCGACGCCCAAAACGGTGGCTCCCTGTTGCGTGCTCACCGTGAACTCGATCACGGGCGGGCTCGAAACGGTCACGTTCGTGATCTCCACGACAAGCGGCTTTCCGATCGAGTAGATCAGAGCGAGATCGTCCGGGTCGTTGAGATCGACCTCCTCGCCTGGCCCGGGTTCTCCGCCCGGTCCCTGCGGCCCTTCCGGCCCTTCCGGCCCTTCCGGACCCTCCGGCCCTTCCGGACCCTCTGGTCCTTGCGGCCCTTCCGGGCCCTCCGGCCCTTGCGCCCCGGTGTCGCCCGAGCACCCCGAAACGGCGAGACCCAACGCCAACATCAACAACAGCAACCAGCGCCCGATCGAAACTCTTTTGGAAGTCATGACCACCCTCTATCTCCCTACCCGGATTGGACGTGCCGAGTCTCCACAATCCCGCGCAAAATGCAAAGGATTGTCGCTGAAAAATGCTTTCAATAACGGCGTCTGATCCGTGCACCCAAACGCGCGCAAGATCTGCGCCTTCGCACAAACTATGCGTCTCGTGTCCGCCTCGCACGCGATGATCACTCGCAAACCCTCGCCTCGCGCGTACGCGATGCAATTCGGGTGCCAACTATGGGGTCTGACGAACGAGTACGCGAAGCGCATTGACGCACAGACGAATCGCGTTCCCCAAACGAAGGAGGGGCCTCCGCACGCGGCGAAGGCCCCTGCGAGAATGTCCGCTCAGAGTCCGTCAGTTGTCCAGCGCACCGTCGTCGATCCACCGGCTGAGGGTCACGATGAAGTTAGCAACGTCTGGAGGGCTCTGATGCCCTTCCTCAAGCTGCGGTATTAGAACAGCCGACGGATCCGCCGAGTTTCCAGGAACCACCATCGGGCCGTTGTCACCGGGCACATTTACTATGTTGTCCCAGGTGTCGAGCTTCGCGCCCGCTTGGGCGAAACTAGTATTGTGGCACTGCACACAGTTTCCCTGATCAGCTTCGAAATAAGGCTGGATATCCGCCGCGAAGGAGACGGCCATACCGCCGCCGCCGCCCATGCCGCCTGCGCCACCCGCACCAGCTGCGCCGCCCATGCCAGCTGCGCCGCCCATGCCAGCTGCGCCGCCCATGCCAGCTGCGCCGCCCATGCCAGCTGCGCCGCCCATGCCAGCTGCGCCGCCCATACCAGCTGCGCCGCCCATGCCAGCTGCGCCGCCCATACCAGCTGCGCCGCCCATACCGCCGGTGCCGCCGGTGCCGCCGGTGCCGCCGGTGCCGCCGGTGCCGCCAGAGCCACCGTCGCCGCCGTCACTGCTGCAACCCGTTACGGCAATCGCGATCGAAAACAGCGCGGCCAACATCGACCGCACAAACAAGCTCGAATTCGTGTTCATGTATCTCACCCCCTGATTCGTCCCTCTCGAACTTGGCGAGTCTCCACTTTTCCTCAAAGAAAGCAAAGGATTGTCATTGAAAAAGACTTTCAACAAGGACAGGTTTCGCACGGGTTTCGGGACGCAAAATATTCGCGTCGCGATCGGGTCACGCGCTGCCTGTTGAACGCGCTTCGAGAGGTGCGTCCAACGCATCGACGCAGGCCCGATCGACCAAGCTTCGCATCACGTACATCTGCTGTGCGCCGAGGCCTTGGCCGATCAGCGTCGCGCCGTACACGAACCCAAACATCGCGGCAGCAGCCGGCACGATGAAAAACGCCCAGGGCGACTCGCCGAGCGTGAGCTGCACGAAGCCGTACGAAAGGCCGCCCAAAGCGATGATCCCGAGCAGGATGTACACCCCCATGAACATCGTCCAGACGTTCGGATGGGGCGAAAACCGACCGCGAATCGCCGATCCGTCCGGCTCGTCCTCCACCTCGAGGTTGAGATACGGGGACCAAAACGTGCGCTCGCCGTCTCGCATTTGGACCACCGCGTGCTTTCGAAACACCTGGCCGCGAAGGGGCCCTGGATCGCTTTCGAGCGCTCGCTGAAACGAGCCCAGCCACCGCTCCCGATCCACCGGAAGCTGAAGCTCGAACCGAGGCCGCATGCGAGGAGGCGCCATGGGCCGCGAGAGTACCCCGGGCCCTGCATACGGGCCTCGGAAAAAACACGACGCGGGCCTGCTCGGATCGGGAGTGCCTGCCAATGTGGCCCGCAAGGCCGGAGAATCTCGAGG
>JAHEJX010000164.1 GCA_024638645.1 Actinomycetes bacterium
TTCGCGGAGAATTTTCCGATCGAGCGCATCCAACTTGACCAACTTTCCTGTTGGTTGGCCATTCATGGCCCAGCCCCTCCAAGATGGATCAAATTCTGAAACATTGTTCGTTATTCTCGACCCAATATTGAGATATCCCGAACATTATTCCATCATTTGGCCTTCATTAATCAACTTGTTCCACTACCGCCGGTGCATCGCGGCTACCGACACCGGGGCGTATTAGGAGAGGCGTTACCGATGAAGAGCGAGCCGATGCACGCGGCATTCGTGCCGCAGGTGCTGACCGCAAACAGTCTGCGCGATGGGCACGTGGTCTTCCTGGACCGTCATGGTGGCTGGGCTCCGCGCCTCTGCGACGCAGCCGTCGCTCGGGATGAAGCTGCGGTGCAGGCATTGATGGATTTACTCCAAGGCGCCGCGGCGCAGGCCGTGGAGCCGTACCTGTTGGCCGTGCTCAAGCAAGCCAATGGTAGCTGGCAGCCGGTTGAGATGCGCGAGCGCCGCCGCGTGCAGGGGCCATCGGTTGGGCCCCAAGCATCGACTCATGGTGCGTGCGCCCTCGCAACATGAACGGCCGGACCGCACGAAAGGGCAGGGGGCGGCGGTTCGATGTATAGATACGACGAATTTGACGAGAAGTTCGTCCGCGAGCGGGTCGCTCAGTTTCGAGAGCAGGTCCAACGTCGCCTGGACGGTTCGTTGACGGAGGCAGAGTTCAAGCCGTTGCGGCTTATGAATGGCCTCTACCTGCAACTGCACGCCTACATGCTCCGGGTTGCCATCCCTTACGGTGTGCTTTCCGCCGACCAGATGCGTGCCCTGGCCGACATCGCCGATCGTTACGATCGCGGCTACGGGCATTTCACGACGCGGCAGAATATCCAGTTCAACTGGCCGAAGCTGGTCGATACGCCCGAACTGCTGGATGCCCTTGCCGACGTTCAGATGCACGCAATCCAGACTTCCGGAAACTGCATTCGCAACGTCACCTCCGATCCACTGGCGGGTGTTGCTGCCGATGAGGTCGAGGATCCGCGCCCGACCGCGGAGCTGTTGCGACAGTGGTCGAGTCTGCATCCGGAGTTCAGCTACCTGCCGCGAAAATTCAAGATTGCGGTCTCCGGATCACCCAACGATCGTACCGCGGTGTTTTTCCACGACGTCGGATTGCGCATCGTGCGGAGCCAATCCGGGGAGGTAGGCTATCAGGTCATCGTCGGCGGTGGTCAGGGGCGGACACCGGTCATCGGTGCCGTATTGCGAGACTTCCTGCCGAAAGGGGAACTTCTCGGATATCTCGAAGCATTGATGCGTGTGTACAACCTGCACGGTCGACGAGACAACAAGTACAAGGCAAGGATCAAGATCCTGGTCAGGGCGCTGGGGGTTGAAGCGTTCCGATCAGAGGTCGATGCCGCCTATGCGGCAGCCCCCGGCCCGAGCTTCGAGCTGGAGCGCGAAGAACTCGCGCGCATTGCCGCGTACTTCGAAGCACCGAGGTTGCCGGACCGGGAAAATGTTGTCGGGCTTTCCTGCGTGGTTCGCGCGAAGGATCCTCGTTTTCTGCGATGGCTGGGCCGCAATTGCAGCACCCACAAGGTTGATGGCTACTCGGCCGTGACCGTGACCTTGAAACGCGTCGGTGGTGAGCCCGGTGATGCATCGTCATCGGCCATGCGCACCCTCGCCGCACTGGCAGACGAGTACTCTCAATCCGAGCTGCGGGTGACGCACGAGCAGAACATCGTTCTGCCGCACGTGGCCTCCCGTCGGTTGTACTCCCTCTGGCAGGAACTCGAGGGCGCGGGACTCGGTGACGGAAACCGCGGTTTGATAACCGATATCATTGCCTGCCCCGGCCAGGACTATTGCGCCCTCGCGACCGCACGTGCCATCCCCGTTGCCCAGGGCATCGCCGCGAGCTTCGCCGCCCCGCAAGACCAGGAAGACATCGGGCCGTTGTCGATCAAGATTTCCGGCTGCATCAACGCCTGCGGCCACCATCACGTGGGCCACATCGGAATCCTCGGGCTGGAAAAAGGCGGCCAGGAGTTCTACCAGGTAACGCTGGGAGGCGATGCGACCGAGACTCCAGCAATCGGCGAGCGCGCGGGGCCGGGATTTTCATCGTCCGAGATCGTCGGGGCGGTCGAGCGTCTTGTCGCACGATACCGTGAGCAACGCGAAGGAAACGAGACATTTCTCGAGACCTATCGCCGAGTGGGCTTGAAGTCCTTCAGGGAGTCGCTGTATGCAGCTGATACGTGACGGCCGGTTCGTGTGCGATCGCTGGATCAGAATCGGCGCCGAGACCGCATCGGAAGGCGGGGATTCGAACCCCGCAGCGGGGTGCGAGCCCGCTGATGACGGCAGGCCAACGCTCGTGCGCGGCAGCGAGATCGGATTTGATCTCGATCCGGACACGCCGATGGACAGAATGCGGCACCTGGCAAAGCACGCCGCGCTGCTCGTGGTTAGATTCCCAAGCCCGACCGATGGGCGTGGATTTTCGGTCGCGCGAACATTGCGTGACTCCGGTTTCGGTGGCGAACTCCGCGCGAGCGGACCGCTGATTGCAGACCAGTACGACTTCCTGCTGAGGAGCGGATTCGACAGCGTCGAGATCCCCCGGGCCCTCGCCAAGAGGCAACCCGAGAAATTCTGGCGCGATGGCATGAACGGTTTGGGGGACACCTATCAGCCGCGCGATGCCGAGCACCGGGCCATTCTGCGGCGTCGTCACGCCACCACGCTGGGCAGCACCGAGCGCACCCACGCGGGAGGGGAATCCCTACCCTGACGCACGTCGCGGCGCCGGTGGCAGATTCGGATGCGGGGAGGGCGTTTACTACCCCCATCTCGTCCTCGATCCAACCTCTAATATCATCCTTGCGGCACTCGAGAACGCGTCGGTGCGTTGCCCCATCGCCGTCGGGTCTACTTCGGAGTCCAAGAGCCGTCGTCTGAACGCGCTAGGCCCCAACCTCGCGGCGCCGTCAGCTAGCTGTTCGGAAATGTCGGTCAGAACGCGTTCGGGGGCGTCCCCTTCCCCGCGGAATGTTGGGAATAGGTTGAGGATAGACATGGAGCGCTCATCGAAGCCATCGGTGACGTCCATTTCGGAACAGCTATCTAGACTTTATCTAGGATCAACGGTGCGGTACAAGACCGCGATTAGCTCGCACCGCAGAGCAAGTTTTCGCGGCGAACTGTGCTGATGCCAATTCGTTGCGAGCACCCTGATGGCGTTCATGGTAATGCGCTTCGCGCCAGTCTTGGACCACCCGCCGAGCTCAGCCTACTGAGGAGAACAGGTATCGGGACGGTAGTCGAGGTCCCGGGTCACGTTTCGGACCGACGACGCGAGACGATTCATGACACGCGTCCCATTTTGGGCTGTCGGTAATTCTTACACATACTTGTGCACCGGTAACTGACTGAAAAAAGCACGTTTTGCGGTCAATCCGTGCGCCGTGCCTCACACCGATTGTGCCGGGCGTCTCAGTACGAAAAGAGAAAACTGTCGAGATCCTTAACACGGGGATGGGGAACCCTTTCACGGTTCGACATTAACCTGCTGATAGGCGGGCAGATCACCGTTCGTGGCATGACGGTTGCAATCGCGGTAGTCACTGCTTTTTTTCTCGCGAGGGAAGACAACGGTGCTACTCGGGCAATCGTCGACGACACGGCCTACGACCGGACCGCAAGCCCGCAATGGCGTGGTCGGTTTCGGGGCGCACGATCCAGGCGATGAGTCGACGCACGCATCGGGTGACAACGCCTCTATCCGCGTTCACCTCGGCCGCACCTACGCTCCTCGCCGATCCCATTTCTCAAAACGATTTCTGACTCGAAGGCACCCGCGATGACCAACATGACGAGCACAACGTTCTATCTCACACTTCTGATCTGCGCAGCCATCATCGGTTTGCTGATCTATTTCCTTGCCAAGCCGACCCGAAAGACGGTGATCAATGCGCCGTCGGTGCTCACCAGCATCGGTATCTTCGGAACCTTCCTCGGAATTGCAATCGGTCTGAGCCAGTTTCAGGCCGGAGATATCGTCTCGAGCGTGCCGGTGTTTCTGGACGGCATCAAGCTGGCGTTCTGGTCTTCGGTATTCGGTATCGCGGCGGCGCTGGTTCACAAGGCGTACTTCATTCTTCGTCCCTATGGTGGTGAGGTCGAGAGCCTCCCGCTCTCCCAGATGGCACACTCGCTCGAGAAGCTGGAATCGCTGGCAGAGGGACAGAGTAAGAAAATTGTTGACAGCTTCGAGAGCTCGTCGGCGGCTGGTCAGCTCGGCGCCTTCGGCGCGAAGCTCGAATCCGCGCTGGGCAGGATCAACGCGTCGCTGGAGAGCCTTGAGTCACAGGCGAGTAGTCAGAACCAGAACCGGGCGCTCGCCCTGGAGAAGCTCGATTCCATCGGCTCTGTGTTTGAGTCGGGACTCCACGCCCTGAACGACTCGGTCACGGGGCTTCGAACCTCGCTTGGCGGATTGCAGACCGAAGACCTCCTCGACCGCACGCAGGGTACCGCCATGCTGGGCAAGCTCGACGCCATCGGCGAGAAGCTAGAGACGGGCCTCGGTTCGGTCGAGAACTCGTTGCTCGGGGG
>JAHEJX010000215.1 GCA_024638645.1 Actinomycetes bacterium
ATCCGATTGCTGTGCCTGCCATTCGAAGTAGTCGTGGAGACCGGACATCTCGACTGGCGATTGCTCGCCGTCGACAGCCGTTCCGTCGTAGATGGCCTTCAACTCTTCCATCAGCAACTGGACCGACCACCCATCAATCACGATGTGGTGATGGGTCCATATCCAATGCCAGGCGCCGTCACCGAGGTTGAAAAGCGTCATACGCATGACGGGGGCCCTGGCGATGTCGATTCCCAGCCTCCTTTCTTCGGCAAGGAAGTCTTCGATCACTGCCTGCTGATCCGCGTGGTGGAGATGGCTGAGCTCGTGCACAGACCAGGGAAGCTCTACCTGTTCCCGAACCACGTGGACTGGAGCGTCCAACCCATCCCAGATAAAGGCTGCTCGCAATGCCTCATGCCTGTGAATCAAGACATCCCAGGCCTCCTTGAATCGATCTGACTCGAAGTCGCCTTCCACGCGAACGGAAATCAAGTTCAGGTAAACCCCGGAGCCCGGCTCAGTGATGGTGTGGTATAACATTCCCTCCTGCATAGGAGTAAGCGGATATACGGCTGACACGTTTTCGGGCATCGATCGCGGCGTCACTTGTCGAGCCTTCCTAATACTTCGGCTAGCTTCCTCATCGCATCCTCGTCGAGGTCGATCTGCCCGCCACTGCCGGAAGCTTGATCCTGGACATCACCTCTCGCTGCGATCGCCAATGCGGTTTCTTCCCGATTCAGCATGCCCATCGAGGCAGTTCGTCCCTCGAACTCCCTAGCCATTCCCTCCACTGTCAGCGTGTCGAAGAGCTCACGGATCTCTACCGCTAATCCCGAGCGTCTCAAGCGTGACACGATTTGCAGGG
The DNA here is from genome assembly GCA_024638645.1 of Actinomycetes bacterium. Classification (GTDB taxonomy): domain Bacteria; phylum Actinomycetota; class Acidimicrobiia; order Spongiisociales; family UBA5794; genus JAHEJX01. The sequence continues at coordinate 851 of JAHEJX010000215.1, forward strand.
CCATGATGGAATCCCCACCCAGGTCGAAGAAGTTGTCGGTAACACCGATTTCATGGATTCCGAGTACCTCGGACCAGGTGCGTGAAATCCTTTCCTCCACCGGGTTCCGTGGCGCCACGAACGAGGTGTCCAGCTCGGGGCGCACGTGCGTCGGATCGGGGAGGGCTGCCCTGTTGGCCTTGCCGTGGACGGTGAGGGGAATCTCGTCGATGGCGACGAACTGGCGGGGCACCATCCCCTGGGGGAGCTTGGCTGCAACATGGGCTCGGACCTGGGCCGGAGCGATCTCGATTTCGGACGTGTAGTAGGCGACGAGCTGGGAGTTGCCTCCCACCGTGGTGACGTCTTCGGGATAGCCGATCTCCTCGAGGATCTGCTGGACGCGCGGCACGTCGATCTGATCGTCGAGCTCGCCGATCGCATCGTCCCGGGTTTTGTGGCCCATCCTCACGTCCCAGCTGTAGGGAAGGGCGTAGTTGTGGAAGCCGCGCTGACGCTTGTGGACGTAGATGCCGACATCATTGATCAAGCAGTTGGTCGACCTACCAGTGTCCTGGGGCCGAACCCACGGCAGCTTTGAGTCGAGGTATAGAAACAGCTCTTCCAGGCCGACGTCGCAGTAGCGGTAGAAGTCGGCGAATTGGACGTCTTCGAAGATCTGGTCCGTCTCAAAGATCTCAACGTTGAGGAGGCGACCTGGTGCATCGTCCACGTGGTGGTAGGCCTTCCGTGCTTCGAGCACGCGAGCGTCGATCACCTCAGAAGTGATTCCCGGCTCACGAAACAGGTCCTCCGTCAGCCGTGTCTCGAAGAACTGACCCCGAGAGAGCCCGGTCACGATGAGGGGTATTCCCTTCTCTCTGGCCAGCGCCAAGCTCAGCGTGTAGATGGTCTTGAAGCAGCCGTTGCAGACGTTGGCGTGCCGCTGCAGGCTGTCGACAAAGATCTCGTTCATTGCGGGGGTGGACCCGAAGATGTGGTCGACACCCAGTGCCTCGGTTACCCGCCGGATGTTGTTCTTTGCCTCTTCGGAGATGTAGCCATTGTCGAGTGTGAAGGCGAGTGGCTTGGCGCCCAGGTCGACGAGCTGCGCGAGAACGTAGGTGCTGTCTTTGCCTCCGCTGAGAAGCGAGATGCAGTCGTACTCCGATGTGGTGGCCCGGCGGGCCCGATCCAGGATCCCCTGAAACTCGGACATGGACTTGAAGTATGTGTCCGCCCGCTCCCGGTACTTCTCGAAGGCTCGGCATTGGCTGCAGATCCCCTCGTCGTCGTAGGCGATCCCGGGATAGTTGTCCGGAAGCCCGCAGCGAAGGCAGTTGAATGCCGGGTCGGACTCCACGGTCAGCTCACGTGTGAGGACGGTGGCCACCGCCGCTATCACATCCGGATGCCCGGCAACGGCCGCTTCGACCTCTCCCAGCTCGACACGCGCCCCGAGGACCTTTACCTGATCGTCACTTCGCCCCAGGTATTCGATCGTTCCGTCTTCTCGCATCCTGGCGAGGTCACCGGTGTCATAGAAGACGTCGTCGCCGAATTCAGGGAGTGCGACAAACTTCTCATTGGTTAGATCTGCCCGATTGAGGTAACCGTTGCTGACCGAGTCCCCTCCAACCCATAGCCGGCCGGCAACGCCGAACGGCACCAGATCTCTCGATTGGCCGAGCACTAACGCTGTCATGTTCTGAATGGGAGTGCCGATAGGGACCGAGCCGATCGTGTCCAGTGCTGGATCGAAGGTGTGGACGATGCAGCCCACCGTCGCTTCTGTGGGACCGTATTCATTGTGGATCTCGACTTCGCCGCCGAACCAGCCCCTTGTTCTCTTGGCGAGGGGGACGGTGAGGTCCTCTCCACCCAATATGAGCTGCGAGACCCTGCTGGACTGCAGGTCAAGGTCGGACAGGAGAGTCAGGTGGGACGGTGTGAGCTTCACGATGTCCACGTCGTCGTCTTCGAGAACGTCTCGGACAGATAGGTCGAGGCCGTGCGCGCTCGCCTCGTAAACACGTATCGAACCGCCGGTGCATAGGGGAACCAAAATCGAGGTGATGGTGAGATCGAACGTGAGCGGGGAAAACAGCGGAAAGACCAGGCCCTCCCCGTAGAACTCACCCGCCCAGGAGACGTAATTCGCCAGAGAAGAGTGATCTACGACGACTCCTTTAGGTGTTCCCGTCGAGCCAGACGTATACAGGACGTATGCGATATCTTCTCTCGCCACCGCGCCGAGTGCCCTCTCGGACATGGGCAGTTGGTCGATAGGTATGAATTCGACGCCGGAGTGGTCCAGTTGAGGCCGATCGCCCACAACTAGGGCGCACGCGGCGTCCTCGATCACGAAGTCGATTCTCTCGACCGGCCACGACGGGTCGATAGGGACGAATGCAGACCCAGCCTTGAGCGCTGCGAGCATGGCCAGCACTGAGTCGGACGATCTGGGCAGGCAGACCCCAATAGCCGTGCCCGCAGGTATTGCTCCGGCCGCCCGGGAAGTCCACTCGTCTACCTCGTGGTAGGTCCAGGACCGATCTCCCTCGGTTATGGCGACTCGGTCGGGATCCTTGCCGACCTGGTTTGCAAACCAATCGAGGACTGTCCCTTCCACCGAACTGGTGGGTCCGGTGGAGTGGGCCAGGATTTGCTTCCGCTCATCTGATAGCGCCAAGCCAACGTCCGAGATGACGGCATCTGGGTTCTCGAGCATTGCATCCAGCATTCTCAGAAAGTGAGCTGCTGCCCGCTCCCGGCGCCCGGCCGGGAGCACGTCATTGCTGCAGTCCAACAGCAGCTTGAGACTTCCCCGGGAATCGAAGTCGGTCACGTGGATTCGCAAATGGTGATCGGCCTCGGTGTGGCCACTGTGAATCCAGTGGGACTCGACCCGCCCACCCGCGAAGTCACCAAACGACATCGGCAAGTAGTTGAGAACAACGTTGAGATTGCGATTCACCTGGCCCGAGCTGAGCCCGGATCCCGATGCGAGAAGGAATCGGTCAGTCTCGGTCACGACCCGCCGGTGGATCGACTCGAATGTGTCGTCACTACCGAGCTCGATGGATAGCGGGAATACTTCGGTGTAGAGGCCTGGAGATCTCCTGTGTCGCGCAGACGGCCGATTGTGAACCGGTGCACCAACCTGAATGGACTCGGCGCCCGACACGCGTTGTAGGTATGCAAACAGCGCAGTGGTGAGCACCCGAAAGATCCCTAGATCCTTGGTCAAAGACTGCCAACCGGGCTTTCCGAGAAGGCGCTTCAAGGAAGCTATGCGCTCGGCCCCGAGGTCGACCTCCACTCGGGTGCTGGCCGTAACCACACGACCTTCTCGTCGCCAGCCGTATAGGGCGACAGGTTCTGCGGCCTCCTGCGCCGTGGGTTCGGCAATCGGGGGCGGCAGCGGCGCCAGCTCGGCGAACGATTCCAGGGGACGACCTCTAGGCCCGGTCTCGCTTCCGATTGAATCATATATCTCGGCCAAGCGGCTGAAGAGGATGGCGAATCCCCATGCATCAGCGAACAGATGGTGCTGCCGGAAGAACCAGCCGGTCTTCTCGGGCCCGAGTTTGACGAGAACCGTGTCGAAGGGGTCCAGGGACAGGTCCATCGGCTGCTTGGTGCGACTGGTTGCCCAGGTCAGGAAAGCTTCGACCGGCTCATGGGCATTAGTGAGATCCAGGACCTCAAGATCGAAGTCGACCTTGGCAAGCAGGCGGACCATCGGCTCTGAATCGTCGTCTTCGACGATCATTCGCATTGTCTCTGCTTCGTCGACGAGGGCGCGCAAAGATCGGTCGAATCTTTCGAAATCGAGGGCCGTACTCATGACAAACGCAAACGCCATGCTGTAGACGGGTGAGTCTCCTGCCAGCTGCTCCGCGGTCCAAAGCATCCGCTGGGCATTGGTCAAAGCCAAGGTCGCCTCGGTGGGTACGTCTATCGCCATCTCCCCTCGATCACTAACCCGAGAGTATCTCGCGTGTACGTAGGTAATCGGATATCTGATTAACCGATCCAAAGTTCTCAACGGTGACGTCTTCGGCGGGCACACGCAGGCTCCATGCTTCCTCGATGAACCCAATCAGTCTGGTGGCTCCAATCGAATCGATGATCCCGTCCAACAGGAGCTCGTCGTCGACGGTCAGCTCGTGGCTATCGTCGATGAGTAACTCTGCTGCGATGTAGCCGATCAACCTTCGTTCGATTGCTCCGTCCGTCATCATTGCTCCCTGCTCACAACCCCGACAGGCCGGCTATCAGCCCGCGTTGGATATCTGACGTCCCGGAGTAGATCACTCCACCGAGCGCATCACGGAGATCGCGCTCTATCTCGTATTCCGACAAGTAACCCCGGCCACCATGCACCCGAATCGCGTCGAGACTGTTTGCCACGAACGACTCTGCCAGATGCAGATTGGCCAGCGCCGACTCCAACAGCGCCTTCTCGTCGTTCGATTTCAACCAGGCACAGTGATAGAGCAGCAGCCGGCTCGTCTCGAGCCGGAGCCTCATGTCCGCGATGCGATTCGACACGGATTGGAACTTTCCGATGCGCTGCCCGAACTGGCGGCGTGTCTTGGCGTATTTCACCGTCTCATCGAACTGACGTGCCATGGAGCCGACATGGCAACTGAAGATGAAGCTGCGCTCCCATTCCATTGAATCGGTGAAGATGCTGGCTCCTGCGCCCTCCCGTCCGAGGAGCGCAGAATCAGGAACCAGATAGTCCTCGAAGGTCAGGTCTCCGATCGGAACCGTGCGCAGACCCATCTTCTCGAATGGGCCCCGCTTGACTACGCCGGGCCGATTCGTCTCCACGATGAAAGCGCTGATTCCCCACCGACCCCGCTCCGGGGCCGTCTTGGCGTAGACCAATGCTACGTCGCTCACCGGCGCCATGCCGACCAGTGTCTTGGTGCCGTTTAGTACGTAGCCCTCGTCGTGGCGTGCAGCCTCTGTGGTCATGGAGAACGTGTCGGAGCCCGACTCCGGCTCGGTCATGGCATGAGCACCGATGAGCTCTCCAGAAACAAGCCCGGGCAGGTATCGCCTCTTCTGTTCTTCGGTGCCCAGGTTCAGTATTGGCTCTTGGACTGCCCACATCTGACCATTGATCGCCCTGGTGAGACCATTGTCTCTGCATCCGTAACCGAGCCCTTCCAGCATCGCCACTGCGGTCAGGACGTCATCACCCGACCCGCCCCACTCTTCGGGGACAAATGAACCCAGAACACCGCTTGCGGCCATGCGGTCCCACTTGGATCGGTCGAATAAACCATCACGGTCGGCGACGGCAACCCCGTCGCTGAGGCTCGCGCCCAGTTCAATCATCGCCTCGCGCTTCTGAATCTGATCAGGAGTCCAAGAGAAGTCCATCAGCCAACCCCCGCGCAGGGAGTATCGCGGGCTACGACACGGCTCATGGCGAAGCCGCGACAACCAATGTTTATTGCCCCCATATCGCCCCAAACACTCTGCGTGAGCTTCGAGGATAGGCCCTTACCCGCAATGGGCAACCCCCGGCGTGGCGCCAGGATAGGCCGCTAATTCCCTGTTCCGCTACGCGGGCGCAATATCGCGGCGCCGTGGCAGAATCGCATGGACAACTTGCCCAGCCTTCTGCTGACGGCCACACTCTGTGGCTGCAGAAGTCCGGTAAGTGGCGTGGCGGGCAGATCGGACAGTTGGCGAGCACGTCGACAGACAGGGCGAAGAGGGGAAGGCCGTGAAACCAAGGGAATTGCGCCGAAGGCTGTACTTGTCAGTTGCGGTAGTTGCCGCCGCCCTTTCCGCGTTCTTCGCTGTTGGCAACTCTGCCGCCTTCGCGCATTCCGGCGAAGAGGCGTACGTATACCTCGAGATCTTCGACGACACCATGGAAGGGCGGGTCGAGTATCCGGTCTCCGACCTGGGCGATGTTCTAGGGATCGAAATACCGCAGGATGAGGAAGGAGCCCGGCAAGCCGTAGCCGACAATTCCGATTCGATACTCGACTACACCGGGGCACACCTCGCGCTCGGGCCCTCGGGCCAACCCTGGGACCTCATCTTCAGTCCGGAGTTCGAGATACTCCCTCTGAGCGCCGGTAGCTACGTGATTGTGCGTTTCGACGTCGACGAAGCCTTCGTCGAGGTACCTCGGGCGTTCACAGTCGAATTCGACGGAATCCTCGAAGCGAAACCGGACAAGTCGGCCCTGTTTCTCATCGCCACCGACTGGCGCTCCGGAACCTTCAACAACGAGGCGGAGCACCTGCTCGTCCTCGATGCAAACAACTCGATCCAGCAAGTCGACCTCGGAGACACCTCGTGGAGCCGAGCGGTTTTCGGAGTTGTAGGCCTTGGCGTGGAGCACATCCAGATCGGCTCTGATCACATCCTCTTCATCCTCGCGCTGCTTCTTCCTTCCCTGCTCGTGTTTGACGCAGCCCACGGTTGGCGGCCGACCGAGAGCTTCGGGAGCGGCTTGTGGAGGATCGTCAAGATCGCGACCAGCTTCACGGTCGCCCACACGATCACTCTCAGCCTCGGAGGCCTCGGTGTGATTTCGATTTCACCAAAGATCGTTGAGCCATTGATCGCTCTCTCCATCGCCCTGGCCGCGCTGCACAACCTCCGCCCGGTCTTCAGGAACAGGGAGTGGGCGTTGGCATTCGGATTTGGCCTATTCCACGGGTTCGGATTCGCTGGGTTGCTGGCCGAGCTCGGACTCGACAGGAGTAATCGAGTGTTTTCGCTACTTGGTTTCAATCTTGGAATCGAAATCGGTCAGGTGGCGATCATCATCCTCCTATTTCCGGCCCTCTTCCTGTTGCGCCGGACGCACCTGTACCTGGGATTTCTGCGCGTTGGATCGGTGGCTCTCATCGTCATTGCCCTCGGCTGGTTCATCGACCGAGTAGCCGGATTGGACCTTGGTGTCGACAGGGTGGTGGATCCACTGCTGGCATGGCCCCGAGCTCTGATTCCGGTGGCGCTCTTCACTCTCGTCTGCCTGGCCTACTACGCCTATGAGAAGTCTGGCGACCGTCTCATCCCGCTAGGACGCGAAGTTGACGCTCAGGATCTCGCGTATGCACTCGGTACCTAGAACCCAGCAGCCAACGTTCGGTTACGACTCTTTACGTTCGTAGAGGGCGATCCGCCGCGCAACGTCGAATCCCATTCCTTCGTAGAGGGCTACGGCGCGCCGATTGGCCTCCTCCGCGTACAGAATTGCGACCGTGGCGCCCCTGGCGCTGAGATGTGCGAGTCCCGCCCCTGTCAAAGGTCTGGCCAGGCCCAAACCGCGGAACTCGGGTGTGAGACCGATCATGTAGATCTCCCCGACGCTACCGTCGTGCATCTTCGTCCAGCAGTAGCCCGCAGGTTCGCCGCCACTCTCGAGAATCAACAGACCTGCCGGATCGAACCAGGGTTGAGCCATGCGAAGCGCCAGGTCGGCACTGTCGATTGCTCCGGCCTCCGGGTGGTGCGAGAAGACGTGCTGGTTGAGTGCAAGCCACATGGACTCGTCTCCCAGACGAAACGGCCTGACTGAATACCCGCCGGGCCATTCGAACGGGTCCGCGGGCAGGGCACGCCGCATTTCCACGATCGCTCTGACCTCGGCAAGTCCGCTGCGGCCTGCGGCCCGATGTTGCAACTCGTCGAACGCCCAAAAGGACGGCACTTTGCCGAGGTCGCCCGTGAGTTGTTGCAGGGCTGTCTCATACGCGGCCTCGCTCCGCAGGTCAGGATGCACGGCGATTTCGGCTGCCCAGTAACCCGCGTCCTCTCCGAGATCGACAGGGTGCCACGCTGCAACGGCCACTATCGAAATCGATTTGGCGCCGGCATCGGCCACGAGGGTTCGCACGGCGTTGGCTACGGGCACTCTGAGCTCCTTGAACTCGCTCAGCACTGGTCGGCCATCTACCTCCCGGCACCGTTCCAGGAGGTTCTTGACCTCTGCTGCGTCCTCGATGGAGGCATGTCGCATGGTGAACACGACAAGACTGTAGGTGAGCCGACTGTGACCGCGACCACACAGCGCTTAGGCTCGGGCCCCGTGAGCAAGGTAGGACTCGTGCTGGGCGGTGGGGGCATCACCGGAGCCGCGTTCCACTTCGGCGCACTTCTGGCAATCCGGATGGCCACAGGCTGGGAGCCCGACGACGCAGAGGTGATCGTTGGTACGTCATCCGGCGCGTTCGCTGCTGCGATGGTGCGCGGCGGCAGGCTCGATCTCGAAACGCTTGTCGGCGATACGCACGACCGTGACGAGGTGGCGGCGCGTCTCAGCAAGTACGTGTACCGCAGGACGCCTCCCAAGGGTCTGGCCCGGTGGGTGCGCAAGGGACTCCTGCCGGGTCTCACCAAACAGCCCAATCTCGAGCTGACCCTTGGCAGCCCCGCTCTGAATACGACGGAGGGCATTGCCGAGTGGGTGGAGGAGACTCTCGGCGACCTGGCACTCATGTGGCCCGATCACCCGACCGTCATCGTCGCCTTCGACCTCGAATCGAAGGAAAGGGTGCCGTTCGGTACTGAGGCCGCACCGCCCGTGCCGCTCAAGGACGCGGTTGCGGCGTCTACCGCAGTGCCGTTCATTTTCCAGCCGGTCAAGCTCAACGACCGGTGGTATGCGGACGGCGGCATCGCCTCCGGAACGAGCCTCGACCTCGTCCTCGCCAACCCCGAGCCTCTGGACCTGGTCTTGGTTGTGGCGCCGCTGGCAGCGGAGGACAGTCGCAATCCGTTCGATCGAGTCGGGCGGAGCGCTCTGGAAGCGGAGCTAGAAGTCCTGCGGACAACGTGGCCGGACTGTGATGTGCTCGTCTTCAGCCCAGACAGCAGAGTGCTGGCCGCCGCCAGACCGAACCCCCTCTCTGTGAAGGCGGCCGTGCCATCCTTCCTCAGAACGTTGATGTCGATGCGCGAGCAGCTCGGCCATCAAGACGTCTGGACCGTGCTGGAGCGGCACATCGTGTCGGCTGAGAATCGAGCAGCCGGCTGATCTAGCCGCGCAGATCGCCGACTCGCGCAGCCAGCTCACTTGCATCTTGGGTCGACATGCCCTTCTGGTCCACGACCAGCTCCAACGACGGTCGGCCGTTGGTCGCTTCCTGCGGGTCGATCTTTGGAATGTCGAATGCGTCTAGCGAATTCTGAATCGTCGCCGCCGTGCCGCGAAGGTCGGTTATCTGACTCTCGAGGCGTGCCTTCTCATCGCGCATGGCGGCGACCTCGTGCTTGATCGATGCCATGTGACTCTCGGCTTCGACGCGGGCTCTCTCGACGATCACTTCCGCGCCCTTGCGAGCCTCGTCCTCGAGACGCTTGGCATCATCGGCGGCCAGGCGCAACATTTCTTCCTTCGCCTGGGTGGCTGCATTCATGGTCAAGCGAAAGGCTTCTTCGTTCTGCTTCACGTCAACCACGGCTCGATTGAGCGCTTCGATCTCGGTCTGCGCTTCGTGGAGTTCCCTGTCGCGGGCTGCCAATGCAGCTGCCACATGGTCGAGAAAGGCGCCGACTTCTTGGGGGTCAAAGCCCCGCTTGGTACGCTCAAACGTCTTGTGCTGAACGTCCTGCGGAGTCAATTCCACGGTCTACGCGCCTTTCGTGTGTTCAGGTGTCGCTGTTCTGGGTGGTGACACCGGCTCGGCTGGCCCGCCGTTGCAGCATCGAACATACGTCAACGCCACTCACAGTGGCAATGGGTCTCGCGACCCCTTTGCTACGTCGCAGGCATAGTGGGTATCGGCAGAAAGCCGCCAAATCCAAAGGCCCTCATTGGAAAACTCAAATAGGTCGATCGACCCGTAGACGCTCGGCATGCCTCTCGTTAGCGTGGTATCTACTACGGAGCGTGGCCGACTTGGTGGAAATGCTCAGAAAGCAAGCGCAGCTGCGCAAGAATTGGACTGAAGATGAAGACGTTCGCAAATATTCAGGCGAGGCTTCTCTGCTGGACGGCCGATGAAGATGGTGCAAGCCTCGTCGAATACGCACTCCTCATCGCGCTGATCGCACTGGTGGCTGTTGTGGCGGTGCGCTTCTTCGGTCAGGAGCTCTCGACGAGCTACAGCGACATCGCCAACAGTTTCCCGTAACCCGAGACGAGATCTCCAGAACGAAAACGCCCTGCTTCGGTGGGGCGTTTTCAGTCTTGCCGGCGTTGTGCCGCCGTGACTAAGTCGTCGAACAGGCCCTGCTGGGCCGAATCCCTATCGGCGGTCACCTCTGGATGCCACTGGACGGCAACGAGCCAAGTGGCGCCCGGCACTTCGAGGGCTTCGACCACTCCGTCAATGGCCCAGGCCGTTGGCTCGAGCCCCGGTGCTATCTCGTTGACCGATTGGTGGTGGCCCGTGGCGCCATGTACGACATCCGTCCCCGAAGCCTCACCTACTCTCGAACCGGGCTTGAGGTGAGCCTCGTGATAGGCCCAGCCGTCTCCCTCTAGTTTGTGAATATTGTCATCGATGTGCTCTGCCAGATGCTGATGCAGCGACCCGCCCATGGCAACATTCAACACTTGCATCCCGCGGCACACGAACAATGCCGGAATTGATCCGGCCGCCAGAGCCTTCGCCAACGCCAGTTCTGTCTCGTCCCTAGCATGCCGAGGCGCTTGTTGATGGGGATGGTCCGAATCGCCTTCATAATGCTCGGCAGCCACATCGACGCCTCCGGTCACGATCACACCGTCGAGAATCTCCAGCCACCGGTCCCAGTTGGCCTCACCGGGTGGGAGCAGCAGCGGCGTGCCCCCGGCGCGGCGAACGGCATCGACGTATGGCGCTGGTACGGCATAGTTCTCGTCGTACCAAGGAGTCACGGTCACGACCTCTTCTGCGCGGTCGGCCGACGTGATACCGATCAGTGGAGCTGCCATGCCGAGCGACAATAGCCAGGTTGATCCTCGGCGAGTTCCTGTTCCCTAACTAGCGTCTCGCCATGACCGCAACGGCCGTCACGCCGAAGACGCGAGACAGATACGTCGATTTCCTGCGCGCTTTCTCACTCGTTGTCGTTGTGGTCTGGCACTGGGTGTTCACGATCCTCGTCATCAATGAAACAACGGTTTCACCGTCGAACCCCATCGGGTTCACTCGCGGCATGTGGGCGATCACCTGGGTGCTCCAAGTCATGCCCGTGTTCTTCTTCGTTGGGGGGTTCACACATCGGCTCGCCTTCGACAACTACACAAAGGGAACTTCGCGGCAATTCCTGGCACGCCGCAGCCAACGCCTCCTGATACCTGCGCTCAGCCTTGTCGCCATATGGATCGGACTCGGCTTCGTACTGCGGTCCGTTATCGACGCACAATGGATCTGGCCAGCCGTGATTCTGGTGCTGTCTCCGCTGTGGTTCCTCGTCGTCTATCTGGTGCTGGTCGGCATTGCGCCGCTGGCCATACGAGCCCACTGGCGGTGGGGAGAGCTCGTCATCGTCTGGCTCCTGGGACTCGCCGCCGTTCTCGACGTCTTGCGCTTTTCGCACCAGCAAGGCTGGGCCGCCTGGGTGAACTTCCTCGTCATCTGGGGTCTCGCCCACCAACTCGGCTTCTTCTACGACAAGCTCTCTTCCGCCCCGCGTCGGACCGCGTGGATGTTCGTGTGGGCAGGGTTCTTTGCGATGGTCGCACTCACCAACATGGGGTTCTACCCGCGCTCGGTCGTTGGCGTTCCAGGCGAGCGATTCTCCAACATGGGCCCGCCGACGCTTGCCATCGTCGCTTTGATCATCTTCCAGGTCGGGTTGGTGCTCCTCGCCAAGGATTGGGTGACCGACAAGCTCGAAAACAGCCCGTCCTGGAAGCGTGCGTTCAACTGGGTCAATAGCAACTCGCTTCCCCTATACCTGCTGCACACCACGGGCATGGCCATCGCCATCGCAGTCATATTCCTCCTCTTTGACTATCTGCCTCCGAGCGAGCCGAACGCACAGTGGTGGTTGAGCCGGCCGCTCTGGTTAATCGCCCCCGCCATCGGGACTTATCCGTTCCTTCTCCTCTACCAATTGGCGACCCGCCGCCGCGAGACGGGCGCCACCGTTGACCTCACAAGCTGACGACACGCCGACACCTTCACGGTGTGTGATGAGCTTCCATGCTTCTCTAGTGGTCGCAGCCGTTCTCGGATCGATCGGGGCGGCGGTCGCGGCTAGGCGAGGCAACGGCCGGTGGATCGCGGGCTCTCGAACCTGTTAGCTAGTTGTCAACGATCCCCCACAACCGAGTTCCCCTTGTTCTGGACGATTGCAGGCGGCTCTCTTCGTTGCGGTGATCACTCCTCTCGCGACTGACGGGTCCCCCAGCTCCAAATAGCTCAGCCGAATAGCTCAGCCGTCGAGCTCTGTGTCTGCGAAGTAGATGGAGTCCTCCGCCATCGTCAAATGGAGCGCCTTGTCGTCATACGGGTTGGCCCTGGCGACTGCTTCGTTGAGCGAGACGCCGAGCCCGGGGGCTTCGGAAGGAATGACGTATCCGGCTTCCCATCTGACAGGTGTCTCGAGAAGCTCTGCATGGAAACCGGACCAGTCCATGATTCCCTCGAGGATGAGGAAGTTTGGTGACGCCGTAGCCAGCTGAATATTTGCCGCCCCGCCGATGGGACCGTTGTAGAGGTGCGGTGCGATCTGGGCGCCGAAGGCTTCAGCGATGGATGCGATCTTCTTGCCCTCGAGCAACCCGCCTGCTCGCGCCAAGTTGAGTTGGAGGATCGATGCCGCTTTGGCTTCGAGCACTCGAGCGAACTCGGCCTTGGTCGTCAGCCGCTCCCCAGCTGCAATCGGGATGGAGGTCTGACTGGCGACCTTGGCCAACTCGGGAACGTTGTCCGGCGGCACTGGTTCTTCGAACCACAGCGGATCGAATGGCTCGAGCTGGCGTGCTAGCCGGATCGCACCACTAGAAGTGAACTGCCCATGCGTACCAAAGAGCAGGTCTGCTTGGGTTCCCACGGCTTCGCGAATTAGCTCCAGAAAGCGCACCGATAGTTGGATGCGCTCCAGAGTTGGTTGATGCCCGCCCATCACCGTGTAAGGACCCATCGAGTCGAATTTCACCGCGGTGAAACCGCGTGCGACCTCCTCGGCGGCGCGTTCGGCGGCCAGTTCCGGGTCGACATAGACATTGGTTGTGTCCGTGTCGCGCGGATACAGATACGTGTAACTGCGGAGCCGCTCGTGAACCCGGCCCCCGAGCAGGTCGTAGACCGGCTTGCCGAGCGCTTTGCCAACGATGTCCCAGCAGGCCATCTCGAGTGCGCTCATGGTCCCCTGTAGCGAAACATCGGGACGTAACGTGAATCCTCGGCCATACGCCGCCCGCCAGAATCGTTCGATCTGGAATGGGTCATGCCCGACGAGGTGCATCTCGGCGACATCAACGAGTTGCGCCGCCACGACGTGCGGGCTGAACGTTGCGGCATAGGCTTCGCCGTAACCGACAATTCCGTCGTCGGTCGTCAGCTTCACGAATACGAAGTACTTACCGCCGAAGCTGGGCGGAGGGTTGCCAACAACAAATGTATCGACTTGCGCGATCTTCACCGGCCATGCCTGCTCTCACACCAGGCTGAGACAATGTCGCGCAGCGAGTCGGCTGCTTCTTCCACCCCGGCCAAGTCCGCGAACTTCATGTAGCGTGCGGTGTCGCCGCCGCCTTCGAGGCCGCGATGATCCCCTGGGATCGATGCTCCCGTGTGGAACATCAGACTGACGTGGGATTTGGTTCGTGGGTTGAAGCTCGCCATGTTCCCCTCGTACATGAAGGTGGGCGACTTCCATTTGATCGCCTCGGACATACGGTCGTCCTCGAGAACGATGTCCCGAACGCGCAACATCGCTTCCTTTGCCGGGTGCTCGTAGTCGTCGAACCACTGATCGACTTCTGGTGCCGTTGGCATGATTCGCCTCCTTGGCGGACCAGCATAGGAATGGGCGGCCGAGCTATTCAGAAGTGGCTTCGTCGCGAGGCACGAGCTCTTTGATCTTCTTCGCAGGTGCTCCGCCCACAACCCAGCGATCTGGGATGTCTTTGGTGACGACGCTGTTCGACGCCACGATCACCCGGTCGCCAATAGTCACGTTCGGCATGACAACGGATCTGAACCCGATCACTGTGTTCGAACCGATCGTTATCGGCGCCATGGTCCGACCGCCGAACGGCAAGGGTTTGGAGAAGTCATCGAGGATGTGCCCGTGAGTCGTGAGAATCGCTCCGGCCGCGATCATCGTGTGATCACCAATAGTGATGGGTCCGCGATCGTCGATCGTTGCACCTCTGTTCACGAAGACGCCGTCACCCAATGTCGTATTTCGGCCGGAGAGGATGTAGACGTCGTGGTGGAATATGACGCCCTCACCGATCTCCTTGAACACGCGGCGGGCGAGGATCCGGCGCACTTTGATTGCATAATCCGCGAGCATCGAGGCAGGGGTCCTGTCGAACAGTCGCCACAGCATCAAGTAGTAGGCGTGGTCATCGGTGAGCAACGAAGCGTCTGCGCCACCGAATGGGTCGTCGGCAACGCCGAAAGAGCCTGTCGATAGAAATGTGTCGACGAGTCCCTGGCTCGAGGCCAGGAAGTCCCCTCCGCGGCCTACGAGCGTTCCCGCTTCAACCATCGCCTCGAGGTCGGCGAGGACGGCTGCCTCATCCGTGGACTCCAATGGGCACCTCCTGCGCTACTCGACTTCCGCCCTGCACGCTATCGCCTCAGCAAACTTCACGAAGCGATCGCCCAACTGATCTTTGCCGAATTCTCGCCTGGCTCTCGCTTGTCCGGCCGCCGACATCTCGAGACGCCGCCAGTCGTCGAGTAGCACCGAGCGAATCGCGTTGCCGAGGGCTCGCGGCGCTCGCTCGGTGAGTACCCCGCAGTCCGGCGTGACGATCGAGTCGACACCACCGCCGGAATAGGCCACAGGAACGGTGCCCGCGGCCATCGCCTCCACGTAGATGATGCCGAAGTGCTCGCGTTTGACCGGAGCGGCGGTCAAAACGGTCGCAGCGCAGATGAGCGCGTCCTTGTCCACGGTCGGCACGTAGCCGAGAAGCCGGCCACGCGACCCGAGTGCAGTCGCCAGCTCGTCTGCGATGTCGCCGTCTCCAATGAAGATCGTTGGCGCCAGGTCGGAGTAGAAGCGAGAAGCGGAAGCAACGTTCTGGGGACCTTTGGCGTACGTCAGTGCTCCGGGACAGATGACATACCTCTCGGGCAGTCCGTATTTGGCCTTGATGTCGGTTCCCGGTATTGGTTCGAACGCAGTCGGATCAACTGCACAAGGCAATATGAGGAACCGGCCTGGAGGCACGTCGACGAGTGGAAGTACCAAGGCGTCACGCACATACTCGGTGGTCACGATGATTCCGGCCGCGTCGCGCAGCGAGCGCGCAATCTCTTCCCAAACCTGATCTGCATACCCGCCGTGGTGGCGCGGCTCAATTCCGGTGCCGTGGGCAAAGACGACATAGGGAATGCCGCGCTCGCGCGCCGCCGTTCGGGCTGCAACGGCAGTGATAGTGGCGTGGTGCGCGATGATCAGATCGACGTCGTCGATCCCGCCAATTGCTGCCAGGTAGTCCGCTGCGTAGCTGCGAGCGACACTGGTCGACATTGCCGACACCCTGCGTTGCTCGGCCTCTGCCGCGGGCAGATACTCGTGGACCGGCACCGTCGATTCGTGAAGCGCGACATCGAGATTGTCCGCTCCCATAACGCGCTCGCTCATCCCGGCATACATGTAGGTGACACGATGGCCTGCTCCGATTAGGGATTGGACCTGGTCGCGAGCAACACCGCCGCTCCCTCGACCCCGATTGAGCGTGAGCACTACAACATGCATTGGGGCGAAGGTAAGAGTGGCCGGCGATTGGCCGCCAGAGGAGAAAGGCCTCTCCGGCGACCTCAGGGCGCGCTGACTTCTTCAGGCATCACAAACCAGCGAAGGCTCTCGAAATGCTCTGTGGCCCACGCCAGACCATGTGGTTCATACGTCACTTCACCCAGAGAGTCGAACAGCCGATCTGCCTCATCCAGGTAGGCCTGGAGCGGGCGGGGTGCCTCCCGCGACGGCTTCACGTATTCCACGCCGGCCTCGCTGAACACAACATCTCGGATGCTCATCGGCGGCTCGGCGAGCCCGTCGACGTGGCGCCACAGCCCGCTGTCCGTTTCAAAGCGATACCTCGGCAGGAGTTTCCAGCCCTCTTTGGCGACCTTCTTGACGGCTGCAAGCACGTACTCGAACACCTCTTCCGAGATGAAGTAGTTGAAGTTCACCCGCACCCAGCCTGGTTTGATCCCTTCACAGCCACCCGAGATCTCTTGTTCGAATTCCATCGAAGTCTCGAGATCGATCCCGAGGAGTTTGTGGCCGTACGGACCGGCACAACTACACCCGCCTCTTGCCTGTATCCCGAACAGATCGTTGAGCAGCGCAACCACATAGTTGTGGTGGAGATACCGACCGTTGTAGCGAATCGTGAAACTCACGATTGACAGCCGCTCGGCGGTTGGATTGCCAAGAATGTCGATGCCGGGCTGCGTCGACCAATCAGCTATCGCTCGCTTGATAAAGCTCTCCTCCAAGACCCTTATCGTGTCCGTGCCGACCGCCTCCTTGAGTCTGAAGACCAAACCGGCCCTGATCGACTCGACGATTGCAGGCGTGCCACCCTCCTCGCGATGCTCGACGTCTGAGTAATACCGATGCTCCTTGGGATTGACGAACGCGACGGTGCCACCACCTGGCACGGACGGAACCGAGTTGGTGAAGAGGTCGCGCCGTGCGATCAGTACGCCGGGGGTTCCCGGCCCCCCAATGAGCTTGTGTGGCGAGATGAAGATTGCGTCTTTGTAGGCAAGTGCATCGTGAGCCGGCTTCATGTCGATTGCGACGTAAGGGGCGGCCGCGGCGAAGTCCCAAAAGCTGAGCGCCCCGTGTTCGTGGAGCAGACGGCTGATCGTATGGGTGTTGGAGAGGATGCCGGTGACGTTGGAAGCTGCCGAGAAGCTCCCAATCTTCAATGGTCGATCAGCGTGGGAGATGAGCTCCTTTTCCAGAATGTCGAGGTCGATGTGGCCGTCGGCATCTTCGGGAATCGTCACGACATCTGCGATTGATTCGCGCCACGGCAGCTCATTGGAGTGATGCTCGAAAGGCCCGACGAAGACCACCGGCCGCTCGGCGGCGGGAATCTGCGAGGAGAGTTGGTATCGACCATCGAGCTCGGCAGGAATCCGCAGGTTGAGCACTGTGACCAGTCGCGCAATGGCTCCGGTCGAACCGGAGCCGGTGAAGATCAAGGCATAGTCGTCGCCGGCGTTACAACACTCCTTGATGATCTGCCGTGCCTCTTCACGGAAACGGGTGGTCTGGAGGCCGGTGCCTGATGACTCGGTGTGCGTGTTGGCGTACAACGGCAACACTTCGGCGCGAATGAAATCTTCGATGAACGTCAGCGCCCGGCCTGAAGCCGTGTAGTCGGCATAGATCACAGGTCTCGGCCCAAAGGGACTGGCAACGATCTCCCGCTCGCCGATGACGGACTGGCGGATCTTCTCGATGAGTGATGACACGGTGTCATGTTATCGGCCGGCTGGCCTTGGCACTGGATCGGAGCTGCGTGCTGACAAATCTGGTTGATGTGTCCGCCGGGCTCCAGATTCGGGGCGCGGAATGCCGATCATCTACATGACGCCCGATTGGACGTCCGTATAAGCGCTACAGGCCAGGACAGATGAAACTCGTCTCGTACAACATTCACTATGGATTCGGCCGCGACGGCACCAATGATCTCGACCGCATTTCCGATGAGATCGAAGGCGCCGACGTCATCGCCCTTCAGGAAGTCGAACGGTTTTGGCCGCGCTCGGGCATGGTGGATCAGCTGGCGGCTCTCGCCAAACGCCTTCCCAACCACTGGGTGGCCTTCGGAGCCAATCTCGACCTCTACTCCCCCGCCGGATTTGCCGGTGAGGTCACCACGAACCGCCGCCAGTTTGGCAATGCGATATTCAGCAACAGGCCGTTGCTGAGCCAGACCAATCTCTCGCTGCCCCGACCGGTCGGCTCGCAACAGACGATGCAACGTGGGGCGCTCGAAGTCGTCGTGGATTCAGACGCGGGACCGGTTCGGATCTACTCGACTCACCTCGATTTCTTGTCCGCCGCCACCCGGGCGACCCAGTTGCGCGCTATCGCGCAGCGCCACAAGAGCGCGAGCGTTGGCGGAGGCGCCTGGGAAGGCAGGCACGCCGTCACTGATGGTTGGCTTGTTGGCGATGAACCCGCGGCGACACCCCACGCCATCGTCCTCGGTGACTTGAACGTGGCTTTCGGTTCCCGTGAGCACGCAATCGCCCTCAACCAACTGCACGGATTCAGCGACGTGTGGGCGGAGTTGGGGTACGGGCACAGTGGCCACACGAAGGATGGCGAGCGCATCGACCATGCATGGGTCACCGATGGGATCAACTCTCGGTTGGTTGCCGCCTGGGTGGATAGCCATGCGTCCGGCTCAGACCACCTGCCGGCCTGGTTCGAAATCGACCTCTAGCTCATGCCGCCGGACAGCCTGGCTTGGAGCAGATCAGCCTGCTCATCGAGTCCTCTGCGCAACATCAGCACACGCTCCCGGGGGTCATCTTCCTCCAGAAGGTACTGACGATCGATTTGCTCGAGCGGCGACACGGACGACAGCACCCAGACGGCGGTTCCAGGATCGTCCGGGAGCTCGAGCTCCGCGCTGCCGACGTCGGCCCCCAGCTCGGAAGCTAGAGCGGCAACCCGCCTCCAGGAGCGCATTGCCGCATCCAACTCACCGGTGAAGTCGGTTGTAGGGGCGGTCTCGATCCGATCTGTCACCATTGCCACCGGATAAGGGTCGTCTTCGAGCCATTCCACCACTTCGAACCGATCGACCCCTACCCCCACCACGGCCATGCGTTCGTCCTCCAACGCCCCGGCGCTGACGATTTGGGCCGTCGTGCCGACCGCGAAGCGGCTGTCGCCTCCGCCAACCTCCCAACCGCGCTCGATGAGAACGACGCCGAAGGTGCCGTCTTCGTCGATGGCTTCGTTGATCATCTTCAGGTAGCGGGGCTCGAAGATGTGAAGCGGCAGAACGCCGCGCGGAAACAGAACGCTCGATAGAGGAAACATCCGCATGCGGCTTGGCTCGGTCACTCAGCCGAGACTATCGGTGGCAACTTTCGAGACGAAATGCCGATTTCACGACCAGCGGTCGAGCACGGGCGGTGCTTCTACCCGTTTGCCTCCCACGATGGTGCCCAACCCTTGGAAGAACGCAGGCAGGATGACCCGCACGAAGCGGCGCCACTGAAGCGTGAGCAGAAGGGCAACCGCGACAAACGGAAGCCACCACAGCCTCGGGACGTCATGGATGAGCACCGCAAGCAACACGCCGTAGGCGAGAGCCAACAGGAGCATGGCGGGAGCAGGGTTTCCCGTGTACTGCGTCCACCCGGCGCCGAGCACCACGGCAACCGCGACCAGCGGAAGACGAAGCACATCGCTGATGACAAGGCCGACGAGGATCGCAACACCGAGCGTGACATCAACTCGAAAGTCCCAGTCGCCCAGTCGGGTCTTTCCTCGGGCGGCTCTTGCCAGAATGCCATCGAAGAAGTCCGTCAACCAAGCCACGACGAGGAGGATGACGGCAGTCGGGTAGTCGAGTCGCGCCAGAGCTGCGCCGACGAATACGGCCAGAACGACTCGGCTGGCTGTCAGCACATCAGCAATCAGTGCCATGTCGTCCATGCTTGCACAAGGTCATCGTGCCGTGAGGTTTGTGACCACAAAGTGCTGCCTACGGTTGTGCGCCTTATGCTCACATTGTGACGAACCAGATCGACGCAATTGCCGCCGCGCAATCGCACCGGGCGGCGAACGGCGCTGCCGTCTTGGCGGAGTTCGTGGAGCTCCTTGCGCTGCCCAACGTATCGCGCAACCTCGACGACGTGGCCGCAGTGGCCGACAGAATCGTTGGCATGCTCCAACGCCGTGGCGTCACTGCTCGGGCTGAGTCGCAACCCGGCGCCGCCCCGCTCGTTGTTGGTCACCTCACCGTTCCCAACGCAACCGGAACGATCGGCATCTACGCCCATTACGACGGCCAGCCGGTTGACCAGCCCGACTGGAGTGTGGAGCCGTTCAAACCGTCGCTATTCGATGCGCCGCTGACGGAGGGCGGGGTGGAGATTCCCTTCCCAATTGCGGACGACGGGATCGACCCGGAGTGGAGGATCTACGCGCGGAGCTCCGCAGACGACAAGGCCCCGGTGATGGCTGTATGCGCGGCTATCGATGCTTTGTCGAAAGCGGGCCTCTCCCCCACCAACAACGTCGTGTTCATGTTCGAGGGCGAGGAGGAGATCGGCTCTCCGCACCTGGCCGCCTATCTGCACCGGCTCGGGGACGAGTTGGCGGCTGACATTTGGCTCATTTGTGACGGGCCTGTGCACCAAACGCGCCGCCCCCAAGTGGTCTTTGGCGTTCGTGGCATTTCTGAGATGGAAATCACCGTTCATGGCCCGGCGCGGCCGCTTCACAGCGGGCACTATGGGAACTGGGCACGAAACCCAAACCTCGAACTCGCAAGGCTGCTCACCTCGATGAAGGACGCGGACGGAACCGTGCTGATCGAGGGATTCTACGAATCGACCCAGCCGATCACCGAGGCTGATCGAGCGGCGGTGGCCGCGCTGCCAGACGACGACGAGTCCCTGCGCCACGAGCTCGGTTTGGGAGATCCGGAGGGGCGCGGAGAAGCTCTGGCGCTTCGTCTCCTGTTGCCGTCCCTCAATATTCGGGGCCTGGACGGCGGAGCCGTGGGCGAACGCGCCGCCAACGTCATTCCCGTCGCGGCTCGCGCTTCGCTCGATATTCGTCTGGCGTCGGGCAACGACCCGCAGCACATGATGGAACTGGTGGCAGCTCATGTCCGTCGCCACGGCTGGCATCTCGTGGACGCAGATCCAGACGCGGCAATGCTCGCCGCGCATCCCCGGGTCGCCAGCATCTCGATGAAGGCGAACTATCCAGGAGTCCGGTTACCGACGGACTCTGCACTCGCCGCCCTGCTGGTTGGCGCCGCCAGCGCCGCTGCCGGCGAGCCCGCTGTGGCCGTGCCCACATTCGGCGGGTCTGTGCCACTCCACCACTTCACGACGATTCTGGGAGCCCCCATTGCAATCACCCCATTCGCCAACCACGACAACAACCAGCACGCTGCCGACGAGAACATCCGGATCGCGAACCTCTGGTATGGAGTGGATCTGATGGCGTCTCTGCTGACGATGCCGGTGAATCACTAGCCGGCGCGGGTCAATCGTTCGGTCGGCGAGTCCCAGCGTGGCGCACCCCAGGGCATGAAAACACTTCTGTGGCCAGCACGACCACCCTCAGTAGTGGTAGTTTTCGGCGCGGAGGCTTGCTTTCTTATGTAGGCCGTTTCTTGGAAGGGGATTTTATGGGGACTGGAAGGCGATTCTGGGTCGCGACCGCCGTCATCGGCATGCTCGCTGCGCTCACGGTCGCTCCCGCAGGCGCCGGCCAGGAGGCGGCGCGCGATGGTCACCTTGGGCCATGCACCATTGTCGGTACCTCAGGGGACGACGTTCTGGTGGGGACCGAGGGTGATGACGTCATTTGTGGCCGAGCCGGCAACGACCGCATATTCGGCAACGGTGGCGACGACGTGCTGCGGGGCGGCGACGGTGACGACATCATTCGTGGTGGTTTCGGCTATGACGTGATTCGCGGCAATGACGGCGACGACAAGCTGTTCGGCGGTGCCCAGGGAGACGACATTCTCGGCGGTCCCGGCGACGACATCTTGCGCGGCAAGTATGGCGACGACAACCTCGAGGGCAACAAAGGCAACGACCGGATCTTCGGAGCACGCGGCGATGACACGCTCAACGGCGGTCAAGACATCGATGCTTGCGACGGTGGGCAGGGCACCGACACGCTCACGGCGTGCGAAGTCCGAGGTCAAGTCACCGATCTGCAGCTTCTCGGCATCAACGACTATCACGGTCATGTCCTGGACGAGGCCGCAGGCACCGTCGCCGGTGAAGATGCCGGTGGCGGCGAGTACCTCGCAGCCAAGCTGAACTATCTACGTCAGGACGCCAAGAACAGCCTCACTGTGGCTGCGGGTGACCTCATCGGTGGTTCACCAGCGTTCAGTGGACTATTCCATGACGAGCCGTCAGTTGAGTCGCTCAATGCGATGCACGTTGACGTCTCCAGTGTGGGCAACCACGAGTTCGATGAGGGCGTGACCGAGCTGCTTCGTATGCAGAACGGTGGCTGTCACCCAATCGACGGTTGCTACTTCCCAGGTGAAGAGTATCCGGGTGCCGACTGGCAGTGGCTGGCCGCCAACGTTCAGAATGACGCGGGCGACACTCCGCTTCCCGGCTATTGGGTCACCGAAGTTGACGGTGTCCACGTGGGCTTCATCGGCATGACTCTCGAGGCAACCAATGTTCTCGTGTCCGCAGAGGGCATCGAGGGCTGGAACTTCCTCGACGAGGTCGAGACGGCGAACGCACTCGTCCCGACACTCCAGGCCGAAGGTGTTGAAGCGATCGTCGTGCTGCTGCACGAAGGCGGCGCGCAGACCCCGGCACCAGGAGATGTCAACGCATGCGTCGATCTCACTGGCCCGATCCTGGCGATCAATGACGGGCTTGATCCCGCCATCGACGTGATGATCACGGGTCACACCCACCTCCCCTACAACTGCATGTTGATGGACTCGGCGGGCCACCCGCGCATCGTGACCAGCGCGTACTCGTTCGGTCGAGTGGTATCAGAGGTGAACCTGGTTCTGGAGAAGCGCTCCGGTGACGTCAACCGTTACCTGAGCAACGCCACGAACCATGCAGTATTCCGCGCCGACTTGGTGCCGGATGCGACGCAGACGGCGATAATCGAGAGGTGGCGCCCGCTGTTCGAGGCGGCCGGGAACACTCCGGTCGGCACGATCACCGCCGACATCAATCGCGGCGGAGTCGAAGGCTCCGATCGCGGCGTTGAGTCTCCTGCCGGCAACCTTGTGGCAGACGCCCAGCTGTGGTCTACGTCACCCGCTGGGGCACAGATTGCATTCATGAACCCGGGCGGCGTGCGCTCGGACCTCCTGTTTGCGTCGTCTGCAGAGGGCGAGGGTGACGGCGTTGTCACGTTCGGCGAGGCGTTTACGTTCCAGCCGTTCGGTAACACGTTGCTGACGTTCCCGATGACGGGTGCCGAGATCGTGTCGGTACTCGAAGAGCAGTGCCAGCCGGCCGGCTCGAGCCGTCCGTTCTTGCACCTCGGTGTGTCGGAAGGCTTCAGCTACGACCTGGCAACGTCATTCGACGGCGTCACAGGTGACTGCCTGTCGGCGACCATAACCAACATGATGTTGAACGGTTCGCCGGTCGACATGGCTACCACCTACATGGTGACGGTCAATAGCTTCCTGAGCACCGGCGGCGACAACTTCACGACCTTCGCGGACGTGAATGCTGCCGACGGACTCGACGGAGGCATCGACCTCAACGCACTGACCAACTATCTGGGGACGTTCAGCCCTGTTGCTCCTCCGAGCACAGACAGGGTCAACGAACTGCCGTAGACCGAATCGAACCTGTGGGTCCGGCCCTCCGGGGCCGGGCCCACGTTGGTTTCTAGGCCCGGCGTGCTTTCCTCGAGGGCACGGGTGCGGACTCCCAGAACGGGCTACTTCTCGCTGAGCCGGCAAGCGCCGGGAGCGCGCCTGAGTTCGCCAACGGGACCGGACGTGTGGCAGTTCCGGTGGCCGAGAGCGGCGCGCCTTCGAAACCGCTTTTCTACGCACATCGCCCACCCCTGGAGCTGTAAGCGGCTCGACGCCAACCTGTGGGTTCAGCCATCCCAGCCGAAGTCGCGTCCGAGCAGATCGGATAGCCGGGCGTTCGGCTCTTCGAAGAAGGTTCGCAGCTCACGACGAAGCTCGACATCAATCGCCCCGGCTGTTGCCTTGTTCATGACCGGGTAGGTAGAGAGATCGCGAGGAGCGATTCCGATAAACTCGCACACCCCAGTGAACGTCGGACCTGGGTGCTCGTACATGTCTTCGCTTCGGATGACTAGGAAATTCTCGCGGGGCACAAACTCAAACCACCGTTCGAGCTGTTCGGCGTAGAGACCCTTCGTTTTGTACCCCCAGCGATTGAGTGCCAAAGGTTTGAACACCTCGCCCGCGGCGAGACGATCCAAGTCCCGCTGCACCCTCGTCGCCTCGAGCTCGATCGCTTTGGCGAATGACGACTCTTCCTCGCCGCCCCACATGCGCTTTAGGCGCCATGCGGAATGGGCTCGGTCGACCGGATCACGCAGCATCACGATCACTTTGGCATTTGGAATCAGCTGCGCGAATCGTCTCGGAACCAGTGGATGGACTAGGTAGTTCGGGGTTGCTTCGCCCGTCGTCATGGATCCGTCAATGTCGCGGCTCAGCTCAGACTGCAGGGGGAAATTCGCCCGGTAGTAGTTGGGCCCTCGCTGGTGATTGTCGTCGAGGAAGTGGGTCTCCTTGCGAAACGCCGGAATCACTTGCGGATGGCTGCTCAGCCATTCGTAAAGCGACGACGTGCCGGCACGTGGGGCACCGATGATCACCCAGGCCGGTAAGGCTCTGATGCCGGAGGTGGCGCGCCGAAAGTTCCAGGCGACCGAAGTCCTCAGTCGCCTCCTCAAGCTTGCCTTCTTGAAGGGGCTGGGATTGCGACTGGTCATTTGCCGATCGATGTGGGTCGCATCTCGTTCACTTCATCACATCGAATGGGTCCGAACCGCCTCGCCTTGAGGGTTCACGTGCATCCATAGACCGGATGTCTGGACGGGGTCAGATAGACATTCTGGCCCCGACGATCATAACCGCCGGACGATGCCCAGTGGGCGGATCGGACGGCGAATTCACATGCCACTGCTTCCCTGTTTCGGGGATCCTCGTTCGACAAAGCTCGCACCCTGTGGGCAGCCGATACCCAAGGCCCACTTTATGGCAGAATCGACGGGCCCCAAAGGGCCCTGTTAAATACTCCTACGGCGGTGAGCGGTGGTTCAGTCCATATTGCAGAGCCTCCGCCGTGCGAATTGAAGAATTGGCTGTTGGCCACTGCAGGAGAGAGCTGTGATCAAGTCTGGCAAGTCGCGACAGACGCTCGAGAACACCGGCGACAAAGGTGCCCCCACGTGGCTGGTCACTTATTCAGCCGATAATCCTAACCTGCCGTGAGGTGCGCCAGAGTTGGATCTAAGTTCTTGGTAAGGATGACTCGCATCGATTCTCACGGGATCCCGTGATGCAGGAAAACAACTCCCCGGAGATACCGAGCGGTAGCAATCTTCGTGCATCGGCGTACTCGGGTGGTCGCTGGATGGCAATCCAGAATCTGGGACTTCAGGCGCTGTCCCTAGTGACTACCGCCATTCTCACCAGGATCCTGTCTCCGTCGGAATTCGGGCTCGTGGCCATAGTGCTGGTGATCCTCACTTTCTTTGGGCTCATCAACCAGATGGGTTGGGGCGCATCTCTGATCGTCAAAGCCGACCTCACGAAATCGATTGTGTCAACGACATTCTGGTCCTCTGTGGTTTTTGGGGTCGCATCCGCTACTTCTCTGATCTTCTTTGCCGGTCCTCTCGCTTCGCTCTTTGGTGGCGACGAGGCATCGGAGCTGATTCGCACAGCTTCGATCGTTCTG
Organism: Actinomycetes bacterium; assembly: GCA_024638645.1. Taxonomy (GTDB): domain Bacteria; phylum Actinomycetota; class Acidimicrobiia; order Spongiisociales; family UBA5794; genus JAHEJX01. The sequence continues at coordinate 26,620 of JAHEJX010000215.1, forward strand.
TTGGTGGGGCCGCCAACAAGCGTGATCGATTCGCTCCTGCTGCGCGACTACCGATACCGCGCTGGATCCCTGATCAAGTTGAGTCTCCAAGTGATCTACGCGACCGCGACCATAATTCTCGCGCTGGCTTTCGGCCTTGGAGTGTGGTCCATAATCATTGGGCGAGTCATAAGCTCCTTAGCCGGGCTGATCCTGAGCTACGCAGTGGCACGGCCACCAATTGGTCTGACCTTCCAAAAGGCCCAGGTCGTTGCCGACCTCCCCTTTAATGCCGGATTCATCAGCACCAGGATCATCGGCCACCTCGCCAAGAACATCGACTACTGGGCAGTCGGAAGATATCTCGGAGAAGCACAACTCGGCATCTACTACATAGCGTATGTCGCCCCGAACCTCATTCGTCAGCGCATGACAACGGCAATCCAAGCCACGATGTTTCCCCTTCTGTCTCGGATTAGCGACGACCATGAGCGACTAGTGCGAGTTTGGCTCGAGACAGTTCAGAAATCTCTCATCCTGTTCGCCCCAATCATGGTTGGCCTTGGTCTTGTCGCGGATCCGATCATTGAGCTCATGTTTGGCGCGAAGTGGACTGACGCCGCGGGGGCAATGAGGGTGATTGCGATCGCAACGATCGTCGAGGTGGTTGTCGTCCTGACGGGCTCCGTTTTCGCAGCGCTTGGTAAACCGCACCTCGGGGCCCTCGGCAACGCCGTCAGGCTTTTAGTGATTGGGGTTCTGGCTGTTCCGGCTGCGCAATGGCGCGGCATCGAAGGCATGGCGTTGACTGTGCTGGCTGGCACCGTCGCCATTGCACTGCTCTCATTCTGGATGATGAGACGCGAGACGGGTGCCCGTGCGGTGGGTTTGATCAGCGCAATACGTCCGACGATCTTGCCTTTGGCGGCCATGATCTTCATAGCGTTGATCGCAACGCCACTTCTCGGCGCCACCAACCCTCTGGTCGAGCTGCTGGCTCCTTCGCTAACCGGCGCCGCAGCCTACCTAGGCACCGGCTTCGCCCTACACCGCGATAGCTTTGCGGCCACCGTCACGGACATTCGGAGGCTGCTATTGGGAGTCCGTGCCGGTTAAGGCAGCCGCTAATGCTCGGTGGTGGCGACGACACGGCCCGGCTGACTAGCACTGCGTTAGGGATGTGAGCGCAGCAGTATGCCGTGAGGATTCGCCGATTCGGATAATGCCTAGAAGTCCGCCCTCTTTCCCCGGCACATCGCGCTGTGCGGAGTACTCTCCCAGCGCCACTTGGATACGGCTGCAAGACCTGGGAGACAAGCTGCAAATGGATTGGATCAGCGACCAGTTCGGGATAGCTCCGGCGGTCCAGGGGAAGATCTTCGCCTCGCTCATCGCGATCGTCATCCTGGTGCTGGCACGCTGGCTGACTCTGCGCGCCATCCTGCGACGCTTCGAGGAAGCGTGGGTCGGCTATCGGGCGCGCAAGGCTTCCGCGTACATCGTCACGGTGCTCGGGCTTGCAATCCTGGCCTGGATCTGGATCGACGCCTTCAATGACCTGCCGACCTTCTTGGGTTTGGTCTCTGCCGGTATCGCCATCGCCCTCGCCGATGTCCTCAAGAACCTCGTCGGCTGGATGTACATCCTCAGCCGACGCCCGTTCCGGGTAGGAGACCGTATCGAGGTCGAAGGCACCAAGGGCGACGTGGTCGACGTGCGTCTGTTTCGCTTTTCAGTGATGGAGGTGGGCAACTGGGTCGACGCCGATCAATCGACCGGCCGGTTGATTCATATCCCAAACGGAACTCTGTTCACGAACCAGGTTGCCAACTACACAGAGGGGTTTGAGTACATCTGGTACGAGGTTCCCGTGCTCGTCACGTTCGAGTCGGATCGCCGGCGCGCTCGGAGCATCATCGAATCTGCAGTGCGAGATAACGCCCCGGACGTCGAGAGAGCGGCCGGTTCGCGTATCCGAGAAACGGCCCGGAACTACCACATCAAGATCGGGGCGCTGACGCCCATCGTCTACATGACGGTCAAGGACAGCGGCGTGCTCCTCACCGGCCGCTTTCTCGTCGGTGTTCGCCAGCAACGCAACATCGCTCAAGCAGTATGGACGGCAATCTTGGACGGCCTGGACTCCGAACCCAATGTCGAACTCGCCTATCCCACCGTTCGCACCTACCTGAGCGGTCCAGTGGCTATCGCCAGGGAGGGCGACACCAGCTAGCCGGCCAGCCGCTTTGAACTTCAGCCGGCCTGGCAGGCGCTAGAAGTAGATCACCGAGGCGAACACGACGAAGATGATGGCGAACGGAGCGCCGGCGAGAACAAGAAGGCGCACCGTTTGGCTTTCGAACCTGCGAGCAAGGAGCCAGGCGGAGAGGATTCCCACTCCCCACACCGTGACGATCATGGCGACGAGAAGTCGCTGTAGCCCGCTCCATCCGGGGTCGTTGGCACCGAGAATGCCGAACACGCCATAGGCGGCGGCAACTGCGATATGCAGGCCCAAGACCCACTGATCAACGCGCGTCGGGCGCGCCGGGTGCTTCTTCTCGACTGGAAATGCTGGAGGCGGTGCGCTGATTGTCATAGCGCGCATTAGATACCTTTATCTAAAGGTTTTCAAGAGGGAATCTTTCGCCACAACCCGCTCGTTCCAAGCACCTCGAGCGCTCGTGCATCGCACCCGACGACGACTGCCGTTCCTCAGCCGGGAGGTGGCTGCAGCTTCACCGACGCGGGTCGTCGACGGCCACTCCGACGACGGGCGAGTCCGGTTGGCCTGCTCTGAGCGCATCTGTGAGCATGCTTGTGAGTTGCTCCTTGCTGAGCACCGGGCTGGGAAGCAACTCGTCGGTCAGCTTCACCCAGATGCGAGCTCGATACTCCTTGCGCGGCTGTGCCATTTCTCCTCCGATCATCCTGATCGCGATCGGCGACCAACTTAAACGTTCCGATGACCGCTCTCCAGGCCGACGCTGTCGACGACAACCCGATCGAGAGTGGCAGCCGAGTGCACCACCGTTTGCCTTAGCCGAGTCACCTCAGCCTTAGGCGACGGGTGTTTCCCAGTCGTCCTCGGCTGTGATGCCGCCGTCCTGCCATGTCCAGATGATCTTCTGATACGCAAACGACACGTGCTCGCGAATCTCGTGCCGCATGTTCTCCGGATACTCGTTGTTCAGCTGCTCCTGACGAATCCCGGCGATGGTGGCGTTCACCAACTCGATGGTGTAGTACTGGACTTCCTTGCCGGATCGGGACGGCCGGTAAGCGTCCAGCCGCCACGTAGTGATGTTCTCGTTGTTGGTGAGGATCGCCATGAGGAGCGGGGAGGCCTTGTCGACCGGCTTCGTCACCGTTATCGGCCTGTGGCGGCGCTTTCCCGTCGGCAGACCAGATGCCGCATCGCGCGGTGACATGACGCGGTGACTCCAACCGACGATCTCCATGGAGCCTTCTAGACCCGCCTGAGTCACGCTCCCTTCAACGTCGCCTTGCGTCTCGCCGGTGAGCCTGAGATACGAGTTCAACGCCACCTGATACCTCCCTGTTCTTGGACGTTCGACTACCTATATCAGAGGAGAACGTCGCAGCCCTCAGGATACGGGCAAGTGTTGCGGCAGCAGCGCAATCAGCCTGCCGGCTCCCCACGAGGAGTTAGCGTGGAGTCGTGGAACGGAAACGATGGCGGCCGTAGCGTGTGTGGGTATCGCGGTGATGGACTTCGTATTCGAGGTCGAGTCGCTGCCGGTCGGAGAGGGCAAGTTCTACGCCGAAGGCTTCCGCGAGATTGGAGGTGGTGTAGCCGCCAACGCTGCCTGTGCCATTGCCAGGCTGGGAGGCGACGCCCGCTATATCGGACGGCTCGGTGATGATCGCATTGGCGCAGTAATCCTCGAAGAATTGTCAGCAGAGGGAGTCGACACGTCCGGTGTCCATAGGGCGGCCGGAATTCGCTCTCCGGTGAGCGCGGTCTTAGTGGATGGGGATGGCGAGCGTCTCATCGTCAACCACACACCATCGGACCTGTTTTCGGGCGGCGATGAGACACCCGCCCGGCAACTGGATGGTGTCGACGCCGTCCTCGTCGACGTACGCTGGCCATCAGGAGCGGCAGCCGCGCTGCAGGCGGCCAACCAGAGAGGAATCCCATCGGTATTCGATTTCGATCGCCCTATGGATGATGAGGGCAAACAACTGCTCGGCAGCTCGACTCACGTTGCCTTCTCTGCAGCTGCCCTCGAAGCCACTTCCGGCAAAGCAACTCCGGAGGCGGGACTCACCGCGATCGCGCAGCGTACCGACGCTTGGCTGGCGGTGACTCTCGGAGGTGAAGGAGTCATGTGGCTCGGCGATGGCGTTGTCCACCACGTGCCGGCTTTCGCTGTTGAAGTGGTCGACACCGTCGGCGCCGGTGACGTCTTCCACGGCGCACTGGCGCTCGCTGTCGCAGAAGGTAATGATGAAGCCGCCGCCGTCCGATTTGCCTCGGCGGCAGCCGCCATCAAGTGCTCGCGGCGCGGTGCCAGAGCTGGGGCGCCGACGCGTCGGGAGGTCGACGAGTTTCTGAAGGAGTTTGGCTGATGCAACCGGGAAAGCTCTGGGGTCTGCGGCGGTTGGCTGATGATGCCGGCCGTTTCAAAATGCTCGCCGTCGACCAGCGCCCTCCCATCAAGACCCTGGTCGCCGCTCGTCGCGGTACCGCCGATGCCGACTATGGCGACGTGTGCGACTTCAAAGCGTTACTCGTCGAGGAGCTTGCTCCACACGCCTCCGCGGTGTTACTCGATCCGCATTACGCATATCCGGCCGCCATCCACCGAGTATCGCCGCGGCAGGGCTTGATATTGACTCTGGAGGATTCGGTGTTCGAGGACACGCCGACCGGCCGCCTATCGGCCACGATCGACCACTGGAGTGTCGACAAGATCAAGCGGACCGGCGCAGATGCTGTGAAGGTGCTCGCCTGGTACCGGCCCGATGCGGCGCCCGAAGTAAACGCCCATCAGCAGGAGCTGGTTGCCACGATCGGAGCGGCGTGCCGGCGCCATGACATCCCTTACGTATTCGAGTTGCTCGTATACCCATTCCCGGGGACGGACGAGCACACGGCCGACTACGTCGAAGACACTGCCAAGAGGGCGGATCATGTCATCGAGAGCGTGGCGACCTTCGCCGCTCCCGAATACGGAGTTGACCTCTTCAAGCTGGAGAGCCCGCTGCCCGCCGACTCGGTACCAGAGCGAGCATCAGACGACGGCACAGTGCAGGAGCTCTTCGACGAGCTGGGGCGGGCGGCAGGCCGGCCGTGGGTGATGCTGTCCGCAGGCGCAGGTCAGGACGCATTCCGACGGATCCTCGAGTATGCATATGCGGCAGGCGCGTCCGGCTACCTGGCCGGGCGAGCCATCTGGTGGCAAGCCGGCCAGTCGTTCCCCGATCTGACCGCAATGCGGGGCGCCCTGGCAGTCGACTCAGTCCCATACATGCAGGCGATCAACCGGGTGACCGACTCTTTGGCACAGCCGTGGTTCGACGCGCCTGGGTCACTTGGGTCAACCGACCTAGACGGAGCCGGTCCGGGGTTCCGGAATCAATACGACGCCTTGGCAGATCTGTGAGCGCCGTCGGAGTAGTTGCTCTGGCTCGGCCCACATTCGATGTGGAGTTCGCCGAACAAACCGCCGCTGCAGCTTTCGCGGTGCTCGACGCGGTCGCGCCGGGGTGGAAAGGCTCGCGTGAGCTGCTCTTCGACGCCGCGGCGACGCAACGGGCCATAGACGATTTGGCGGACACCGACCTGACCGCGCTCGTCGTCTTGCAGGTAACCTTCACCGACGCATCCATGACAAAGGCCCTCGCAGATGCCGTGGCGGCGCCGAAGATCTTCTGGGCATTCCCTGAGGCACGCACCGGCGGCCGCCTGCGCCTCAACTCACTCTGCGGAGTGAATTTGGCGGCATACGCACTACGGCGGCAAGGCGTCGACTTCGAGTTCATGTACCAAGCCATTTCGGATGCGGCGGCGGCCGAACTGAGCGCCATGCTCGATGGCGTGCCGCGCCAGGTCACTGAGCCAAGCGTCGCGCCTGTCGAAGTGCCGCCGGCTGCCTACGTCTCGGCTGATCGGGCCGTCGCTGCGATGAAGACCGCATCTACTGCCGTAATCGGAGAGCATCCCGATGGTTTCGACCCTTGCGCGTACGACCCGGTCACCGTGTTCGAGACCACCGGAGCCATTGTCAATCAAGTACAACTGACGGAGCTCTTCGCAGCGGCAGAAGCCGCGTCCGCAGGAGCCGTGGCTGCTGCCCGGGCGCGAGCCGAAACCGCACTCGGCGATCTCGGTTCACTCGAGCAACCGGCACTGGAGAGAAGCCTCCGCCTCTTCTGCGGGCTGCAGCAGCTCGTCGCCGATAACGGCTGGACCGGCTTCGCCACCCGATGCTGGCCGGAATGTTTCACGGAGTTCGGCGGCGCAGCGTGTGCTCCACAAGCGATGATGGCCGATGACGGCATTCCCGGAGGATGTGAGGCAGACGCCTACGGAACCCTCACCAGCCTCATCCTCATGACACTGGCCGGCGAGCCGCCATTCGTCGCGGACCTCGTCGATGTCGACGTGGCCGAAGACACTGCGGTGTTCTGGCATTGTGGAGTGGCGCCACTCCACATGGCCGATCGCGAAGCCGTCGCGACGCCTACGGTTCACTCGAATCGCCAGAAGCCGCTGCTGCATGAGTTCCCGCTCAAACCCGGGCGGGTAACTGTCGCTCGGCTCAGCCAATCAGGCGGTACCCAAAGCATCGTGATCGGCGGTGGTGACATGCTGCGAGCCGGACTCCCATTCTCAGGAACGGCCGGCGTCATCAGGTTCGATGCACCAGCGCTCGACGTGCTCGGAACCGTGATGGAACGAGGACTCGAGCACCACTACGGGATTGTGTACGGGGACTTCCGCGCCGAGTTGCGCGCCCTGGCCGACCGCTGGGACCTCCCGGTGATAGCCCTCACGTAGCCGGATTGCCGACAACCCCGGTCGTATTCCTCTGGCAGGCGATCGCCCAGCGGCGTAGTTTGGGGGGCAAGTCAAGAGAAGGAGTAGCGGTGTCCGTTTACAAGGTTGTTGAACTTGTCGGAACCAGCGCAACCTCGTGGGAGGAGGCCGCCAAGGCCGCCGTCAGTACGGCAAGCGCTTCGTTACGACACCTCCGCATTGCCGAGGTGAGTGAGCTCGACATGTCGCTCGGCGAAGACGGAACGGTAAAGGAATACCGCGCCAAAGTGCGCGTCTCCTTCAAACATGAGGCAGGCGACTGAATCGACCGCGGGTAGCTGATTTCGGCTCATCTCCATCTAGCAAGAAGGCTGACCGCAGCATTCGATTGACGCTCGCGATGCTCTGTCTCGCGGTGGGCCTCACGGCCTGCGGCGAGAGCGGCACGGCTCTGACCGAGTATGTGGATCTGATCAATGTCGCGGCAGAACAGGCTGGGCAAACCGCGCAACAGCTCATCTCTGAAGGCGTTCTCGCCGGGGATCTGAACCCGCAACAACTCCAAGCTGGGATTGAAAGGGGCCTAAGGGAGATTCGCCTGCCCCTCCAAGAATCTGTCGACGCCATTCAGCCTCCTCGGCAGGTAGCCGATCTGCATGAGCTGCTGTGGACGTGGCACGCCGACTTCATTGCCGTCGAAACGGCGCTAGCTGAACGTGTTGGCCAGGCGGCAGACACCGAGGAAGGTTGGACCGCGCTGTCAGATAGCTCGGAGATGGCCGCTTATCGTGGATCGGTCGCCGCCGGCAAGCAGGTCTGCATTGACTTCCAGGCCGAACTGGACGACACGGCGGTCCGCGGCGAGTTCAAGGACGTGCCGTGGCTTCCCGGTGAACTGAAGGAAGTGGTGATTGCGGCGCTCGGATGTGAGTGGTTCCCAGAAGATCCCGACAGCATCTACCGTTACCCGCTGCCGTAGGGAGCGATCCTTGAGTGAAGAGGAACCTTCGCGGCTTCAACGGCTGACCGTGCTGGTTGCCAGAGCCAATTCAACAAGCGTGGCAGTGGTGGCCGGCGTCGGCATTGCGGCGTTTGTGATCTTCGGGATCCTTCAACGCACTTTGTACCCACGATGGAACCTGGCGAATCTCGACTCGGAGGCCTCCATAGCGACTTGGTATGCCGCCGCGCTCCTCTGGGCGGCTGCGATCGTTTGGATCCTCGTGGCTCTCCAGGAACGTCCGAGAGCGTGGCCGGTATTTGGCTGGTCTGCGCTAATGGGCTTGCTGGCCCTCGACGAGGCCAACGCCGTTCACGAGGACATAGAACGATGGTTGGAAACCGATTGGCAGGTCCTCTATTTGCCGATCATGGCGCTGGGAGCCTTTGTGTGGTGGCGAGTTGTGACGCGCTATCGGCCATCTGGAACGGCGACCCTGCTTGTCGCAGCAGCCATTACGTGGGCTGTAGTGCTCGTCCTCGAGCTCGTGCAGAACTGGGGTGGGGCGCCAGCTCGCGCCTCCATCTACAACCCCACGATGATCTCCGAAGAGGCCTTGGAGATGATCGGTTCAACGCTCGTAGTGATTGCGGGCGTGAGGGCTCTGCGTCGACAGACTCTTCGTGGCTAGGCGCCGCTCAGCCCTCGCAATTCAGTTGGGATTCCAGTTGTGAGCACACATCATTGCCGCGACCACCATCGCCCATATCGGAGCCGGCACCGCCGCGCAGGTCGTCGTCTCCCTGCATGCCGAGGAGGATGTCGGCTCCACGCTTGCCGGTGAGCACATCATCCCCCGCCCGTCCGGACAGCATGTTCTTGCCGCCGTTACCAGTGAGGGTGTCGCCGAACGCTGAACCCTTGAGATTCTCAGTGAGGAAGAACCGATCGGCACCTTCGCCTCGCGCCCTTCCTTTAGAAAGGTTCGCCGCAATCGCAGACGGTGCGTCTTTGTAGTCGACCGTGTCCGAACCAGGACCGCCGTTGAATTGGTCGTTGCCTCTCCGACCGATCATCAAATCAGCTCCAAATCCGCCCTCCAAGATGTCGTTGCCTCTTCCCCCATCGAGTTTGTCGTTTCCTGCGTTGCCACACAGGACATCCTTACCACCCTTGCCGAGGAGGGTGTCGTCGCCATCGAGACCAAGGATCGTGTCCGCCCACTTGGTTCCTACGAGAGTGTCGTTGCCGCTCGTGCCGATCATCGTGACGGCGAAGCCGTTACACAGGTAGAAGCCGTTCACCTGAGCACGCGGAAGGGTAAAACGGCCTTCAAGAGCGGCCTTCGCGTCGCCACATCCCGAGGGGAAGGAAACCGCTGCCAACGACCAGCGGTGCCGACCCGAAGCCACCACGGAGTGGAAGGGGAAAAACGTGTAGTCGTCGTCGGGGAAAGGTGGGCCGAAGAACTGATCTTCGTGATTGAGGAGATTGTCGAAGACCGTGGTCTCGTAGTCCGTGCCGCCGATGGCCTCGGGAAACTCGACAAAGGCGACCGCGATACACCTACCCGGGTCTCCCGGTCCGGGATGAGCCTGCGTCTCGATGACGATGTTCGCGTTGAGGTCGCCGATTCCACCATGGCTTGCGGCCGCTGGCCCGACAAGCGCGAGTAGCCCGAACAGCAGCGCCAGAACTGTGGCAACCCGCAGCGATTTTGACAGATGAATCTTCGGTGCTCTGCGCATGGGCGGACCCCTTTCGTCACCTTTAGACAGACTGTCTTTGAACCGTGCTCGATCAGATTGCAGCGGCTATCGCCAATGCAAGCGGGAATGAAGCAACAGCGGCAGCGAAGTCAACCGGCACACGTGTCGGCTCGTACCGCTGCCATTGCCCAAGGAGATAGGCGGTGATGAGAAGCCACACCGTCCAGAAGATCACGATCCTCATGCGCCCTCCCCGTCCCACACCACGCCAAGGCTGCAGCCAACCAGCCAGTCGGCTACGACTTCAGTGTAACGCTGCCGTCGCATCGGCGAATAGGGTCGACCGGAAGGTTGTCTCCGGCTCTGATCCGCCTTTCGATTCATGGATCTTTCTCGGTTGTCAGCCACAGATCGGCGCCTGCTATCGCTCGTCCCAGACCGGGCGTCTGGCAGGAGGGTCGACGACGCGTATGTTCTTGTCGCGAAGCTTGCTGATCCGATCCATCTCTTCAACGCTGAGCTCGAAATCGAACAGGTCGAGGTCCTCCTCGATTTCGTTGAATGTCAGAGCCCGCGGCACCACCGCTAACTGTGGCTGCTGCACCAGCCAGCGAAGCGCCACCTGCGCCGGCGACTTGTTGTGCGCGGTCGCGATATCTTCGATCACCGGATCGTCGAGCACCCGGCCCCGCCCCAACGGCACATGGCACGTAACCAACACGTCATGCCGAGCACACGCCGCCAGCACCTTGTCCTGGCGGAGATAGGCGTGATACTCGATCTGGTTGGTGACAAGCGGCTCCGGACTCTTGGCGACGGCCTCGTCCAGCAGTGCCACGGTGAAGTTCGATACGCCGATATGGCGCGTCAGACCTTCGCGCTTGGCTTTCGCCAACGCGCCGAGTGTCTCTTCCAGAGGAACCTGCGGCTGCGGCCAATGGATGAGCAGCAAGTCGACGTAGTCGAGGCCGAGCGTTTCGAGGCTGGTCGTGACCGAGCGAGCGAAATCGTCGGCCCGCGCGTTCTCTTCCGTGACCTTCGTTGTTACCCACAGATCTGCGCGCGGCACACCAGACGCGCGAATCCCTTCACCAACCCACTGCTCGGAGCCGTACTTGCGCGCAGTGTCGATGTGGCGATAGCCATGCTCGATGGCGTACGTGATCAGCCCCACCGCCAGCTCAGGCTCTGGGTACAACATGGTGCCGTAACCGACAACCGGCATCGCTGCACCGTGAGCAGCAATGGTTGGAGCTCTGTGTTGTCCCATAGACTTCCTCACGCAAGATCCGACACCGGGCCGGCAGCTCCGTCGCAGCCGGTAGGGGCACGCAATGCTAGGGGCTGGAGCCGCACTCGATCGTCCCTGAGCGTCGGTCGTGAAGCGGACCACCTCCGCAACGCCCTGGCGTACTGTGTCAAGCTACAACCGGGCAGCACCGATAGTCGTTGTGACACAACGAGGAACACGAATCCAGGCTTTCGAAGACCAATCGACCGGCCTGCTGGCCGATCAGCAGGACCTCGCTCGGCGGCATCGTGACGCCTTGGCGACGTGCGCCCGCGTCCTGCTGTCTGCCGAGGACCTGAGCCAGGTCGACGAAGCGCTCTCAGCGCTGCTGGCGGCAACAGACGCCACATCCATCTTCATCGAAGTCAACGTTGTCGATGAGACGCTCGGTCCGTGCTCGACAATGCTGAGGGAAATCTCGACTTCCGGTGTCGACCAGAACACGGCCAACTGGTCACTGGTCCCCTGGGCACAGATGCCTGAATCTCACGGCCCGCTTTCGCGAGGTGAGCCCTACGCGTTCCTGGTGAGCGAGCTCGACCCGATCGAGAAAGCCCTATACAGCAACGTCAATGCGCTCTCCGAGCTGGATGTGCCGTTCTCTGTCGGTGGAGAGTGGATCGGGCTCATCGGCCTTTCTGACGATCGCACAGAGCGCGCCTGGCGCCTTGACGAGGTCGGCCTCATGGTGGCCGCGGCTCAGATGCTTGAAGCCTTCTGGGAGCGCAAGATGGCGAACGAAGCTGCTGAACGTATGGCCACGGCGAGCAAGACGGCTCTCAAGTACCAGAGGGCACTTGTCGCTAGTTCTCGTGCGTTGTTGACCGTGCCCGACGAACGGGACGCATTCGCTGTCGTCCTCCAGGCCTTGACCAAGGCCACCTCCGCGGACTACGGCTTCGTCGAGCGTAACGAGGAGCATGCCGACGTAGGTTTGTGTAGCCGGACGGTCCTCGAATGTGACCAAAACGGCCCGGAGCCTGACGGGGACGAGTATTGGGAGCTGGTGCCGTGGTCGCGCATGCCTGACTCCTATGCCCACCTCTCACAGGGCAAACCATTTGCCTTCGCCATTGAGGATCTGAGCGAAACGGAGCGGACGTTGTACACGGACGCCCCGCATTTCACGCGATGCGAGATCAATCTCCCGATCTTCGTTGACGGAACCTGGGAGGGACTGGTCGGATTCGCCAGTGCCTCGACAGTTCGTAACTGGACTGCTGAGGAGATCGATCTGCTTGCGGCCATCGCTGACTTGATCGGAGCGCATTGGGCCCGGACGCGAGCTCAGGACAAGTTGGCCCAGCTCGTTGCGGCGAAAGACACATTCCTCGCCAGTGTCAGCCATGAGCTACGCACGCCATTGACCGTTGTCGTCGGCCTGGCCGCCGAGCTCAAGGATCATGCCGAACGATTTGACGCCGCAAACGTTCGCGAGTTCATCGACATCATTGCCCGGCAGAGTATGGATTTGGCCGACATCGTGGATGATCTTCTAATTGCGGCCAGACTCGACGGCGAGATCCATATGCTGCCGAGCCGGATTGACCTGGGCATCGAAGTCAATGCTGTGGTCGAAGCTCTTGGCATGGACGAGGTACGGGTGACCGGGGGTGCCGCCGCGTGGGCTGACAGCAGCCGCGTCCGTCAGATCGTGCGCAACCTCCTAACCAATGCGAGGCGATATGGCGGGCCCAACGTCCACGTCGAGCTGTCGATAATGCACGATCTGGCGATCATTCGCGTGATCGACGACGGCGCGGGCGTGAGCGATGCAGCGGTCGACATGCTCTTCGTGCCGTACCAGTCCGGGCAGCATGAGCCAACGCAACCAGATGCGATTGGCCTTGGGCTCTCAATCTCGAAGGCTTTGGCGACCCGCATGGGAGGCGATCTGCGTTACACCACGGAGGACGGCCGCACAGTGTTCTCATTGGCCCTGCCGCGCACGCCTGCCGGCACCTAGTCATGCGGCCTGTTCCGGAGTACGGAGCGGGATACGGCGGCCAGGTGGGTCGAAGACGGCATGGCGAGCCGGCGATTTGCCAACGTTCCCCGACAGCACTCCTCAACGACTGGCGGATCCACCACACTGACGGGGCGCGTCGAGCGTGGGTGCAGAACGTTGCCGGATGACAACGCCGTGACGGACTACCGCCCGGAGTCGTGGTTGCCGTCGAGATGAGCCGGCTCGGGGTGCACTCCCGCTGCCGATCAAAGAGAACAAAGCCTCTGTCCACTTCGACGGGTCTGCTGTAAGCCGAGAAGGAGTTCTTGCGCTTCGATCGCAAATCATCGAACTGGGAAGGGGGTGACAAGCAGATGATGGATTCAGCAATCGTGTTCACGTACTCGAGAGCCGCTCTGGGCAGAGAAAAGGAGGCCTTTGAAGCTTTTACGGAGAGCATGGCCTTCTTCGGAACGGCAGCCCATGACGGCAAGTGTGGCGAGCCCATCAACATCATGGGAACCACTGGGCATAGCTTCATGATCATCCCGGGCGCATACGACGCCCTCTCAGACCTCGTTCGCTCAGATGACTTCCGGGAGCTCTATACGAAGGCAGTCTTTGCAGTACCAGACCTCGGCTACGAACTCGGCGCCTTTGGGCAGGGCGTCCAGGACTATATGGCTCGGTGGGCCCGCGTCGGGACGGAACTAGCGTTCCTGTAATCGGACCCAACATCGAAATCGGCAGGAGGGTCGGCGAGGCCGTCGGCCCTCCTACTGTCCCGGCAGGCCGACTCCCGCGTTATCCCAGGGATTCTCTCGGTTTCCTCGAATTGCGCCTCGTGCGGGGGCTTTCGAAGTCGATGACGGTGGCACCGGGAGGCACCGACAGTGTCGACTTGCAATGCCAATGAATCCAGCTCATCTGCCGCCAATCTGCCGAGCGCCGGTGTCGCTGAGCCGTTGAACCGTCGAAGTCTGGGTTCAAACCGCTGCTTCCAGCAGGGCCGCTCCCGATGTTTTTAGCCGCGCTGCGACACTGACGGCAGAGGAACTGCGGCCTGGCTCTGTGATCGAGTACCGAGAGCCGTCTCAAGGTGTCGACGTGCCCACGAAGCGAGCGATCGCGGCAACAACCTCGACGCCTGAGACCAGCTCTTCATCGTTGTGATCGGCTCCATCGATCATGACGAGCTCCTTGGGATCAGGCGCAGCTTCGAAGATCATTCGGCTCTGCTCGGAGGGCACAATCGAGTCCGCACTGCCGAGGATGACCAGCGTGGGCGCATCCACCCCGGCGATGCGCTCTATCGACGGATACCGGTCCTTGAGTAGTAGACCGACGGGCAACCACGGATAGTGGACCCTCCCCACGTCGACCAACGAGGTGAAGGGCGATCGCAAAACCAGAGCTGCAGGAGACGTCGCGGTCGCGGCTTCGATGGACACCGCCGCTCCCAGCGACTCACCGAAAAAGACGAGCGGAGAGGATGGGGCCAGCTCTTCAACGAAACGAATTGCGGCCAGCGCGTCCTTCGCAAGACCGGCCTCGCTGGGCCGGCCCGGATTGCCTCCATAGCCCCGGTAGTCGACGAGAAGCACGCCCACGCCGATGGCGGCGAGGCTCCGCCCGAGGCCGGCGCGATCACCTCGGTTACCGGCGTTGCCGTTGAACACGATCACGGTGGGCTCGACCGCCTCAGGTGCATGGAGCCAAGCGTGTAGAACGAGACCATCGGTTGTCTCGTATGAAACGTCGTCCCAGCCGGCTCCGAGGACTGCGAACGACGGCAGCCGGTCCGAGGGAAAGTAGATCAGCCGTCGCTGCATCACCCAAAGGCCTCCGAGAAACGCCGTCAGCAGCCCGAAGACTATGAGGCCACTCAGGATTCTCCTCCTTGCTCGCGCCTTCATCGCCTAGACATGCCGCAACCCCTTCCTGGCCACAATTGTCGCAGAGGAAGTAACAGTGGCTGGCGCCACCCGTTCGGGCGTCATGGAAGCAATGATCAGAGGGCGCGTATCGGGGCGAGGTAGTCGACATTTCGACGGTCGGCGCCAGGAGCGGCGCAGGCCACCGAATCGAGATCGGTTTTTCACTATATCGACGGCGCGCTACATCACATGTCGTCCCGGTCGGAAAAGCGATTGGCTTGCAGATTTGACCGCCAGCCCCTTCTTCACGTTTGACACGCGGCTCGAACCGACTGTCCACGCCTTCCTTTCGATCGTTACCCGGCTCGGCCCAGACCACCACGCCGAGGCGCATGATTCCTCACTCAATCCTTCGTAAGGATCGAGCCGAAGCGTCACCAGAGCACGAAGTCCCGCGTCTAGAGGATGATGCGAGCAAGAACGACAATGCCTGTCGCTCTAGCCGCGGCCGCACCTGAGCGCCATAGTCGGTAGGTTGCAAGTAATGCTCACAGGGGAGGAGAAAGAGACAGAGTATGACTGCACGCGACGCGGGATGGCAGGAAGTCGAACTCTCAGAATCTCGAGCCGCACAATTGGCACGAGAGTACGGCGGAGGGATCGCGCAGCACTGGAAGGAATTCGATACCAACAACCCCGAAGAGCTGGCGGAGCTGACGGACTTGGTGATGCGACCCCTCCCCCATCTTCTAGTGCTGCCGGGGGTTGATCCCTCGTGGCGGGTGTTGACAACGATCCCCAATCATCATCGTGGTCTCAATCCCCGAATCACCTTCGCTTCGGTCACCACGATCGAGGACGACAAGACGTGTCACGTAACCCTCGCCAAAAAGCCGGGCCCTTCCGAAGGAGAAACTGAAGAGCCGTAGCCCGCGGTCAGGACGACGTATCCGGCTCCCCGCTGTTCTTGACGGCGAACAAGACCGCTTCGTCCAAGGTCATGCCGGCGGCCTGGCGCCCCAGCGCCTGGAGCTGCGGACCGTCGAGACGGGACTCGATCTCGCCCCAGGTGACGTCTAACGATTGACGGTCGGGCTCGGGAATGGTCACGCCCAGCGAACGGCTGAGCGAACGGGCGGCCGAGAGCAGTGTTGCCGCCAAGGGGAAGTCGCCCCGGCCGGCGTGAAGCTCTCCTAGGGCTTCCAGGATGAGCGGCACTTCCGGCCGGACGAATTCCTGGGCCAGCCGGATCGCGTTCACCAGGGACGCTTCCGCCGCGTTTGGGTCGTCGGCCGCTACCTCGGCCTTGGCCAGGTGGCGCAAGGTCCAGGCCATGCCCATCGGGTTGGAAAGGTCCTCGAACAACTCCAGTCCCTCCTGGAGAAAGATGCGGCCGGCCCTGACGTCTCCTGTGCGGCAGGCGAGCTTGCCCAGATAGACCCGGGCCCACGCGTCCACGATCTCCAGGCCATGGGCCTGAGCGAGCCCGAGAGCCTCGTCCAGGAGCGTCTTTGCCTGGGTCTGGTCGTCCCGGTTGATGGCGATCTCACCCGCGGTGAGGAGAGTGTCGGCAATCAGGTCGGGGTTGCCGGTGGAACGCGATAGCTCGACGCCCTCGGCTGCGAGGGCCTGCGCCTCATCGTGGTGTCCCTGATCTTCCACCAGCAGCGACAGGCTGGCCAGGATGTGGCCGGTAGTCCAGTGGTCGGCAGTCGACCGCGAAAGCGACAACGCCTGCCGGAACAAAGAGGTGGCCTCCTGCAAATCACCGCGTTTGTGAGCGAGCCCGGCCAGTTGCGCCAGTGCCGCGCCTGCGGTGTGCGAGTCGTCCGGCCCGGCTCCGTCTCTCGCCGCCTGGAGCAGCTTCTCGGCGGCGGCAACGTCCCCCTGATTTGCGGCCAATCCTCCTGCGCCCAGTAAGGCAACAGCACGCAGCGGCTGGCCTCCACCCTCGGTCGCTTCGAGAGCGCGTTCAAGCCACTCCCTTCCTTCTGCCAGATATCCCCGCAGCAACCAGAAGGGCCAGGCCCCCGCCACGAGGCGCAGCAGCAGTTCGGGTTGCTGGGCGTCGAGCGACCATGACATGGCCGCCAGCAGGTTGTGCCGTTCTAGCGAGAGACGGTCCAGCCAGCTGGCCTGGAGCGGTCCGAACATCTGGCCACCCGTGTCGGCTAGGACATCCGCGAAGTAGTGGGCGTGGCGCTGCGCGTAGCTCTGGACCTCGTCGTTTTCCAGCAAGCGCTCCAAGGCGTACTGGCGCATGGTCTCCAAGAGGTGGACGCGGTCCGCCTCGCCGTCGCGGGCCAACATCGACTTCTCGACCAGTTCCATGAGAACGGGAAAGGTGCTGAACTCGCCGGATCCACAAACAGCTTCAACCGCATCCGAATCGAATCCACCGTTGAACACTGCGAGACGGGCCAGCAGCTGTTGTTCCTCGTGTCCGAGCCGGTCATAGCTCCAGTCGATGGCCGCTTGCAGTGTCTGTTGACGACGGGGGGCTGTCCGGGCGCCAGCAGTAAGCAGCCGCAGCCGGTCGTCGAGATTGTCGGCAATCTGTGCCGGCGACATCACGCCTACTTGGGCGGCTGCCAGCTCGATGGCCAGGGGGATTCCGTCCAAGTGTCGCGTGATCGAAATGAGCGCTGGAGCGTTGGCCGGCGTCACGGCAAACCCGGATTTGACCAGGGTGGCGCGATCGCAAAACAACTGAACGGCGTCGTAGTCGGCCACCTCGTCGAAGCCGGCGTCACCGGGAGGAAGGTTCAGCGGCGGGACCACGTAGATGGCTTCGCCCGGCACCCGCAGGCGCTCTCGACTGGTGGCCAGGACTCTCAAGTTGGGCGCCGCCTGCAACAGATCTTCGATCAGCTCGGCCGCAGCGTCCACCACGTGCTCGCAGTTGTCCATGATCAGCAAGCCGGTGCGGGCCTCGAGGAAGCTGATCAGAGCCTCAACACCTCCTTGGTTAGGTTCCTCCTGGATACCGAGCGCGGCCGCCATATGCCGCGGCACCAAATCGGGGTCGCTCGTGGCTGCCAGATCCTCCATCCAAATGCCGTCGGGAAACAGATCTTGGCTGCGGGAGCCGACCTTGGTGGCCAGTCGGGTCTTGCCGGCGCCGCCTGGCCCGGTGAGGGTAACTAGGCGGTGAGCCGACAATAGATCTGTAACTGCGTCGAGCTCGGCGGTCCGTCCCACGAAGCTGGTGAGTTGCTCGGGTAGCCGGGGTACGGGACGCTCCTGCCTTCCGAGTGGAGCAAAGTCGGACGGCAATTCGGGGTGGACGAGTTGGAAGATGCCTTCCGGCTCGGGGATTCCGCGCAGTTGATGCTGGCCCAAGCTGGACAGGGTGCATCCTGGTGGGAGGTCCCGCTTGACCAGGGTGGCGGCCACTTCCGACAGGAGGATCTGGCCGGCGTGGCCCAGCGACATCAGCCTCTGGCATTCGTTGACCGCCAGGCCGAAGTAGTCGTCCAACCGTTTCTCCACTGCGCCGACATGCAGGCCCATCCGCACCCGACCGGCGTCCAGCAGAGTGCCTTCGTGCTCTCGCAACGCCAACTGGGCAGCCACGGCGGCGTCTACGCCAGCGCGGATTGAGCGGAAGACCGCCATCACGCCGTCTCCGGTCGTCTTGACCACCCTGCCGCCGGAGCCTGCAACCGCTTGCGCCAACAACTCGTCGTGATGCGCCAGGGCTTCGTTGGCCTCCCGGGGATGCTGCACCCACAACGAAGTAGAGCCCTCGATGTCGGTGAACAGGATCGTCACCGTATCGACGTTGCTGCCTGACTCCACTTGGGTTCTCCCAGCGTGTTCGAAGTAAATGCTAGAGAAGAGGTTCGCCTAAGCGGCAACAAGAGAACGGGGGCTGCCCCTTGGGGCGCCCCCGTTTCGTTGTTCTCGTGGACGTTGGTGGTCAGCCGCTGTAGCGGAACTTGATCGTGTTGACCTTGATCGGCATGCCTGTTGCCGACAGCACGATGTTGACAACCGCAGTGATGTGCTCCACTCCATCGTCGGTCCAGATCTTGCCCGAAAGCGAGTTGTGGCTCCTGGTCGTCCCGTCTTCATTGAACACGAGGCTGCCACTTAACCGACCCGTGCCTCTGGCGACCGGCTCCGGCGGGACCGTCGCCGGGTCATCGTCGAGCGCAGCACCGCAGACCATATCGAGATACGCGAACGCTTCGCCGATATCGTCGGTGAGGTTCGGCACCGAGAACAGCATCAGGGGGACCGATCCCCGGAAGTGCTGGTGAATCGCGCCGTTGCGCGGATTTGGCAGTGTCATTTGAACCTCGGCTCCCTCGTCCGCGCACCACGCGGCGACGTCGTCGCCTGTCATAACGAGGTAGCCGTCGCCAAAGTAGAAATACGACACGTAGTCATCGACACTCTCTGCTGGTCCGGCCCCCGCAGCGGCCATCGGCGACAAGGCAGCCAGCAGAAGGGTCGCTGTGGCAAGCGCTGTGAGTCGTCTCATCTCCCATTCCCCTTTCCTCCGCGGGTCTTTCCCACGATCTCCTTCAAACGCACTCCCTGGATTCACCACGTCCCCACGCGACGGCGGTCCTGGTCGAGCGATATCTTCAATCAGGCTAACAACACACGCGGCCAGGCGTGACTCCGAACCGGTAGCCGCGCTGAGGGTCCTTCCATACGTGACACGTCCACAACGAGGAACCGGCGACTGTCGGAACCGATACCGAGGAGGGCGAACCGCTAAGGGAACAGGACAGCGAAACCACCGAGGACGCTGTTGTTTCTGGACGTTCGCTCCATCGAACGAATGTCAGAGATCCCACACGCGTGGTGTCCGCAAGGTGTCCGCGCCACACGCATATTCCGGGTCATGGGTGGCTAGCCGCGGCTAAGTCGTCGGCCAGCCGGAGACTGCTCGACATCTGTTGTGTGGATTGAGAAGATGGTGGTCTATGCGGTTCTCTCTTTGGTGGGCGCTACTGGGTTCGAACCAGTGACCTCTGCCGTGTGAAGGCAGCGCTCTTCCGCTGAGCTAAGCGCCCGGGGTGCGTAATAGACGTTAGCAAACCCGTTGTGTGGCAAGGCAATTGAGCGCCGACGTCGGATTGTGCTGGTCGGGGCGTTGGGCGGTAGAAACTGCATTTGGGAATGATTGGGAATATCCGCTGCATCCGAATCATCGCTACATCCAAGCGCCGTCGTCATTGCGGCTGTCTCTAGCGGCCGTTCTATCGAAAAGGGTACGAGCGACCAATAGCTCATCTGTTGCTCGGATCGGCTCCCCGGCCTCGTCTGGTGGTCCCAGATCAAGGGCTGGTGTGATGTTCGTGGTCCTTGTCATCGAGCACCGACGCATTGGACGGCTCGGCCTTCGCCGCAAACTCGAAGCGCGCGAGCAATACAGCCGCTCCGGCCGCAGCGGGCCCGGGCGAAGCCGGGCCCACTGTCCCTCCGCCGACACGTTCAGTTGTGGATCATCACATTGCCACCGCTGAGATCGCCGCTAGCGGCGTACAGCGGCTCGTCGTTGTAGGGGTCGGCACCCGGCTGCCACACCCGCAGTTCAAACCTGTCCGGTTCGGCGTCATAGATGTCGCCATCGCGGACATCGACCCGGAATTGGTATAGGTCACTGCTTCCATCGATCGTCGCCGTTCCGGCGAAGTACGCCCATTCCTCGACGGTGATGACCAGCCAGTCCACGCTTTCGCTCCGGAGATGTAGGTCACCGAGCTGCACATTGAGCTCACCCTGGGGCTCCGTCGATTTGGGCAGGTACTTGACGTTGAAGCCGAAGTTCACCCGCTCGAATTCGCTTCCCGGCTCGAGCTCGACCCAGCCGCCGCCCGTCGCAAAGCCCGCACCTGGGTCGTAGACGACCACGTAGCGGAACTCGGAAGTGTCGGACTCGCCGAAGTCATCAGTCACTGTCACGATCACCACGTAAACGCCGGTTGTGTCGTATGTGTGGCTGCCGGTGGCGTTGCCGCCGACTCCGACGCTGTTCGAGGTGCTGCCGTCACCCCAATCGAAAGTAGCCGTGTGAGAGTCCGGCACCTCGATGTCGGCGAAGGTCGCTGTCACCTCGGTGACGGTGTCCACCAGGACCGGCTGTGCCGGCCCGGTGATACCGGTGATGTGGGGCGCCAGGTCCCAAATCAGCACGGTGTAGGTGTCGAACTCGGGGTCCGGCTCCTCCAGCCCGAATGCCCATCCGACCTCGCCGTTGCCGAGGTCATGCAGTCCGTCGGGTGTACAGCCGGGTTGTTCGCCGGGCAGCTGCGGATCGACGTCGTCCTGCAACGCCTCGGGTCGACACAAGGGCAGCGCCCAAGCTTCGCTCGCTTCAGTGAAGCCGATACCGACGAAGTCTTCAGGCTCATCGATGATCCGATCCCGGAAGGCGAAGGCGATGACCACGTGCGTGCCGCCGGGCTCCGGTGGCTCTATGTAGCCGCGCAGCTCCTCCTCGTCGGTGTTCGCCTCGTCGACTGAGAAATCGAGGACGGTCAACTGCATCTCGTACATGATGTCGGAGGAGTAGATCTCCAGCCCCGGTACCAGGTCGTTGGGTCCCACTGTGGCCACTCGGCCCGCGTAGAACTCGGGATCAAGTACACCGGCATCGAACTGGATGTCGCCGATCATGCCGGGCCCTGCCGACGACGGTGGGGCCGTCGACTCGTAGCCGAGTGCGGGGATCGAAATGGTGATGTCGCTCAGGCCGGAGGCTTCAGCGGTCACCATCCCATACTGCACCAGCGCCGCCATGCCGGGCGATGCCTGCGGGGTGGCATACACGGTGGCGTCACCGTCCTCGTCGGGCACGGCAATGAACAGACTCCAGCCAATGGTCTTGTCGATATCTGCGGCGCCTTCTCCCTCGGCTTCGGGGTCCGCCATGAAGGCCGTCCAGGCGCCGTTGGCGTCGGATGTCAGGAAGCGGACACCCTCGCCCATCGAGCTGCCGGCACCAACGATGACGAAGGCATTCGGGTCGGTATAGCCGGCAATGGTGTCTGCCGCCTGGTCGATATCGGTCACGCCGAGCGGCTTCACGATGTGGTCCTTGACGATCTCGCCATCGGTCACCACGACTAGGTCGGTTGTGACGATGTCGACCGTGTCGAAGAGATAGAACACGAGGCGGCCGTCGCGCTCAACCGCGATGATGTCGATGTCGTCTCCGTTGACGCTCAGCGTCGCCAGCTCGGACATCCCGTTGACAAACACTTTGTCGAAGAACGGATCGACCTCGATGGAAGGCTCCGGTGGTGGCTCTTCGCCGAAGCCAACGTGGGTGGCGTCACCGTCCTCGTCGCCCTGCCGCGCAGCGCCGAATGTCTCCGGCGTGACGTCGCGGGGCTGCTGCCACTCCTCCGGCCCGATGGCGAGCGAGAAGTCGGCCGCCCAGTAGCCGTCGGGGATTTCATCGTCTGGGTCGTCGTTGGCAACCACGGCACGCTCGACGTGGGGCTCGGTCTCTGTGCCCCACAGCGCTACCTGCACCTCCGTGCCGGGCACGGCAGTACCGAACACCAGATCGTTCTCATCGTCGATGCCGTCGACTGTCAATGGGGTGACGACGTGTTCCTTGGTAGTTGTCCCGTCGGTGACGGTCACCAAATGTCCGTCCTGGACGTCGAACTCGAGCTCGATCCAGAAGCCGACATCCCATTCCTCCTCGCCCCACCTCTCGACAACAGCAGTGGTGGTGAACACCTCAGTTGCCGGATCGCCGTCATCGACCGTGATCGTGACCTCAGTACCTTCTTCCCACCCGAACCCTTCTACGAGGTCCTGGAAGGGATCAACGTTGAATGTCGGGCCCTCGGGCCCGGGGTCGCCGCCTCCGTCGCCCCAGGGCTGGAAGGTCAGGTTGCCGTCGGGACCACGCAGTTGAACGACGCCGCCGACGCCGGGCTGGATCTCGAACCCATCACAGCATTCCCCGTCAGCGGACGGGTGGAAGAAGTTGACCTCCCAGTACCCGGTGGCGGGATCGACATCGGCATACCGCACACCATCGCCTTCGACCCCGACTTGGACAAACGTAAATGGTTCGACGAATTCTGCGGTGCCGAAGACGCGGTTGCCGGTCTCGTCGGGCGCGACGTTCTCCCAGCCCTCCACCGACAGCGAGAGCACGGTGTGCTCAACGATGGTGCCGGTCTGGAGGCCTTGAGCCGTGACGATGTCGCCGACCTCCATGTCGGTTGGTTGCTCAGGGAAGTCGGCCCCGATGCCGCTGAACCAGTTGCCGACGTCACGTGTGTCCACGTACTTGGCATCGTTGAGGTCTTCGGTGACACCGGTTGCCCCGGCCCATAGCGCCACTTGCACCTGCGCGTCGTGGAACCAGTAACCACCCCAGAGGTTGTCATAGATGCCCTCGTCGATATCGATGCCGGCCGCCACGAAGGGCACACCGAAGAGCAGGACCGTCTGGTTCCCGTTCTCGTCACCGAGGTGGGGAGCGGGCTTGTCGGCCGGCAACAGTCCGTTGATGTGGGCCACCCATGTGCCTTCCGGCACGCCGGGCGCGCAGGCCGGTCCTGTCCCGCCACAGGCTGTCACGCCGATGCTCCGATTCTCGGTGCGCCAGTCCTCGGCGTTGCCGATAATCACGGCAAACTCCACACCCGGATCGGCGAGCCCGGTGACGGTGTCTGATACGTGATCGACTTCGGTGATCTCGATGTACCGGACGGTATGTGACACGGTCCCATTGCTATCGGTCGCGGTAACGATGTCACCTGCATCGATTGGGATCGGGTCCTCTCCCCCGAACGGGCCGTACAGGTTGAAGTTGCCGTCGTAGAAGTTGGCGCCACCTTCGGGGAAGTCATCCGGTACCGCCCAGGAGTACTCGACAACTCCGTCGCCTCCCTGGTCGAGCTCCACCAGGACTGGATCCACGAAGTTGGAGCCCGAGATGCCAGGCCCCCACGGCCCTACGGTCACCTGCATCCACTGCGCTTGAGGGATCTCGAACTCGTACCAGGTGACGTCCAGATCGGGGTCGATGGCCGCAGCTCTGACGAACATGCCTTCGACGAGATCGAAGCCATCGGGATTGAAGACGCTGAAGTCGGCCTCCCAGGCTCCGAGGCCGTCGCCGGGAACACCGTCGCTGGCGTCGTCGCCGGCCTGGACATTGAGCAGCCAACCGCCTGCCTCGATCTCGAGGAAGGCACCGTTGCTGGCGACGCCGAACACTGTGTCTCCTTCGACATCAACGCCGTCGATGCGCAAGGGATCGAGGACCAGCGTCTTGGAGAAGCCAGTGTCGGTGGCGGTGACGGTCACCTCGAAGCCCGGCTCGAGCTGCACGCCCGCCGAGAGGAAGTCGGCTTCGAACTCACCGAGCCCTGTCACGGGGAGGGTGTATGGATCGGCCCCAGATGGGTCGCCCAGGACCACTTCCTCGTCGGTGTTACGCACGATGATGTCGACCGAGGCCGTGTCGTCGTGCTGTGACGAGAAGGCGATGCTGGTCCCCTCCTGTCCTGACGCCGCGAAGCTCGGCAGGTTGGTGTAGGTGCTGTCTCCGTCGACGTCGCCGACGTCGATGCCCAAGCCACCGGCGTCCCAGTCGACATAAGCACCGATTTCGTATCGCTGTTCAATCTGATAGCACCACGTCCCAGGGGGATCGGCCGGACAGCCATGCTCAGCCGGGTTGATCGGGATGGCGACCCCTTCGTCGTTCTCGTAGAGGCCCAGGATCATCAGGTAGCCACCAACAGGAATGTTGGGCGTATAGCCCCGGATGACGCGTGCGACCGGGTCGTAGGCGTCGACGCGGGCTTCCTCCAGGTCTAGCTGTTTGGTGGGTCCTGGGTTCTCCGGGTCGGTGACGTCGGTCGCCACCAGCCGCATCCCGGAGTCGACGGGAAGCCTCAGTGAGAAGAGGTTGGGGCCGCCGACGCTTCCGCTGTCGTCGGTATCGAGCACATCGTCGAAGATGGTCTCCGGCGTCCCATCCGGGTCCCGTGTCAGGGTCACTTGCACCTGCCCGTTGGGCGTGAAGTCGTCAACGAACAGGATGTCGCTCATCAGGTTGCCTCCGACAAGCGGCTGCCCCGCCGGGGGTGCACATGCGTCACCGAAGGCGTACACAGTGAGGCCCTCAGTCGGAGAGACACCAGAGGACTGCTCGGCCTGCCCACAGACATTGCCGTCCTCCCAAACGAACGGGCCACCGAATTCGTTCGTTCCGGGATCGGTGGAGGGCGCCGCGTTGAAGTCGGCCTCCCAGTCATAGAGCAGGGGATCGGCGGAGATCTCGGTCAGGGTGGCATGCCTGTTCGAATCCTCCGGCGCCCAGATCGAGAAGTTGATCTGACCGTCGTCGTTCGTCGTTCCGTGAACCCGGCCGGTGCCCATATCCCAGCCCGCCACCTCCAGGTCGGTGATGACCATGGAGAGCACACCGTGATTAGTGCTGACGACCTCCACCGTCCACCCCGGCTGCAGGGGCTCCGTGAATTCAGAGAAGTCGAAATCGACGCGCCCATCTTCGATCGCAGCATCTACTGGAGCGGTCCAGGGGCCAAGGCCGAGGGCCGGGTCCTGGTTTTCGTCGAGCACTGCGATCGTGATATCGGTGTCCGGGTTGAAATTGACGCCCACGAAGCCCGTGGGGTAGTCGGGCAATCCGACGTGCAACCGTGGTGGATCGGAAACCTGCGCCACCGTTGGCGCGATCCCCGGTAGGAAAGCCACCGCCAGCGTGAGAACCGCCAGCAGGGTCAGGTATCGTGTTCGTACGTGGCCTTCCATGGTCGCCTCCATCGGTGATCGTCCGGATGGGCTGCGCGGCGGGAACCACTGAACTTCATCGGTTGGGTGGTTTCCGCGCGCGTGCGAACCCCGTCTTGACGGGGATCGCGAAACGGTTGACTCCGGGATCTCGCGGCCGTACGCACCCTTGCACGCGCCCCCGACTGAGCCACAGCCGCCTCCCGTCGTTACGTTCAGGCAACACCAGCCACTCTGAGTGGTCTAGAGCAGATCGGCCCTAGAAGCCTGGGTCCCGTGATCGTCAAGCGGGCTGAGGTGTCGCGACCACCGCACCGTTGCGTCTGTCTCAACTGCTTCGAGTATGAAGCCGTGCGCTCTCCGGTTGCTTTGTAGTGCTCGTCGAACGCCGGCCATAAGCGAGTGAGGGCCAGGCCACCAGGCCGCGAATTCGGCATCGTCGAGTTCGAGCGATCCGACGTCGAAGCTGTCGCCTGAGAGCCGAACACGGTCCACCACCGCAGCCCTGAGATTGGCGATCCACGGGTCCGATCTGCCGTGTGAAGGCAGCGCTCTTCCGCTGAGCTAAGCGCCCTTGGTGGAGGGGAATCGTAGCAGTGGCCCTCGTGTGGGCAGCTAGCGTCTGGCTGGTGAACACGTGGGCGGTGACACTTGTCGCGGTGGCGGTCGTCACCGCTTTCGTCAACTGGTTTTCCGTTGCCACGGGCCGCCGCCGGCTCGAATGGGCCACGAAGCCTGCGGTGATGATCGTCTTGATTGCGGCCGCATTGGCCGTGGATCCGCTTACATCGGCAGCTCGAATCTGGTTCCTGGCAGCCCTCGTGGCGAGCCTCGCCGGCGACGTCTTTCTCATGGTGGAGCCTGAGCGATTCATGGCCGGGCTCGGCTCTTTCCTCATCGCGCATCTTGGGTACATCGCCGGCTTCACTGCCGCGGGAATAGATACGGCACCGGCTATCGCCACAGTGGCCTTTTCGGCGATCGCCGTAGCGACCATCGGCCTGCGCATCCGCAAGGGCGCCGCCGCCCATGACAGGCGGCTCGGGATGCCCGTCACCGCTTACATCGTTGTGATTTCCGCATTCCTCGTATCGGCGGTCGGAACAACCAACGTGACCGCCGCCATCGGTGCAGTGCTCTTCTACACATCGGACTCCATCCTGGGCTGGAACAAGTTTGTCGCTCCGATCCGGTTGGGGCGGGTCGCGACGATGGTGACGTATCACAGCGCACAGGCCTTGCTCGTGATGTCTCTGGCAACCCTCTAGCTGCCGATCAGGATGCGCTTTGGTCTAGCCGGGAATCTGCCGAAGAAATCCTTCGTATGGATCAACTTCGCGACCGCTTGCGAACTGCGCGGCCGAGCAACTGGGAGCATTGGCCCACGGTCCGGGAACTGTGGCCGTGGTTTGCCGCGCTCGGCCTCGTCGCACTGTTTGCCATTCCGTGGGGGATCCGAGCCGAGGAACGCAGCCTCGAAGCTGCGAGCCGCGCCGCCTTGACCGAAGCCGAGATCGCGTATCAAGACATCTCATTCACCGGCCGGCAGGCGACGATTACGGCCAACCTCAACACTGAGGAACAGATCGAAGCGGTAGCGGTGCTTGCCGAAATGGGTGGCGTGAGCCGCGTGAGTTGGCAAGAAGCGTCGGGCGGTTACGTCGTCTCACCGCCAAGTGTCAGCGCAGTTCCCAGCACCAGCGTGCCCGACGAACCTGGTGCCGACTTGACGGCGTCTGTGTCCAACGGCGAAATCACTCTGCGGGGCACCGTACCCACCGCCCAGACAATCAAAGACGTAAGCGACGCCGCCGCCGACATCTGGGGCAGCCGGGTGACCAACCAGATGTTCGTCGAAGGCGGTGTGCTTGCCCATCCGTGGCTCGGCAGCGTCGACGAAGCGATCCGGGTCCTGGCGACGTTGATCGACCCGCAACTCTCGTTTGATTACGAGGGCGCGACATTGACGGGTGGAGCCATCAGCCAGGAGATACTCGACAGCGCTCTCGAACGCCTTGGCGACGCCCTCGGCGATGTTCCGATCGACAACAAAGCACGGGTCACGTCGCTGGACCGGCCGGCACTTCAGATCATCGCTCCGGGCAATGGGGTCATCGACATGACTGGGACGCTCGCCAATCCGGCGGTTCGTCGTAGCGTCACGAGCGCCGTTCAGGCACTCGACGAGGAAGTCGAGGTCAAGAGCGTCATTCAGGTCAGCGAGACAACGGCGGACGTGTACCTATTGCATCGCGTGCCGGAAGTAATCGCTGCACTAGGTGGCGCCGAGCAATGGACGTTGCAGTTCGACGGCGAGAGCCTCGGCGGCGCGGCCTCGGGTGGCAGGGCTTTCAACAGCAATAGGGTCAAGCCAACCGCTCAGGTTGTCGAGCTCCTCGAGCTATTCGCCTCTTTCCTGCAAGCAGATCCACACCTCGTGCTCGACATCGAAGTACACGCTGAGCCCCGTGAGGGTGTCGATGCGGTTGCCCTCGCCCGAGAGCGTGCGGACAAGATCGTCGAACAAATGGTGCGGTTCGGTATCGATCCAGAACGAGTTGCGGCGCAACCGGGACCGGGTGACGGCGAACTGCTTCGGTTCATGCTGGTACCTGCCGAGAAGTAGATAGCTCATGTTTTACGCAGCTTCCGAAATCGTCTTCTGGATCCTGCTCGCTGCCTTCGTCGGCGGCGGGATCGGCTACGGCCTGTCGCAGGCGAAGATGGTCCGGCTCAACAAGCGCCTTGCGCAAGGACGGGCCGACGCTCCGCTCGAGCGGGAACTGGCCAATGCCTGGGACACCATTGAAGACCTCAACAAGCGCCTGCAGGTAGCCCACGAGACGATTCGCGACATCAACGGAGAGTCAGATGAGGCTGCGATCGCAGGGAACGATCGCGAAGATGCAGCGGAAGCTGATCGCAACGAACCAGTCGACGCACTCGATGACGAAGACGAGCTGGAACGGATCGTCGCCGAGAAGATGGCGAAGGCCAACAAGGCCGACGCCGAGGCGGAGCCAAACGGCGATGTCGGAACCCGCCTCTCGGAACGGGTCGCATCTGCCTCGCGCTCCAAGACCGTCGACTTCAGCGACGGCCTCGAGGGCTAGCCCTCCACGATGCGATCTGCCGGGTCGTTGTAGTCCCAGGTGTCCTGTGACAGCAGTGCCTCGTCCGACGCGTCCACCAGGAGCGCCGCGACGTAGCGGGCGGTATCGGCAGGATCCGCCAATTCGCCCCGATCGCGCATACCCGCATAGACCAGTGCCGAGGGGCTTGCGGAACTCAGCACCTCAGCAACGATGCGGGTATCGACCGCACCCGGGAATACCCGAATCACCGCTGTGCCCGCCGCCTCGTCGGCTGCAGCCCGTGCCGCCATTTGAGCGGCAGCCTTGATAATCGAGTAACCGCTCCATCCCGAGCGGAGGGTCGTTGCCGAGTAGCTGTCGATGAAGATCATTCGTCCCACACCGTTGCTCGCAGCCAGCGCCTGGTACAGCGCAATCGGTGAGGCAACATGGATCGCAAAGTGCGCAGTCAGGATCTCGGGGTCCAGATCCGCATAGGGGGTCACCGCTATGAGGGAGGCCGCCCCGTGGACAATGCCGTCGATCGGACCAGTGCCGGCTGCGGCTTCGACAACTGCCCCGATGCCGGACGCTGTAGCGAGGTCGGCCGCGACGTTCGTCGACCCCTCGACATCGATCGGACTGCGCGCCACGGCGATCACGTTGCGGCCACGGCCGACCAGCTCACGGGCCACCGCCCGCCCTATGCCCTTTGACGCTCCGGTCACCACGTACACCGGCGGGACGGTAGCGCCGCAACGAGTCCTAACCTCGCGGTCGTGACGGAAGCAACCTCAGTCGACGCCGAGCTGGCGTTTCGTGGAGATCTGGCCGCATTCGAGCGCATCGTGGACAAGGTGCTCGACGAACTCCCCGAATGGGTTCTCGAGCAGATCGACAATCTCCACGTTGTGGTGCAAGACAAGCCAACGCCGTCGCAAGCCGCCCACGGCGAGAGGCTGCTCGGCCTCTACGAGGGTGTGATGCTGAAGGACCGGGGCATGAACTACTTTGCGGCGGCTCCCGACCGGATCAGCATCTTCAGGGAAGAACACCTGCGGCTGGCTCGAAGTGCACGACATCTTTCGCTTCAAATCCGCAAGACCGTGTTACACGAGATGGGCCATCACCTCGGAATCGACGACGAACGCCTCCACGAAATCGGGTGGGGCTAGTCGCCTCGAGAAGCGAGGCGTTGGCGAGCACCGGGGCGCTGGAATAGCGCCGTCAGCCGGCTACGTGCTCGCGATACCAGGCCACGGTTTCGGCAATGCCTTCGGCAAGAGGAACTTCCGCGGCAAAACCGAAGGCTCTTGCCTTCTCGACGTCGAGGTAGCGGCGGGCTTGACCGTCGGGTTTGGAGGTGTCCCACTCGATTGCGCCCGTGTAGCCGGCGGCATCCGCAATGAGCTCTGCCAGCTCTTTGATCGAGGTTTCGATACCCGTTCCGACGTTCACCGGCGCCGGGTCATTGTGGCGGGATCCGGCCAATGCGATGGCACGGGCCGCATCGTCGACGTGGAGGAACTCGCGAGTCGGACTGCCGGTCCCCCAGTTCGTGACAGTTTCTGCACCGTTGGCTACGGCCTCCACGAAGCGCCTTACCAAGGCGGCAAGGACATGGCTCGTCTCTTCGTCGAAGTGGTCGCCAGGCCCGTAGAGGTTGGACAGCATGAGCGTGGCGCTGTCGATGCCGTATTGCGATTCGTAGCCGATGGAGGCCTCGTGAAGCATTCGTTTGGCAATCCCGTACGGCCCGGTGGCTCCTGCGGGCTTGCCGTCCCACAGCGACTCCTCCCGCATCGGCAGCGGCGCCGAGTTGGGATATGTGCACGTTGTCGATATCAGGACAAACTTCTCGACGCCGGCGAGACGAGCCTCCTCGAGCATCAGCAGACCCATCAGTGCGTTCGCATAGATGAAGCGCCCCGGGTTGGCGACGTTGGCGCCGATGCCACCGATTGCTCCGGCGGCGTGCACCACCAGTGACGGCTCATGCTGTTCGTACAGGCGGCGCACGTCCACCTGCTCGGTCAGGTCGAACGCTTTGCTGCCGATTGCGGCGACAACGGCGCCACTGGCTTCGAGCTGTGAGGCAGTTCGCGCTCCGAGAAACCCGGTACCGCCCGTGACGACGACTTTGCGCCCACCGTAGAAGTCCGGGTCAATGGGCTGGAGTTGCCGCGTCACGCGTCTAGCGATGCCATGGCATGTTCTACGTACCACGGCACTGTCTTGGCCAGGCCGGCCTCGATCATCACCTGGGGCTCGTAGCCGAGGCCCTCCAACTTGGCGATGTCGGGACAGCGGCGCGGTGTTCCGCCTTCGCGCAGCGGGCCGGCCACGACGTTGATCTCGACGCCCATCGTCTTGCCGATGAGCTCGACGAGATGACGAATTGAAATCTCCTCGGGAGTGCCGAGGTGGTAGATCTCGCCGGGCGCGCCCTGTTCGCCGGCGATACGGGCGCCACTGGCTCCATCGGTGATGAAACAGAATGCGCGAGTTTCCGAGCCGTCGCCCTGGATTTCCAGGTCGATGGACTTGACCTGCATGCCGTTGGACACTTTGACGATCCGCTCGACGATCTCCGGGATCACATGCTCGTGACCCATATCCGGACCGTAGATGTTGTGCGGCCGGAAGATGACAGTCTCGAGGCCTCTGTGGCCGCCGTAGTGCAGCGTGAGGAGCTCGGAAGTGATCTTGCCACCGCCGTATGAGAACCGCGGGTTCGTCACATCGGGAATCATCAGCCGCTCGGACTCGGTGGTTGGGACGTGGGTGGGGTTGTTGTATGTCTCGCTTGTGCTCGCCAGTACGTAGCGGGTCACGCCGTTGTCGAGAGCCGCCTCGATGGTGTTGAGAGCGCCCTTGATGCCGACCTCGAGCACGTCGTCCGGTCGCTCGTAGAAGAACCTCGTTCCATTGATGTATGCCAGGTGCCAAACAGTGTGAACACTCTTGGTTGCCTCTCCGACGACCACCGGATCGCGAACGTCACCAACAACGAACTCGACATCGAGCCCCTCGAGGCGGCGTGCTTTGCCGCGGGAGTTGTCATCGAGGACCCGCACATCACGGCCTTGGGCCACAAGATCACGGACGAGTGCTGCTCCGAGAAAGCCGCTGCCTCCGGTTACGAGATGTGTCACTTGGCGGCCCCCAGTAGCGCTCCTGCCTGGTAGAAGACCTGATCCACCTCGCCGACGTTCCAGATATCGGCGACCCATGTATCGGGCGAGTTCGCTGCCAACTCGTGAAGCGCCTCGCGATATCCCGTGTGGTTGGTCGCCACAAAAACACACTCGGCACCTGCCAGGGCATCTGCCATGGCGTGATTGGCAACGGGCGCTTGCCCAGGCTCTTCGATCACGTCCGGCAGATTGTGGTCGGTTACCGCGATCTCTTCAGGGATCTCCCGCTCGATGTAGCGATGAAGCTTCGGAGCCAGGCTGTCGCGGGTGTCATCTGTGTCCTTCTTGAAGGAGTAGCCCAAGATGGCGACCTTTTTGTCGTGGATCGCGGTGCGCTGCAGCAGGTGCTGCACGAGGAACGCCGGGATGTATTCGTTCATTTTCCACGCCGAGAGCAGCATGTCCGGGTAAGGGTTCCATTCGTTGATCATGCCGAAGTCCTTGCGCAGGCAGGTGCCGGCGGTGAACCCCGGCGCAGCCAGATAGCTGCGCGGGTAGTTGTGGTTGGCCATCCGCCGGATCTCATAGATGTTGGCGTCGAAAGTGTCGGCCACCATGGCGAATTGATTAGCCAG
>JAHEJX010000069.1 GCA_024638645.1 Actinomycetes bacterium
GCCGGCGGGGGAGCAGTCCGCTCCCCCGCCTCATCAACGTGGGGTGCGATCAGCTGAGGTCGGCGCAGGCGACTTTGGGTGCAGCGTCCGCCGTCTTCCAATGCACGACGACCGAACGGGCGTCGCTGTTGGCGAAGTAATGCACGGTCGCCTTTTCGTTGGCGATACCCGCAGCATTTGGCGAGAACACACCGTTGCCCGGCCAGATCTCGTTCGGTGGCTCGGCAGCCTCTGCCGGATCCTGCTTGAAGTGGCCGCCGGCATCGCCGTTTGCGCATGCCTGGTTATGCACATGAGAGACGTAGCTTGCGCCCGGCGTCAGCCCCGTCACGTGAATAGTGACCTTTGTCTTGTTGGCGTTGCGCACCATCGTGGCGTGCCCGCCTATGTCATAGCCTGCGGCGCCGCCGGCCGAGAACGTGGAGAACTGCCCGTTCGTCACCACAGCTCCCCCTGCCGAGGCGGTCCCGGCAACAGTCGCCAGCATGGCTGTGGCCAGCGCAACGGTTGCCATCAGGCGCATCAGGTTTTGCTTTCGATTCATCAGTCATTGCCCTTCCCGGATGTTTGTCCGTGGTGAAGTGATCTTTCTGGAGCGGCTTGCGCCTCCGGAGTGAGCACCGCCGAACCCTCCTACCCAACAGACGAACGTCGGCAGGACTTGGGTGACATTGCTCTGCTGGTCCCGCTTGTTCCGCTCATTCGGCAGTGGCATGCTCTGACCGGAACTGCAGCGGCGAGGGAGGCGGAGATGAAGCTCGGTTGGATCGGGCTTGGGGATATGGGCCAGATCATCGTGCCCCGGCTGTTGACGGCAGGGCACGAGGTGCGTGGCTGGAACCGGACCGCCTCCAAAGCGGACCCCCTCATTGCCGAAGGTATGACCTGGGCCGACTCACCTCGTGAGGTCGCTGCGGGCGCCGACATTGTGTTCTCCATGGTGACGGACGCCCCGGCAGTCGAGGCGATCGCCCTCGGCGGCGACGGTGTCATCGCCGGGCTCGGTCCCGAAGGTGTCTATCTCGACATGAGCACGATTGACCCGGACGTGAGCCGCCACGTGTCGGCTGAGTTCTCCGAACGCGGCCTCACAATGCTCGATGCCCCACTGTCGGGAAGCCCGGTGACCGTTGGGCAAGGAACCGCGTCGACGATGGTCGGTGGCGACAGGGCGGCATTCGAGAAGGTTGAAGCGGTTCTTTACGACATCGGCTCCAAGGTCAGCTACATCGGGCCGAGTGGCACCGCCGTCCAAATGAAGGTCGCCATCAACCTCACCCTGATCGTCGAGATGGTCGTATTCTGCGAGTCGGTTGCGCTGGCGGAGAAAGGTGGGGTCGAGCGGGCCGTGGCAGTCGACGCCATGCTCAAAAGCGTCGTCGCATCTCCGGTGATGGGTTACCGGGGGCCCTTCATTCTCGACATGCCGGACAAGCCGCTGGCGGATGTGACCTTGCAGCAGAAGGACATGGTGCTTGCCCTCGAAGTTGCCCGCCGCCAGGGATCGCCTGCCCCCCTCGGCGCCGTCGCCAACGAGCTGCTCAACGCATGCCGCGGCCTCGGTATCGACCACCGTGACTTCGTGACCGTGTTCGACGTCTACCACTTGCTGGCCGGCGGCCGATGACCCAGCGCTTCCACACCAATCTCGCAGAAGTACCCCACGTCGGCGGCCTTCGTGAAGACGAGGGTTGGATTGACATGCAGGTCCAATTCCTCATCGACAAGGCAACAGCAGGAACCGACGACTTCCTGCTCGGGTGGACAGTGCTTCCGCCCGGGGCTCGCCACGACCGCCATCTTCATCGCAATGCAGACGAGTTCTTCATCGTCCTCGAAGGCTCAGGCAACATCTACACCGACGATGGCACTGCGCCCGCCAAGAAGGGCGACGTTATCTGGACGCCACGAGGACGGTGGCACGGCTTCGACAACACCGGCGACGTCGATGTCGTCTTGGTGTGGGGATGGAGCGGCTGTGGGTCCCTCGAAGACTCGGGCTACGAGGTCGACGAATGACGGCGGGTGTCGATCCTTGGGATGATCCGCGCGTAGTTGCCGGGCAAGAACGCCAGCTCGAAACCCTGCGCAGACAGCTCGACTCGGGAGCCCGCCAAATCGGCTGGAAGGTCGGTTTCGGCGCTGCAGCTTCGATGGAACTGATGCAGACGACAGGACCCCTCGTCGGTTTCCTCAGCGATGTAACCATGCTCACCGACGGAGCGCAGGTGGACGTGTCCGATTGGCAACGGCCCGTCGTCGAGTTCGAGTTGGCTGTGCGGATGGGCCGCGACGTCGATGCGGCGGCGAGCGACGAGGAGGCTGCTGCGGCCGTCGACGCGTTGGCACCTGCGATCGAGTTGGCCAACGTCAGCATCACCCCGGGCCCGGAAACCGTGACGGATGTCGTTGCGAGCAATATATTCCACACCGGGCTTGTGCTCGGCACGTGGAACGAAAGCCGCGCCGGCCTGGATATCACCGGGCTGTCCGGCGGAATCGTCGTGGACGGCGTCGAGACCGGGCGAGTTTCCGACTTGCAGTCAATCACCGGTCTGTATCCCACCGTGGTGGCGACCGTCGCCAGAACTCTCGCCGTCGTCGGGGAGAGGCTCCGTGCCGGAGATGTGATCATCACGGGCTCGATCATGGCGCCGATTCCGGCCGGCGACGGCTCCGTGTTCACGTTCCGGCTGGACCCACTCGACTCGATATCGGTGTCCATAACCAGCTGAGCTGAATCGACGAAACGCCGCCCGCTACCGTGCGAGACGGCAACTGAGAGAGGCAGCACATGCATGTATCGATCATCGGAATGGGCCGCATGGGGGCTGCCATGGCCGGCACGATAGGGCGAGCCGAATTCGCCTTGACCGTCTACAACCGAACTCGCGAGAGCGCCGAGGCGGTTGCCGCCGCCACAGGCGCCTCGGTTGCAGACACACCAGCCGCAGCGGCTGCCGCCGGTGACGTGATCGTGTCGAGCCTCGCCGACGACGTGGCAGTGCGAGACGTCTACTTCGGGCCAGAGGGCCTCGCTGCAGGCGTTGGCCAGGGCTCCATCGTGGTCGAGACGAGCACGATCGATCCGAAAGTCGTCGGCGAGATCGGCGAGCTGATCGACGAAGCGGGCGCCCACCTCGTCGACGCTCCAGTTTCAGGGTCGGTATCGCTCGTGGAACAGGGCGCCTTGACCATCATGGCCGGCGGCGATGCAGCGGTGATCGATCGTGCCATGCCAGTACTCGACGCGCTGTCTGCCCGCGTGTTTCATGTCGGAGACCGGGGGGCGGGGGCAACGGTCAAACTGGCAGTCAACGCCCTGGTCCACGGCATCAACAATGCGCTGTCCGAAGCGCTCGTCTTGGCTGAGAAGGCCGGCGTCGAGCGCGCCACGGCATACGAAGTCTTTGCAGCGGGCGCAGGCGGAGCGCCGTTCGTCCAATACAAAACGGCCGCGTTCGCTGACCCGGCCGGGACGCCGGTCGCGTTCAGCCTCGATCTGGTTGCGAAAGATCTCCAGCTCATCACAGGGCTCGGCGACAGGGTGGGCGCACCGATGCCGGTCACTAAAGCCGGCCTCGAACTCACGAAGGAGGCCATAAGTGCCGGCCTTGGCGATCACGATATGAGCGCGTTGGCCGTGTGGCTGCGAGGCGAGGCTTAACCCAGGCCGTCGATGTCAGAGCGCCAGTCGGCCGGGAAGAAGGTCGCCCCGTTTGGAGGCGGTGCAGGCGCCTGGATCTCGATCCAACGGATCGGCTCGTCACTCGTCACCGTATACCCGTGAAGAGCATTCACTCCGCAGAACACGATGTCGCCGGCTTCCACAGCAACGTCCTCGCCGTCGAGGTGGGCGGTCGCTGCGCCGGCCAGAAAGTAATAGGCCTCTTCGAACGGGTGATAGTGGTCGCCCGCTTGCTGGCGGTCGGCGCCCGGCTCGAACTGCACGACGAACATCGTGTGATGGATCGCTCCCACCAATTCGTCGACGAGCATCCAGATCGATACGCCTGAGATCCGCGGGCCGCGGTAGCCCTTCATGTTCAGCGGCCCTGGCGGTGGAAGTTGTGCCAGTTCGAAATGTCCGACCGGACGGTGCGGGGCGGCAACGGCCCGAGGCGGTGCCGTCCCAACGGCGGCCGGTGCGGCCCGATCCGACGGATAGCTCACTCCCCCGACGTCTTGCGGTTGCGGGGTGCGGACTCGGAAGATCCGCAGAGGCTCCGAACCGGGGTTGGCCCAGGCATGCGGCTCCCCGACTCTGACCAACCCGAAGTCGTCTGTCGCCACGGCGTAGGACATCGTTGCGATCGTGACCACGCCGGAACCTCCGAGCACGAAGAAGGATTCCTCGAATGGATGCACCGCCCCAGGTATCTCCGCACCGGCTTCCACCGTGACGAGCGCCACTTCGGTGTGAACAGATCCGGTATCGGAACCGACCAGCACCTCCGCACTCATGCCGCGGCCCTCGTCCCGGATCTGGCCTTCACCGCGTTTGACGAATCGCCATCTTGTCACAACAGAACCTCACTCGTACCCGGAGAACTCATTGGCCGCATGGACGACCCTGCCCCCCAACAGTGTTAGATCGGATGCGACTGACGGTATGTCCTCCACCGGCTCGAACACGTCATGGGTCAGTACGGCCACATCGGCCGCCATCCCCGGCACGAGTGCTCCGCGACGTGACTCGTCGAGCGAAAACCACGCGCTGCCGGCCGTATAAGCAGTCAACGCCTCGTCCATCGTCAGTCGGTGCCGTTGCGCTCGAGGCTGAGCACCGTCGACGGACTCGCCTGTCACCAGCCACCAGATCGCGCGCCAAGGGTTGATCTCGGCAACCACGGTGGCGTCGGTCCCGGCCCCGAGAGGAAGACCTAGGTCGAGGATGTCGCGCAGCGGTGGGGCGTTGGCGGCAACTTCCTGGCCCCACAACGCGGCTGAGTCCGCCATTCGCCAGATCATGCGGTCCTGGATCGCAATCCCGATGCCAAGCGCCTTGGCCCGTTGCAGGCTGGTGAGGCTCATCGGCTCAGCGTGCGCAAACGAAGTACGCGCTAGGCCGACCTCAGCGTCTACGTCCTCCCACACATCGAGGATATCCGAGATCGTCGAGTCGAAAATTGCGTGCATGTGAATCGGCCACCCGGCCTTGGCGAGCAGCGTTGAGATCTCACGCAGGTCGGCCTTGGCCTCGTCGGCCATCGACCAGGGGCGCACGCCTTCCATGTCGTGACATCCGAACGAAAGGATTTCGCCGAAGCCGGTGTAACGCAGCATGTCGTCACCGAAGCCGGGTTGAACGTATTCGACCCAGCGCCGCGCGTCCTCCACCTCGGTGCCTCGACCGCCGGGAACCAGATAGAGCCGGGTACGCACGGTCAACTCCTCGGCGCGCCAGACGTCGAACAAGGGTCCATACGTCTCAGGGCCGACTCCAAAACCACCCGGATCGATGACGCCGGTAATGCCGAGCGCGTTGTGCTCGGCGGCCAGCGCCTTCGTCGCCTCGGCCTGAGCCTTGCGGTCCGGAGGAGGAATCTGAGACAGGATCAAGCTGAACATGCCGGGACCGCGCACGATCCCGGTCGGGCTTCCGTCCCCACGGCGCTCGATGGACCCACCAGGTGGGTCCGCCTCTGGGAGAAACCGCATTGCTGCGTCGTTGAGTGTTGCCTCCTCGTAGAGCAACTGCACGTAGACGGGATGGTTGGGGGCAGCCTCGTTGAGCTCGTCGGCCGTGGGGCCGCGGTTCTCCGCGAAGTGCCCGGGGTGCCAGCCGCCAACTACGCGAAGCCACGTGCCGGCAGGAGCCGACTCGGCTGCCGACCGGATTCGAGCCAGGCCCTGCCTGAGACTGGTTAGGCCATCCCAGCGGATCGCGTCGTTCCAGGTCAGGCCGGCTCGCACAAAGTGGGTATGGGAATCGATCAACCCGGGAACCGCAAGCCTGCCCTGGAGGTCGATGGTTTCGTACCCGCCGGCCAACCTGCCAACCACATCCGCGTCAGCTCCGGCGTCGACGACCTTTCCGTTGGACAGACCAAGCGAGTCGACGAGGCGGCCGGAGCCCGTCCAGATTCGCCCGTTGGTCAGCAGGCGGTCAGGATGTTCACTCATTTGTCACTCCCGGAAGTGGGTATGACTGCGACGGTATCATCGGTATCCGTTTGTTCGCCGGGAGTGCGCAATGGGCTTCGAGGTCATCCATACAGCAGCCAACGAACCTCGCTTCAACATGCCGTATGCTCCCGCGATCAAGGTCACGTCGGGCTCGATTGTGTTTCTTGCCGGGATAACGGCGGCACCGGTCTATCACTCGCATCCACACGTTGCCGCCGAATTCGACGACATCCCCGCCGACCCGGGAAAGCAGGCCGCACTTGCGGTGGAGGCCCTCGAGAGAGTCTTGGAGGCGGCCGGTGGCTCGCTTAGCGACGTGGTCGAGGTCACGCGCTACATCAAGGACATTGCCGAGAACCAGGACGCGATCAACCGCGTCCTTGGTGCGGCATTCGGAGAAAATCGGCCCGCCAGCACCACGGTCGAAGTGGTGCGCCTCGCGACTGACCCTCGCCTCGTGCTCGAGCTGCGAGCTGTTGCGGCCATCGACTGACATCACTGTCGGAATCCGGCCCGATCAGTCGAGGAGCTGGCGCATCTGATGACCGCCGTCGATCTGGAGGTTGATGCCGTTTGCCGATGGATTCTCCAGGAGGAATCGGGTCGCATCCACAATGTGCTCCTCGAGCACCGGGCGGCCGGTAGGCGTACGCCGCATCACGGCGTCGCGCACCGGGTCCTTGCCCTCCCAGAACCAGCTGTCGAGGACGATGCCGGGATGGATGGCGTTCACCCGAACGGGCGCGATCTCGAGAACCAACGTGTTGAGCATCTTCTCGACGCCGCCGTTGACACTCGTCACGGTGGTGGAGCCGGGGTATGGCTTCTCTTTGGCGAGACCGCCGAACAGCACAATCGCGCTTTCATCGTGCATCCGATCCAGGAGCTGGTGAATCGTCTCCGGATAGCCCACGAGCTTCAACACCGCCAGCGCCGTGGCGCCCTCGATGGCGAACTCTTTGACGCTGTTCTGATCCCGCAACACGGCCGGTATTACGAGATAGTCGACGGGGCCCTCGACCGGGGCAAGGCCGGCAGCAATCCCGGCTGGTTCGGCTAGATCGACCGCCAATCCGTGTGTGTCACCGCCGATGCGGGCGGCGGCCTCATCGGCGCGGCCTTGATCCCGACTCGACACATATACTCGCCGGCCCGCGTCCGCATAATGCTTGGCGATCTTCTCGCCGATTCCAGAGCTTGCTCCAACCACTACTACCGAACCGGCCATCGCTGTCTCCTCCTGCACGGCCAGAGTGGTGGATCTATGCCGGATCACCCCGGCCCGGACTTCTACTCGTACCGGCAATCGCTTGCTACGCAAGGGACTTCGCCGCCGCTGGATGCGTCTCCAGCCCTCGGCAACCCCTGTGAAGCGAGTGTAGTGCAATCGTTTGTATCGAATCCGGGCACCTGCGACAATCCGAGCAGTTGGCCGCATCTTCGGCGGTTCGATAGGAGCGAAAACGATGAGGACGTCACACAAGCTCGTTCGACTACTTGCCCTACTTTTTGCGTTCGCACTGGTCGCCGCCGCATGCGGCGACGATGAGGGCGACGCACCAACCACAACCGCAGACGTCCCGACGGAAACGTCCGCCGCACCGAGCGAAGACCCCATCGTCGTCGGTGGATCCCTGGCTCTGACGGGCTTCCTCGCCCCAACCGCGGCGATCCACAAAGTTGCAGGCGAGCTGTTCGTCGAGCGCCTCAACGCGGCCGGAGGACTGCTGGGACGCGACGTGGTTTGGGATGTTCGCGATGATGAGTCGACGCCAGACCAGGCCGCGGCAATCTACGAGCGTTTGATCACAGAGGAGAACGTCGATCTGGTGCTCGGCCCATACGGCACTGGAACCATTACCGCGGCAATGGCCGTTGCCGAGCGCGAGGGGTTTGTCTTTCCGCACCACACAGCTTCGCTCACATACGCCTACACATACGCCTGCCACTTCCCGACGTGGCCGGTCGGTGTTGACACAAACATCTCCAATCCGAACATCGTCTACGACGCACTCGAGGCATCCGGCAACCCGCCGGCCACTATCGGATTCGTCCTCAACGAGTTCCCCGGCACGCAGCTCATTGGGTATGGGCCGCCAAACAGCGACGCCGGAGGAGCCGTGTCCGAGGCGAAGAAGCGTGGTTGGGACGTGGTCCTCGAGATCAACTTCCCAACTGCGACCAGCGACTGGGCTCCGATCGCATCTCAGGTGGCCGAAGCCGACCCAGACTTCCTGTACGTCGGAGCGCTCGGCGTGGATGGTCCCAATCTGCTGACGGCCCTCGACGCTATCAACTACACGCCGAAGGGTCATTTCTATCAGTGGCCGGCACCAGGACCACTCCTCGGTGCACCAAACGCTGATGGCGCCATGTCGGTGACCGTATTCGAGAGCCATCCGCCCTACACCGATGATCCGGAAGCGGCAAGCATCGTCGATGAATTCGCCGCCAAGGCAGCGGAAGCCGGCATTCCCTATACGCTCTTCGATGTGCAGGCGGCAACGTCGTGGACTGCGTGGCAAGTGCTGACGGCGGGCGTCGCAGGCGCAGGCAGTCTGGACCAGGAAGAGATCTGCGATTGGTTGCTCAATAACCCGGTCGAAACGATCATCGGCACGATCGACTTCGACCCGGCACAGCAGAACTACTACGGAGACCTCTCTGTCATCAAGCAGATCCAAGACGGCAAGTGGGTAGTTGTGTATCCGCCCGAAAAGGCGCTCCCA
The DNA here is from genome assembly GCA_024638645.1 of Actinomycetes bacterium. Taxonomy (GTDB): domain Bacteria; phylum Actinomycetota; class Acidimicrobiia; order Spongiisociales; family UBA5794; genus JAHEJX01. Next base: position 8,859 of record JAHEJX010000069.1, read on the forward strand.
GGCGCAACACCGGAGCTGTAGCCAGTTATCGACCGATGCGGCTCCGGGATGTGGGTTATCACTCTCCCCGGAGCCGCGCTTAGCAACGGACACCGGCTGTGAATGCTGACCTTCTGACCCAAGCCGCCGTTTCCGGGGCGCTGATCGGGGGCCTCTATGCCCTGATGTCCCTTGGGCTGTCACTCAGTTGGGGAGCGCTCGAGAACATCAATCTCGCCCACTTCATGTTCATCTTGTTCGGCGCCTACGTGACCTACCAGCTGACGTCGTCTGCTGGGATTGACCCCTTGTTGGCTGCGCTGATCGTGGTGCCGCTCGGATTCGCGGCAGGAGGTCTTCTTCAGATCTTCTTTGAGTGGGCCAAAGTCGACGAATTCAAGTCGCTGATTATTTCATTTGGCCTCTTCATCATTCTCCAGAGCCTGGCTCGCACGATCTGGTCCGCAGACTTCCGGTCCCTCGACCAGAGCATCAACCCATATGTGGGCTCGTCGTTCACCGTTGGATCGGTCTCGCTGCAGATTCCCCTGGTGATTGCCTTCGTAGCTGCCGCGCTCATCGCTTTCGGCACGCAAGCCGTGATGGGCCGCACTTTCTTTGGAAAGGCGGTGCGCGCCGTCGTACACGATCCGGACACGGCGCAGGCATTCGGGGTCGACCACAGGAGGGTGGGGGTACTGCTCGCCGCGATTGCGAGCGCCTACTCGGCCTTGGCAGGTGTACTGATCGCAACGTTTCAATCTCTCTCACCGACGATGGCGGTCGGGTGGTTTGGGATCGTGTTTCCGGTGGTGATCCTGGGAGGGCTCGGCAACGCCGTTGGGAACTTCCTTGCCGGAATCATCATCGGGGTTGCTGCGGGCGTGGCGGCCGTCATATGGGGACCGCTCAGTGCTTCGCTCGTGACATTTTCGATCATGGTGTTGGCGCTCCTCTTCCGACCGGAGGGACTATTCACCCGGAAGGCCGCCATCTGATGGGGTGCGCATGAAAAGCCGGCGCCGTGCCCTCACCGGCTTCGCAGTTGCATTCCTCATCCTGTTGGCGGTACCCCACCTCGCCGAGCGCATGGACTGGCCGGGCTTCTACCTCACCTTCATGTTCACGGCCTTCTTCTGGATCACCCAGTCTTCGAGTTGGAACATGCTCACCGGCTATTCCGGCTACTTCTCATTCGGGCAAGGAGCCTGGTTTGGCGTCGGCGTCTACACGACAGCTGTGCTCGCCGGCAAGCAGGGATGGAGCTTCTTAGCTGCGTTGCCCTTGGCAGGATTCACGGCGCTCATCGTCGGCCTCCTCCTCGGACTCGTTGTGTTCCGTCTCCGTTCGCTGGGAGGCGAGATCTTCGCTCTGACGACCCTGGCAGTTGCCTTCGTCCTGGCAGCTATCGCCCGGATCTTCGCGGCAATCGACGGAGGCCGAGGGGCCTTCATGACAAGCGTGCCTCTTCCAGAGTTTCTCGGCGAATTTCGGCCCGCCATGTACCGGATGACCTTGGTGATCATGATGTTGACTCTCGTCACGGCCTATCTGATATACGAGTCGCGCCTGGGCTGGGGCCTGTTCGCAATTCGCGATGATGAGCAAGTGGCACGTGGCTTGGGAGTGCCGACTTTCCGCTACAAGATGGCTGCGCTCGGGGCCAACGCCTTCTTCGGCGGACTGATGGGCGGCGTCTGGGCATTGCAGATCGGCTTTGTCACCGTAGAGGATGTATTCAGTATCAGGGTGCCCCTGTTCGTGATCCTCATGAGTGTCCTCGGCGGCACTCGTCACTGGATGGGGCCTGTGGTTGGATCCCTGATCATTTTCACGATCGTGGACCGCTTCAACAGCGCCGGCTTCGAAAACTTCAATCAAGTATTCATCGGAAGTCTGCTGATTCTCTTGGTGCTCGCGGTTCGTGAGGGTATTTATCTGCGAATCCGCGAGCGCTGGGTGGCGACGGCGAGCCTTTTCGGCCTCATCATTGCCGCGTCGGTCATCTTCAACTCGTCGTCGATGGTGTGGAAGTTCCTGTGGGCGCTGCTCGGCATCCTGTTGATGGCATTGATCCCTGACCGCGCCTGGCAAAAGTTGGCGTTGCGACGACGTCCCACCCCATCCGAGTCGCGCGAGGATCGAGAGACGGTCGACGCATGAGCCTTCTCGAATGCCAAGGAGTTCGGAAATCGTTCGGCGGCGTGAGAGCTCTCTCCGACGTGATGATGAGCATCGAAGAGGGAGAGATCGTCGGCCTGGTCGGTCCCAACGGATCGGGCAAGTCGACGCTCATCAATGTCCTCAGCGGGTTCTTTCCGGCCGACTCCGGGCGAGTCGACTTCGTCGGTGTGGACCTGCTCGGGCAAGAAGCCCACGAGATTGCTGCCCACGGCATCGCCCGCACCTTCCAAATACCTCGCCCATTCGCCACTATGACGGCCCGAGAGAACGTAGCCGTGAGCTACATGTTCGGCCGCGAGAAACACTCGCTCGCCCAGGCTCGGGTCGCGGCTGACGAATGGCTCGACTTCACCGGCTTGGCTTCGATCGCCGAGAGCAATGTAGATCAGCTGAACTTGCAACAGTTGAAATTCCTCGAGCTTGCCCGAGCCTTGGCCACGGAACCGCAACTCATTCTGCTCGACGAGGTCCTGGCGGGGCTCAACCCGGCAGAGATCGAAGGTTCGGTCGAGATGATCCGCAAGATCCACGATCGCGGCATCACTATCGTGATCGTCGAGCACGTGATGCGTGTCGTGATGAGCCTGTCGCACCGGATCGTCGTGCTCGACCAAGGCAGAGTCATAGCGGACGGGCAGCCCGATACCGTGATGAACGACGAAGCCGTCATTTCGGCCTATCTCGGCGGAAAGCGCATCTGATGCTCGAGATACGCGACCTCACGACGGGATACGGACGGGCCCAGGTGTTGTGGGATGTCACCGCTTCCGTCGCCGACGGTGAGATCGTCACATTGCTCGGGCCCAATGGAGCGGGGAAGACGACGCTGGTCAACGCGCTCTCGGGCATCCTGAGGCCTTGGAGCGGACAAGTGCTTCTCAACGACATCGACTTAACCGCGACCAGGCCACACCTCATCAGCCAAAGCGGCATTGCCGTCGTGCCGGAGGGGCGAAGGATCTTTCCCGATATGACCGTCACTGACAATCTCTTGATCGGCGCATACAACAAGCGAGCGCGTCCCCATCATGAAGGAAACGTAGAACGTATTTACGAGATCTTCCCAAGGCTGTCCGAGCGAAAGCGTCAGCTGGCCGGCTCGATGTCTGGTGGAGAACAGCAGATGCTGGCGATTGGCAGAGCACTGATGGCAGAGCCTTCGCTGCTGCTGCTCGATGAGCCTTCGCTCGGGCTGGCGCCGATAATCGTGGAAAATATCTTCGAGGTCCTCAAACAGCTCAACCAGGAGGGACTTTCGATTCTGCTAGTCGAGCAGAACGCCGTCGAGGCGTTGAACTTGGCGGGACGGGGCTACGTACTCGAGGAAGGAAGAATCGTCGGCGAGGGCTCATCGGGTGAGCTGCTCGCCGACGAACGCCTTCGCAAGGCATATCTCGGCCTGTAGACGGTGCAGAGCCGACCGAACACGTGCCTCAAACGAATATGCCGACGACCAGGGCCACCGCCGCGAACGCGAGGAGCCCCAGGACCAAACGGCCGAATGTCACGGCGTCAATACGGCGGGACAAGCGCTCCCCCAGGCGGGTAGCCACCATCACCGGCGGCACGACGATCGCCGCCTGTAGCAGTCGCTCCTCACCAAAACTCCCCAGCTGGGCCAGCGCGCCGATCTGCAGTAAGCCAAATGCCAGAAAGGTCACGGTGAGCAAGAATACGAATTCCGATCTTTCGAGCCTGAGGCTGTGATAGAAGCTCGCGAACACCGTGCCTGAATTGCCGAGTGCCCCGTGCATCAACCCGCCGACCGTTCCTGCTGGTATCGCAAGCCTGATCCCCTGGTCCGACGTCAGACTGAACTCGGGGCGAACGATGCTCAGCACGATGTAGACAACCACTGAAACGGCCAGGATCAGCAACAGAATCGCCTCGTCGAGCTTCGTCAGCAGAATCGTGCCGACGACGGTTCCGATTCCTCCGGCAACCAGCAATCGAGTCAACATCTGGCCATGCCCTTCTCCACCGTGGCGGTTGGTCCACAGCAGCATGACGTTGGAAACCACGTTGCTGAGCGTCACGACCACCACAGACTGTTCCACGCCGATGAACGGCGCGAGAAGCGGCACGGCGAGCAACGGACCTCCGAATCCGGTGATGCCCTTCACCCAGAAGCTGAAAGTGGAGACGCCGACAATCAGCGCCAACTCGGCGAGGTTCACCTCTTAATGCCTGGGGCCAGAGGCGATCACGCCGCCTGCAATGTGCTGGCCAGCGTCTCCAAGCGAGCCGGTTGATAGGGATGCTGCATCCCCAAGATGACCACGTCGACGCCGGCTTCTCCGTATTCGAGTGCCGTTGTAACCAACTCAGCGACGTCTGCATCCGGGTACCAGCGCAAATGAATGGAACGGCGAATCTCGCTCTCGTCGCGGCCCACATCAGAGCAGTGCTCGCGCAGGATCGAGTCGAGGCGCCGCCAATCCTCGATCGACGCCGGGAACATTGAGGCCCAATAGTCGGCGTTGCGGGCCACAGTGCGCAGAGTTCGCTCCTCGCCCTTGCCCCCAATCACGATCGGCGGCGACGTTCGCTGCAGCGGCTTCGGCTCACATCGCGCATCCTGGAGGCGATAGAACGAACCCTCGAACGTCGTCGTCTCGTTGGTCAGCAGACTCTTGATGACCTGGACCCCCTCGTCAAGCTGTCCATCCGCTCCCGCATGGTTCCCAATTCGATCCCGTACGCTTTTGACTCGAGCTCGCACCACCCTGCACCAAGGCCGAGGTTGAAGCGGCCGCCCGAGATGATGTCGAGGCTGGCTGCCATGTTGGCTGTGACCGCTGGGTGGCGGTAGTGCATCCCGTTGACCATGCATCCCACCCGAATCCGTTTGGTCGCCTGCGCCAGCGCAGCCGGCGTTGTCCAACCCTCCAATCAAGGCCCTTCCTTGGGATCCGCAAGTGGATAGAAGTGATCGAAGTTCCACGCCTCGGCGAACACATCCATCTGGTCGGCAGCCTTCCACATGTCGAGCATGGCGCCCCACTCCGCGTGCTGAGGCGGCGTCTTAACCGCAAACTCGACCATGATTGACTCCTCGGCTGCAATTCGTACGTGAGTTGTGAAGCAACCTCCTAGATCTTCGGTGACTTGAAGCCTGCCTTTGCTATTACGTGATCGCGCGCCGCTTCAGTCTGACGCCGCACTGCGCTCCAGTCGACGTGGAGCAGCTTGCCATGTTGCTTCATCACGCGGCCCGCAATTAGCACCGTATCTACATTGCTGGTATCCATGCCGATGACCACCGCATTCACTGGATCGTTCAGTGGCGTCACGTTCATCCGGTCAGTGCGCAGCATGATTAGATCCGCTTTCTTACCGGGACTCAGCGTGCCCACCTTCGAATCCAGCCCGTTCGCCTTGGCTCCGTCGATGGTTGCCCAGGCCAGCACATCACGGGCCGAGGCTGGGGCCTTTAGTGCAGCCCCAGCCATGGATCGCTGCAACGCCAGCGCCGAGCGCATCTGGTTGAACATGTCGCTCGGCACGTTGGTTTCGACGTCGACGCTGAGGCTCGGCGCCAGCCCACGGTCGAGGAACTTCTGAATCGGCGGCATGCCGTGACCCATCATCATCTCCACAGGTGCCGCCAAGGACACCGTCCCGCCGCTGTCGACGATCATCTGGATCTCCGTGTCGTTGAGCGTCGTGCAGTGGATGTATGTCGTATCTGGGCCGAGCAGGCCGGCTCTCCCGAACTCTTCAACCTTCCCGTCAAGGCCGTAGCTGCCAACGCCGACGTGGGTGCTGATGCGGGCTCCCGTTTCGCGGGCCAGCTTCCAGTGGTCCCGAGTGATCTCGAAATCTGTGAACTCCGGTCCCGGTGCGGCCAACGCCAAAGTCAGCATCTGATCTTGGGTCGAGAAGTGCTCGGTCGCTGCCCTCACGAACCAGCTCGGTTGGCGTTCTTCCCACTTGCCCCACCACGGGAATCCATAGGCAAACACCGCACGCATCCCGGAATCCTCCAATGCTTGGACTACCGCATCGGTGTGGGCAGGTGAGTCCTGGATGTGAGACCAGTCGAGGAGCGTCGTGATCCCAGCGTCGATCGCACCCAGCGCCGAAACCAGATTGCCGACGTATGCATCTTCGGGACGGAACGCAGGAGCCAGCTTGTGGAGCACGTGTGAGATGTAGCTGTTTCGCCCCTCGAGGGGAACATCGGTACCGATGTTACGCAGCAGGCCCTCCCAGATGTGCCGATGCGTATCGACGAAGCCCGGCATGACGATCATTCCAGATGCGTCAATCACATCGGCGTTTGCGGCGTCTAGATCCTTTCCGACCGCGACAATCTCGTCGCCCTCGATGAGGACATCTCCGTCCTCGATGTCTCCAATCGAAGGATCGACGCTGAGGACGGTGCCGCCCTTGATGAGCTTGCGCCCAGTTGCTACGACAGCGAAGTCGGTCCCCGCCGGGTAGAAGGCTGGTATCTCAGCGGCCTCAGCCACCCGGCTGCCGAGCACGAGCCGGCGGCCTCTCCTGAAGTTGCGCTTGACCAGCTCCTTGAGGTCGCCCACCTGGAAGAGGATGACGCCGATGAGCACGAGCAGCCCGATGATCATCGAACCGTCCGTCGGGGACAGCCCCAAGAATGGCAAAGCGGTGAGGATCAGTGCGAGGAGAACGGAAGATACGGTGCTCCCCACAAATGTGGCCCGGCCGCCTCCAAGAGATGCCCCGCCCAGTACCGCAGCGGTGATGCTGTTGAGCGCGAACGGCGTCCCAATTTGGGCGTTGCCAATGGGTGAGCGCGCCATCACGAAGAAGGCGGCGATGGCGGCGATGACACTGGCGAGAAGAAGGGCACGAACCCGAACCCAATTGGTTCTCACACCCGCCCGCTTCGCCGCCCTTTCATCGAAGCCAACTGCCCGCAGTTCGAGACCGGAGCCCGATGCGTGGAGCCACAAGTCGAGCAGTCCGGCACCAACGACGATCACGATGAAGAACACGGGTATCGGCCCAACGCTGGTCTTCAGAAACGAAACCAGGTCGCCGCTGATTATGCCCTGGGCCGTCGGACGCAAGGTGAGCGAAATCCCGTCCAGAATGCTCAATGTGGCAAGTGTTGCAATGAGGGATGGGATCTTCACGCCTCTGATGAGCCCGGCATTGACGAGGCCGAGACCCACTCCGCAGCCAAGGATGGCCAGTGCCCCGAGGATGATCTGACCGGTCGACGCGTCTGCGCCGATCAGAAACGACCCGACGACAACGCCAAACCCGATCATCGCCCCCACAGACAGATCGAGATACCCGACGAGAAGCACATGAGTTTGGGCAATAGCCGCCAACGCCAGCGGCATGGCGAGGATGAGGATGTTGAAGATATTGGACCGGTTGATGAAGCCGTCGAATCGACTGTTGGTGTACCAGAAGACCGCGACGATCAGGAGAATCTGAAGTGCCACCGGCATCCACAGCCGCACCTTCACGATCTTGCGCCACTTGTTCTTGTCCCGTGCGTTGCGCAGGACCTTGCGGGTGAGCTGGCGGGCGCGGTCGACGCGGTTCGTGGTTATCTCGGTCGTCATGATGCGTCCTGCGGAGCTTTGGGCATGGCAACGCCGAGCGGCGATCTAGCGGCCTTCGACATCCCCGGACCGCGGACGATGGCTTCGACGATCCGCACCTCGTCCAGTTCGTCGCCGGGTATCTCCTCGATGATCGTGCCGCGCGACATGACGAGAACCCGATCACAGATGCCCGATAGCTCTATCGGGTCGCTCGACTTGACGAGGATTCCGGCCCCGGCGTCGCTGCGGGTGCGCAGTGCTTTGTATATGTCGAAGCGAGAGCCGACGTCGACGCCCTGGGTCGGCTCGTAAGCCAAGATGACCGAAGGTTCCTTGAGGAACGACCGCGCCACGGACACCTTCTGTTGATTGCCGCCCGAAAGGAACTCGACGGGCTGGTCGAGCGATGGGGTTCTTATCTCCAATAGGTCGACCAGTTCGTTCACAGCCGATCGCTCCGCGCGCCTTCGCAACACTCCCAGTCGCGAGAACCGCCGCAGTGATTGAATCGTCGTGTTGACTTTGACACCAAGCACGGGCATGAGAGCCTCTTGCTTGCGATTTCCCGGCAGCAGCATGACACCGGCGCCAACTGCCTCGTGAGTAGATATGAGCGACAGCTCCTTGTCGCCGCAGACCACGCGGCCGGCACGCGGCGGAACCCGCCCGGCGAGACAGTCGAAGAGCTGCGGCTGCCCGTTGCCCTCCGCCCCGGCGATCCCAACGATCTCTCCGGCCCGCAATGCGAAACTGACCGGCCCGAACGACTGGCCCTGCAGTCCGTCGACAACAAGAACATCGCCGGCGTCATCGGACGGCGCCGCCGGTTGCGGGAAAGCTGCCTCGAACGGCCGGCCAACGATGTGCTCGACCAGTTCCGGTTCCGTCGTCGTCTTGGCGTCGAAAGTGCCTTGGTAAGTCCCATCGCGCAGCACTGTCACCCGGTCCGCCACCTCGAGCACCTCAGGAAGGCGATGGCTCACGTAGACGACACCGATCCCACCATCGCGGCAGGCCAAGACTGTGCGGTGTAGAGCTTCGACTTCGTCGGGGCCTAACGCGGTGGTCGGCTCGTCGAGGAGCAGGACCTTTGGTTTGGTCACAAGGGCTTTGGCGACTTCGAAGAGTTGGCGCTCCGCCATAGTAAGGAAGCCGGCCGGTGCGTCCGGAAACAACTCGAGGTCGAGATCGAAGTCACTCAGAAGCCGCCGCGCCCACTTCTTTCTTCGCCGGTAAGGAGGTCGCTGATTCGGCGGAGCTGCGTAGTACAGATTGTTCTTGACAGGCTCGGCGTGGACAGATGAACCGTCCTGATACGCCATCGCTAGCCCAAGCTTGCGGGCAAGCGCTGGCGAATCGCGTCGTAAGGGCACGCCCCCGATCCGGACGGTTCCCAGATCGGGGTCGACGAACCCTGACGCGATTCCGAGGAGAGTCGATTTGCCCGAGCCGTTCTCGCCGACGAGCGCGTGCACTTCGCCGGCGAGGCATTCGAAGCTGACGTCCGTCAGCGCTCGAACTGCCCCGAACTGGCGGGACACACCCTCCATCTCGAGCACGGGCTCATTGGCCATCGACTCTCCTCATCGTCGCTGCTAGATCAACCGCCGAACATCGCTGCCAACACGGCATCCGGCACCAGTGATGTGCCCGAAACAACTTCGTTCACTCTGTCGGGATTGCAGTCGGCCGCGGTTACCTGGCGCATCACGTGGGGAACCACGATCTGGCCCGGCACTTCGGCGCCCTGCAGCGCCAACATCGCAGCTGTCACGCCGGTGCGCGCCTGGAAGTTGCCACCCGCCGAGTACCAGATGTTGTAGGTCGGCTCATTACGGTCTACCCAGTCGCAGAACAGAGTCTGCTCGTCGGTGCGCAATGCCACACTCAGGTTCTGCACCGGGATGTTCAGCTCGTCGTACGCCTGCAGCGCCGTGAACAGCCCGTCTGAGTACTCGTACACCCATCCGGCGATGTCCGGATTGGTTGTGAGTAGGCCGCGAACTGCGTCGAGCGCGAAGGTGTTGACCCAGAAGGTGTCTCCCGTCGTCGAGTTGGCATCCGCCGGGGGATTCACCAGCTCGACGCCTGAGGCCAGGCTCGCGACC
>JAHEJX010000165.1 GCA_024638645.1 Actinomycetes bacterium
ACTACTTCGGCTACCTGGCCAGCGCGCTGATGGAACGAGATCCCCACCTGTCATTGGAGGACTTCCGGAGGCCCTGCCGGGAGGAGTTCGGCCGGCTCTTCGCTGACCACCAACGGTATCTGCCCCGCTCGGTGCACTACTTCGCCGAGGCTCGGGACGTCCACGGAAAGCCGCTCTATCTGGACACGGGCGAGCACCCCGCGTGGAGGCCGTGAGGGCGGGTCGGAACTCGCGGATTCCTGGCGTGAACCGCATACGTGGAAGGCGCTCACGGATCATGGTACACAGGGCGGAGGCAGCTAGCCGACGCTCTGGAGCCTGTTCCTCCCTCCAATTAGTCGTTGGGTAGCCCCTGGATTGATCCTGCCCGGGGAACTTGGGTAGCTTGTTGGTGGAGGACCTACCCATGAAGCTCGATATCGAACTGTCTAAGGCCCAAGAGCGGCAACTTGCCGAGATCGCTGGGCGACTGAAGGTCCCCGCCGAGTCTTTGGCGGAGGCCGCGGTTCGTGAGCTTATCGCCCAACCGGAAGCTGACTTCGATCGGGTGGCGACGCGCCTTCTCGAGAAGAACCGGGAGCTATACGAGCGACTGGCGTGACGCGGTACTTCAGTCTCGGTGAAATCCTGAGGCTGCATAGCCGCATCATCTCACAGTCGGGTGGCTCCGATGGTCTTCGAGATCTCGGCATGCTTGAGTCGGCCTTGGGTCAGCCCCGCCAAACCTTCGGCGGCGAGGACCTGCATCCGAGTCTTGCCGCAAAAGCGTCGGCGTTGGGCTTCTCGCTGATCATGAACCACCCGTTTGTGGACGGAAACAAACGGATTGGCCACGCGGCGCTAGAGGGCTTCTTGATGCTAAACGGCTTCGAGCTGAACGCTAATGTCGACGAATCTGAGGCAGAGATCTTGGCGGTCGCTTCGGGGCATAGAACTCGCGAGGAGCTCCAGGCGTGGATCGAAGAGAACATCGAGGCGTCGCCGCCGGGGGCTACCTAACAAGCGGTCGCTACAGACGCGGGTTGTGTTGCGACCTCAGGTCACTCGGCTGGCCCTCGAGGCACGGGCCTTGCAGCAGCTTCTCGCGGCGAGTCCCCCCGAGGGTTCACACGAGCGAGAGAGTCCCAGTGGATCCAATGAGGTCAGGCCTGAAATCGCTGTTCGCCGTCGGCATTTTTCTCTGGGCGATGCCCCTTTGTGCCCAATCGGCCTCAACACCGTCGCGGGACACAACTGATATGGAGCAGGATCAGGGAGTCTGGTGGTCCATATCCGTGGCTGCGGCCGGCGCGAAGCTCACGTGCGATATCTGCGATCAGACGCGCGACTCGGGCCCTGCGCTCGAGGCGGCGGTCGGGGCATACGCCACACCCACGGTCCGGGTGGGCGTGGACGCCGGAGCCTGGACCTTCCGGGATGACGATTTTCGCGAGAAGGTGTACACGGCCGGCCTGATCGCGGAGGTCCACCCCCGGTCTTTCAGCGGTCTGTACCTGATCGGCGGGCTAGGGTGGTCCGGCTACCGGGCGCGCGACATCGATGTGGATCCCGAAAGCGAAGAGGAGGGGTTTCGTTACGACGCGATGCGCCTTCGGCTCGGGATCGGATGGGATCTGCCGCTCACGCAGTCCTGGGTAGTCGGCAATCGCGTGACTCTTGACGCTTCGTCACTTGGTGCGCTTCACGACGAGGGGGTGCCGATCGTGGAATCGGTTGGACTCAGTGTCGTGCGGTTCGGTATCTACATTCGTCGCCGCTGATGTTCGGATCACGGCGAACTCTTGGAGTCAGTTCATGAAGCCAATCTCTATTCGACCGATGTCAGGGGCCCCGCTTGGCGTGGGCCTGGTCCTGGCGACGCTTCTCGCGTCGGCCTGCGACCCGGGAGACGTCTTTCAGGCTGAAGTTCCCGAGGTGATCGGGGACGCGATCTCCTTCGGTGTCTGGAGTCCGACGGGGACGGATACCTGCACGCCGGCGGTCCACGATCAATACTCCACCGTAGGCCCCGATGGGCTTCGGTACCCTACCTGGCATCCGGCCGTGGATCCAACCACGGGCTGCACCTTCGGCCATGAACATGGTCGCGACCCCGAAGGCTCGGACCTCTACGAGGAGGTTGGGGCGATCCCCTTCGGGTACGCCAACCAGCATCTCGAGGAAGGAGGGTTCGGAGCACCCAGACATGAGGACCACGTTGGTCACAAAGTCGAGTGGGAGGACGACATGGTCATGAGCGTCGGCGGAGCCGGAGGGAACGTCATTGCCATCGAATGCGATCTCATGACCAAGATGCACCAGGGTACTCACTCGCCTGATGCGTTCACGAATAACCTGCACGAGGTCGCGTATCACATTCGGTGCAGCGACGGCACGGGCTTCAGTGCCACGCTACTCACCCCGATCGGCACAGCGGGTGAACTGGTCGTGGGATGTGATCGTGACATCCACATCCCCACCGGAACGGCGATCCCCTCCATCTCTCCAGACGGAGGCGGCAAGCGGGCTATTCCCGAGATGCGCTGCATCGAGGAACGTGTACTCAATCCGTCTGACGGACGTCCGCGTTTCGATAGCGCACTTCGCGAGAGCTGGGAAATCAGCGCCTCTCTACGAAGAGAGAACGGACAGCGCCTGGCTTCATTCAATCCCTATTTTCAGGTCATGGACCCGAGCCGTTTCTACGATGCGGCGTCGGCGAATGCCATTGGGCGTCCCATCGACCTCTGCTACCTGCCCGGCCTCGCCGGGGAGGATCGCTGCGAAGCACTCGGGACGGATTCGGTGGGCTGGGACAGTCCGCGTTCGCCCTTCAAGGGCGTTCGACGTTTTGTGGATGTGAACTCCAATCGGGTAAGGAACGCGGACGGCCCCAATATCTGGTACACCGACGCACTGGGTCGGAACGCCCGCACCGAGCCGTTCCCGGGTTCGATCCGCCAGTGGGTCGCCTCGCGGGACAACGACGGCTTGAGCCTCTCCGGTCCGGTCATCGGCCGGAGCCGTGACTACGACGCCCCTGGTGTCCGTGCCCCCAACTGATATGGGACTCATGCAGAAGCTGCTCCTCGGCCTCGCTGCGGGTGCCATGGTACTTGCAGCCCCGGTTTCAGCCCAGATCGCGTGGGACACGCCACGCATGATCGGGCCCGAGAGTCCTACGGGGTTGGGCTTCTACTGGGTGCGGAGCGAGACGCTTCCCGGTGACGACGACGCGGTCTTCACGACCTTCGGTCTCCCGGGGACGGGAGGCGCCGTGTCACTGCGCGGCGGCGTCGGCTACGGTGTGGACGGAGAAGAGGCGGCCTTCGGCGGTGTAGACCTACGCGCGCCGCTGGCACGGCATTCCGATACCCAGCCACTCGACATCGAGTGGAGCGGCGGCGCGGGTGTGGGTGTGGGCGAGTATTGGCTGTTCTCCGTTCCCGTGGCGATCAGCGCCGGACGCAGCTGGTCGTCCGGAAACGTGTGGTTCGCTCCCTACCTCACGGTGGGCGCGGTCGCCGACTATCGATACGGTGACAGTGATCTCGCCCCGGAGGAGGAGTTCGAGGTCAGTGCTTCGGGCGGGTTTGGAGCGGACATCTCATTCGACTCGGCCCGCCGGTTCGTGCTCAGGGCTGCGGCGTCGCTTGGGGATCGACAGGCGATCGCGGTTGGACTGTCCATTGGTGGTGCCCGCTAGCCGCTCGTCCATCACCTTCGACGTGGCCGATCCGGTCAGAAGCGATCCCGGTTCCCTATTCCGCCGAAGCGGGTGTTGACGACGTTGTTGAAGATCGAGCCGAATCGGTAGCGGAACCCGAAGCTGAGCCCCGCCTCGTAGTTGGTCTCGAGCTGTCTGCGCCGTAGGAGAACCTCCTCCAGGTCCGCGTCACCCCTCGGCAGGTTGAGCTGGTTGTGGATGAGTTCCAGCGAGCCGCCGATCTCGATCGAAAGCCCCTGCGCGATGCGAACGTCGACAGCTCCATTGAACTGAACGCTGTGGCGCGAGAGATCATGGAGATACTGCGATGCGTTGATGCCGACGTCGATCTCGCCCCACGGCTGGATCACTTCGTAGCCCGCGTTGAGGATCTGCTCGGGAAGCAGCTGCTCGGTCTCGTTGTAGATCGTCGTGTCCCGATAGGTGATGTGTGAGGCGCCGACCCGGTAGGTGATGGTCAGTTGTCGCCGAGTCGCCTCCCGGTACGGGTACAGGCTCCACTCGATGGCGGGCATCAGACGGTAGCGGAGGTCCACGTTGGCGAAGGTGGAGGTGAAGACATCTCCGAAAGCCCCGATCGACCAGTGTGGCGAGACGCTCCGGACGACGTAGCTGGTGAAGCCGTCGCGTCGCGATGTGCTCTCGATCGTCTCGTCTCCTCGCTCGAAACGGTCGTAGTTGTAGTTGAAGAAGGGCCGGAACTGGAGCTTCCAGTCCTCCGTCACACGGTCGATGTACACCCCGTACCGCGTATCGAAGGATCGCTGCCTGGACTCGAAGTCTGCGCTGCCGTCCGCATACATCTCGAAGGTCCAGTGATCCCACGGATCGTCTTGCGGCTGCGCTTGTTCGCTGGCCGCCTCGTCCGCCGGG
>JAHEJX010000070.1:0-10196 GCA_024638645.1 Actinomycetes bacterium
TAGAGATCGCCGAAGGCCGCCTGGTCTCCCCGACCGGCACGCGTGAGAATCCCGGACAGGACCGTCGCCTCGTCGACCGGGCCGGCCGATCGTGGCGTCCGGCGTCCCATTGACCTCGAACGGCCCAGTGGGTTCATGTCACCCATCGTTGTCCCTGGCCAGCCCCTCTTGGTCGATACCCGCTCATGAAACTGGTTCGGAACAAACCATAATTCGGATGGGCCGGAAGCTGAATCAGGGTCAGACGGCCCGGGCTGGAGTTCAGGCGTGGGTGCGGGTCTTGTCGGGGTCGAAGAACGGGATGGCCTCAACGCGAGCCGAGTACTCGGTGCTCTCGCTGACTACGGTCAGGGCTGTTCCGGGCACAGCTGCGGCCGGTGCCACGTGCACGAGTGCGAGGCTCTTGTCGAGCCGGTGGGAGAATGCGGGGCTGTTGACGGTGCCGACGCCGGTGCCATCGAGTTGGAGGGTTTCGCCTCCGGCGATCATGTCGTGGTGGTCGATGGCGATCCCGGCGCCCACGAACCGTTCCGAACCGATGGCGGCAAGGGCGGCCGCCTTGCCGCGGTAGTCGGCGCCGCTGCGCGACAACGCCCACCCCAGCCCGACTTCACTCGGGTGGTGCTCGTCGGTCATGTCGTAGCCGTAGAACAAGAGAGCGGCCTCGACTCTCACCTTGTCGAGCGCAGCGAACGAGCACGGCATGACGCCGGTCTCAACGCCCTCGGCGACGATGGCATCCCAGATGTCACCGACGTCGTCGGCGCCGGCAAAGATCTCGTAGCCGCGTTCGCCCGAGTAGCCGGTGCGGCTGATCATCGCCTTCCGCCCGAACAGCAACGCGTGGATGTGGTGGAAGTACGGAACCGGTGCCAGATCGGCATCGGTCGCAGATTCCAGCAGACCGAGTGCAGCAGGGCCCTGGAGGGAGATGATGTGGAGATCGTCGTCGAGCTCGATCGACACGTCCTTACCCTCGGCCGAGGCTTCGAGCAGTTCCATCGACGTGCCGGAGCCATGGACGAACAGCCATTCCTCGGTGCCGTTGCTGAACGCGATGGCATCGTCGGCGACGGTGCCACGCTCGGTGAGGACGGCGCCGTATGCGGACTGGCCGACCTTTAGTCGGGCAAGGTCGCGGCTGTGGGTGTGGTCGACGACAGCAGCGGCGTCGACCCCTGTGACGCGAACCTTCTTGAGTGGGGACATGTCGAACATGCCGGCGGCTTCGCGGATGGCGTCGTGCTCGGCGTTTGGATCGGTGTCGTAGCCCCACGCCGTGCCCATGCCGTTCCAGTCCTCGAGCCCGGAGCCGAGGGCGCGGTGGCGATCGGCGAGTGCTGAGGTGCGGGAGAGTTCTTCGGTCATGGATTCGGTTCCTTGGTCGGTGGTCGGTTGGTCAGTACCAGGCATCTGGTGTGGCCTCCTTGCGGTCATCGATGAAAGCATGCAGCTCTCGGTCGACGGCATCGTCGATGGGAGGCGGTTCGTAGTCGGCCAGCATCCGCTTCCACTCACGGTTTGCCCGTTGTTGCATGTCGAGTGCGCCGTCGTCGGTCCACTGCTCGAAGCTGTTGGTGTCGGCAAGGCTCGACTCGTGGTTCGCAGTTGCGTAGTTCCGCATGGTGTGGCTACAGCTGAGGTAGTTCCCGCCCGGACCGGCCTCGAGGTAGGCGTCCATGGCGAGTTGTTCGTCGTCGACGGTGAGGCCGCCGAGTTGCTTGTGGAGCATGGCGCACCGGTCGAGGTCCATGGCGAACTTCTCGTACCCGAACGTCAGGCCGCCTTCGAGCCAGCATGGCGTCCTCGCCGATCGGGACTCGCCGCCCGTCCCGCCCAAACATGTCGAACCTCTCCGGCGCTGTCGAACACAGCTGCGCCGCCAACCCCGGCTCGAACCGCACCCGCTCGCCATCCACGCGAGCACCTGCCGCACGAAACAGCTCGAGGGCCTCCTCATCGCTGCGGAACTCGACCCCGACCTCGTCGAGTATTCGATCGGCATGCCGCTCGATCGCACCGACCTGCTCTGTACTGAACGGCTCGTAGGCAGGCAGCGCATTGCGAAGCACCACTGGCTCACGACCGGCCGAGGCGTGGCCAGCCTCGCGGACCCGCGCTTCGCGACCTCGTCGCGAACCTCGAACAAAGCGCGTAGAACTCAGACACTCCAGGTATTATCCGCCCCACGGTCCGGGCTGAACAGAGCCCCATTCATTGCACTGAGCATGCTCTGTCGTCATGCTAAGAACGTGCATTCCTCGTCCAGCGAGTCCAGCGTCTGCAGACGATCGTAGTGTTCGATTTGCGGGCCGACTCGGATCGTTCACCGCCGCAGCCGGGGAACTCGGCATGAACCAGAGCGCGGTTCCAAGCCACCTTTCGACACCATCGACCATGCCCACGGCGCCATACCAGTTCCGGCCCGACCACCCGGTGCCGTCGATCAGGTCGCGGTCTGGCTCCTCCATTTCATCGTGAAGCGCTTGGGTCTTCTGCTTACACACGTTCGAGGACGACGGCGATGTCGGGGCGTGTGTCCCCGATACCTGTCGGGCTGGCCTGCAGACGATGTTGTTCGACGAGCCGGAACTCGGGAGCGAATGCCGGTGACCAAAGCCTGTGAAAGTTCCCGGGGAGAGTCAGCTACGTTGCTAGACGGGGCCTTGGAGGCATGCTCAGAGGCGGGGCGAACAATGCATCCACAAGTTCGTCTGGGTCGAGCCTCCCCATCACACGGGGCGGTGGTGATTTCAGTGCTGCGTCCATCGAATCCGCCAACTCGGCAACCGTCGCCTCGTTGGGCGCCAACACGTGTGCCAATTCAACCCGTTCGAGGTCGGCGGCGTTGGAGAACTGATCGGTCGAGAAAGGCAGAACGACCTGGCGGACTCCGGTTGCGAACGACTCTTGCACGCTGTTGTTTCCCCCGTGATGTACTGCGAGGTCGGCGCTCGCCAATAGAGCAACCTGCGGCAACTGCGGAGCGACCACCCAGTCGGCTGGGATCGGGTCGAGCATGTCTATGGGAGTCGCACCCACGGCGATCGCCGCACGAACACCCAGGTGTCTGAGCGCATCAGCGATGCGAACCAAGACGTCGCTTCGATGCGACAGGAACGTACCGAGTGAAACGTAAACCTGGGGGCGGTCTTCGGACCTGCGCGACCAAGCCGTGAATTCAGCCGGGAGATCTTCGTCTCGAACCAGAGGCCCGACGAAACGATGGTCGGCCGGAAGATCGGCGTCGCGAGAGGAGTCGTGCGCGTCACGAACGCTGTTGTACAGGACTCGCCCACCGTGGACACGGAACGCATCGTCGACCATCGGCCGCTCCGGTGCCACCGAAGCGAGAGCGGAATTCCATCTCACCGTGAACGCCCGGGTCACTCGATCCGACAACAGCTCGAGCTCTACGAGGGCTGGAAAATCCGGGGTTATCGCCGAGGGCCAAGCTTGTGGGATGCCGTAGCGTTCCGTGCCGACCGGAATCTGGCTCGGATGGCCGGGCACGAGCGTTATGAAGGGCCGACCGGTGGCGTACATTGCCAGCGTCGACCCAAAGGCCACATGGTCGACGAGCACACGCTCGGGTTCGATCTGATCACAGAGTTTGGCGACGTCGACAGCAACGCGCTTCGGTTCCCACAGCAGATCGGCCTCACGATCGAGCGCCTGTTGTCGCAGAGTGGCTATCGGCCCGTTCTTCGTCGCCGCAATGAACCTGGTGATGCCGGGATCGACGTCTGCAATGCCGCTGTTCGAGCTGGCGCCGAGCGGCAACAACCGCCACTCGAAGCCGGAGTCTTCGACGCGTCCACGCAAGTTGGGGCCTGTTGCCACAATCACTCGTTCACCGTGCTGTAGCGCAGCCTTCGCCAATACGGACAACGGGTTGTAGTGCGACGCAAAATCGGGACTGATGACGAGCAGGCTCACCGCACTGCCATTGCCGGCTCGTAGAGATCGGCGAGCTGAGCAGCCATCGAATCGATCGAGTAGCGATCTTCGACGATCGTGCGGGCACGCTGGGCACGACCGGGCCTGCTGACCAGGCCGAACGCGTCGAGCATCGCCGTGACGAGGCAATCGCTCGGATCGACCAGAACGCCGATGTCACCGTGGTCGACATAGGTGGAAGGACCACCGGTGCTCGGCGCAACGACGGGGAGCCCGGCAGCCAGTGCTTCGAGAACGGCCAGGCCGAACTCCTCCTTGACCGCCCCGTCGACGTAGATACCGCCTTCGGACCATACGCCATCTCTCCCGGAGACTGCGGCGAGCTGCAGGCGTGCAACATCAAGATGTGGCCGGCCACCCAACAGCACAAGCCCGGCCCGCCGAGGATCGTCGGCCGGCACTGCCCGGTCGATCTGGGCGAGGACGGCTCTTTCCGTTGGCGATGGGTCATCGAGGTCACCGCCGACGATCACGAGATTGCAGGTTTCGTGAAGTCGAGCGTCCGAAGCCCACGCTGTCACCACACGATCCATCCCCTTGACCGGGTTCAGCCGACCGACGCTGAGCACCAGTGGGAGGTTGCGGCGAAATTCGGGAATCGATGCTGAAAGATCTTCGAGCACATCACGCCTGCGGGAAGTGCCTTGTGACAGAGCAGTGGTCTCGGCGGCTTGATCGAGCAAGCGGAGATCTATCCCCTCGGCGACGACGGCGACGCGGTCGGAGGATCGCTGGGACACGATTTCGTCGAGGAAGGCGATCGGACGTGAACGGGGGAAGACTGCCAGTTGTTCGGCGTCGGCCGTGAGGCGCTCGACCATCCGAGCCCGGAACCAGACGTGTGACTCCGCTAGCAGGCTGAGGAATGACTCGTCGTCGAGCTCACCACGGGACTGGAGCGAATCGATGATGTTGTGGGGGTCGGGGGCAACGCTGAAACAAATGGGGATTCCCAGTTCGGCGGCCACTTCCGCTCCGGCAAGCGTGCCGGCGTCGGCCATGCGGAGGTGGAGTACATCAATGGGTCCAGCGCGATGCAATACACGCCGCAGACTGCGCTCGATGACTGGGAGGTGTTCCCATATCTCGCCGGGGGTCACCGCTGGGCGGGCGTCGTCGCCAAAGGCGACCGTGCCGTAGGACAGCGGTGTGCGACTGGACGAGAACGGCCCGGTGAACGCGTCGCTGAGAGAGCCGCGACCGATCGTGAGGACGTGATCGACGTCCAGACGACTGGCAAGGGCCTCCCCGAGCGATACCAGAAGACTTGCGACACCACCGGTGTCACCCTTGCCACCGAGGCTGAGCTGACCGTCGAGGCCCTCAGCCAGCACGAGCTGGGCGACTCGAATGCCCGCATCCCGATGATTGACCGGGGTCGGCAGACCGCTGATCCCATTGCCGGTCAGCGCAAGGCCAGCGTCGGTGCTGACGGCCTCGTCGGAAGTGGCGAGCCGGCGAAGTGCTGCCTTGATAGGGTCGCCCGGCCGCTCGCCGAGCGCACCGATCGCGGCGCGGCGAACCGCCGCCGCTTCCTCGGCGTCCAGGGCCACGTGGAGGAGAACGTCATCAGTATCAGTTCTCAAGACACCCAGGAGGTCGACTATTCGCGCCCGCTCAGCGGCACTCGCCATGGTAGCCAAGCGTCCGATGAGGAGCCGACCGATCGGTAGTGAGTCAGCACTGGACCAAACTCGCAGCGTTCGGTGAGCGTGCATTGTATCGATGCCCCCGAGCATGAGCGCGTCGATAAGTGCGGGGTAAGCACGCAACGTCGGCGCACGCTCGCCGAGTCTCCAGACAGCGTGGCGGCGAACAACGTGGTCGGGATGGGACAAGAGCCGAACGAGTGCGTCGTCGGCCAGTGGATGCTGAACGCCTACGAGCGACTCGATGGCCATCAACGCGGCAATAGGTCCCTCAGTTGCCACGGATGCAAGCTGGCTCGCCAAGCGCCTGGGGTCCTCTGACCTCGCTGCGTGGTCTGCGATCTGGCCGGATCGACGGAGCATCATTGCGTAGTCACCCGAGGTGGCGAGCGACTGGAGTTCGGCGACGGTTCGTTCATTCGACATGGTCCGGGTCATCTTAGCGATGTTTAGTCGTATTTATAAACCTTTAGTCTTTTTTTCGGCAGTTCTCGTTTTTGAAGACGGAACTCGTCTAGTCTTGTGGCGTGGAATCAGCTGTCGATGAGCGCCTCGACCTGCAATCGGCAGCCACCCAGCTGGGCGTGCACTATCAGACCGCATACCGCTGGGTCAGGAGCGGCCGGCTCCGAGCGGAGATGGTCGATGGCCGCTACCTCATCTCGCCGGCGGAGATCATCAAGCTCGACAAGTCACGCCGCACTCCCAAGACCCCGCCGGCACCCAGGGTGGCCAGACTCGATCACGCCGCAGAGCGAATGTACGAGGCGCTGGTGGCCGGCAACGAGGCTGCGGCCACAAAGGCCGCTCGGGGGCTCACGAGCGAAGGCGCACCCATCGTCGACCTCATCGAGCAAGTACTCGTTCCACCGTTACACCAGATCGGCCGACAATGGCACGACGGAGAACTGTCAATCTGGGCTGAACATCGCGCAACGGCCATCGTCGAACGGATCTTGGGTGAGCTGGCGCTGAACCCACGGGGTCGGCGACGTGGCACTGCAGTCGTGGCCGCGCTGTCCGGGGACTTCCACACATTGCCGACCACAATGGCCGCAGTTGCGCTGCGCAGCGACAACTGGCAGGTTCACCACCTCAGTGCAGATCTTCCGCCCGAGCAACTACTGGACTTCTGTGCCACGTACGAGGTCGACCTGGCTGTCATCACCGTCACACATTCAGACGTTCAGCCGGCGGCGAACGCAACAGCAGTCAAGCTGCGTACGGCGGGCACCCCGACGATTGTCGGTGGGTCAGGGCAAACCCTCTACGATCTACTCGAAGGAGCTCGATCGGCGACCGTTTGAGGGCAGCCACCGGCGACGATCCGGTCGCGATCGCCCTTGGCACGCCTGTCGCCTCATTGCTGTCGATCTCCAGGACGACACGCCGGTCCCTCTCACAGCTCCTACAACCAGGCCTCTTCGTAGGGGGTGATGCTGAGCGGCACTGCGCCAGTGTCGGTGATAAGAACCTGTTCCTCGAGCTTCACACCGTCGGGGCCGCCGACCTCTCCGGCATAGCTCTCGATGCACAGCGTCATACCGACTTCGAGTACGCCGTCGTAGCCGCCACCGTATGCGCCGGGGATATGGGCCTTGTCGGGCGACATTATGATCGGCCACTCGTTCTCGAGGCCGATCCCGTGATAAATGGTGGTGAAGTTCTGCTCGGCCAGTTCAGGCGAGTACGTGAACCCCTTCTCGGTCAACTCCAGGAACGAGAGTCCCGGCTCGAGCAGCTCCATGTTGCGGTGGACGTGCTCGAAGGCAGCCGAATAGAGGCGCCTCTGACGGTCGTCGGGCACGCCGTCAGCAATCCAGGTGCGCGATATGTCGTGGGCGTACCCTTGGGGCCCGATCAGATCGGAGTCACAGCCAATGATGTCGCCCTTCTGTATGACACGCAGCCCTGTCTCTTGCGCCCAAGGATTCGTCTTCTCCCCCGACAGTAGATACCGAGCGTTGATCCACTCGCCCTCCCATTCGATGTTCGCCTGGTGCAGGTGCGCCCAGATGTCGGACTCGGTCACCCCAGGCTTCGTCGCTGCAAACATACGCTCGAACCCGTCGTGGCAGGCCTTCGCTGCGAGCCGCTGTGCCTCCAGTTCCTCGGACCCCTTGACCGCCCGGGCGCGATAGATGGGCGGATGGCCGTCGACAACTGCGATGCCTCGGCGCTCGAGCTCGGCGGCTTGGAAGGGGCTGAGGCGGTCGATGCCGACGCGCGGGTCGTCGGGTGAGGTGCGCCGAACGAGAGACTCGATCTGGTCGGCCCACTCCCGCAGCGACGTGGCGAAGTTGTCGTCGCCGTCGCTCATGAAACCCACAGGTCGTGCGACGTGCACCACGTCGATCGTGTCTAGGTGTCCGTGGTACGCGTCGTGGCCGGCGACCCAATCGAACAGTTCGGTCGTTCCGTCGGCGGCCATGAACAGATAGCGACAGTCATGGTTGAGGGCGTACACCTGCACGTTGCGCGAATCGGTGGCGTACCGAATACTCACCGGGTCATAGATGAGCAGGGTCGGCACATCGAGCTCCTGCATCATGTGCAGGAGACGGCTCTTGCGATATCGGCGCATGCGGCGCACGGTTGCATCGGGCAGGGTCTCAACCACTGTGGATGTACCTCCTCCGGTTTCTTCCAGACCATCTCTGGCAGGTTTCCGCGTCTTTCCGGTCGCCCCGCTGCTGAGGCGCTTTCGCCACCTTCCCGCCAGATGGCTAGGCGCAGACGGTGGTGAGGGCGTCGATGAGGGCGTCGATGCTGGCCTGCGGATCAGGACTGTCGACCCACAGGTTCCGCACCCGCATCACGATGACGTCGGATGGCGCCAGCGTGACGGAGATCCCACCCCAGCCCTCCATGCTGGCGAGATACCTGGCACAACCCTCGTCGGATTCGAGGCGGTTCAGCCACCAGTCGGTGTAGTAGTAGGTGCTGCCGTCGTCGGAGGCGGGTAGAGCGCCGGCCGGCGGTTCGGCCCGGGGTGCGTAATGTGCGACGAGCGACGGGTCGAGAAGTTGCCGGCCGTCCCATCGGCCGTCGTGGTGGAAGAGCAGGGCGATCTTCGCCAGGTCATCGAGCGTCGCGTAGTAGCCGTAGGCCATCAGGGGCTGTCCGGGCGAACCGTCGGATTCGACGGTGCTGTTCGTGGGCGCGTGGAAGATTCCCAGCGGTCGGTAGACCTCCGTGCGGATCAGATCCCACACGGAGGCCTTCGGGCCCTCGTGGGCTTTGACAACGCCGTCCAGGGCGACACCCAGCAGGTAGGCGTCCTGATCGCGGTAGTTGAAAACCGTGCCAGGCGGCGCGAAGGGGCCGGGATAGTTCAAAGCGTCGGTCGTCTTGTCCTGCTCCGACAGCGCCACGTACCAGCGGTCGTAGTCGCACAGGTAACACGTCGGGTCGCCCTCAGGACCGTGGCCCGACGCCATGTTGGCCAGGTCCCGGATCGTGACGTCGTCCCATCCGGCGAACGAGCCGGCGGCGGGCACGTAGTCGACGATCGACTCGTCGAGGAATGCCTGACCGTATTTCTGCGCCAGTCGCAACAGGGCGACGTTCATCATCGCTGACTTCGTCACCGACCAAACGCCGTAGCGAACCTCGTCGCAGTATGGGAACGGCCCGGCTGCGGTGGGGCAATCGGTGCGGTAGAGCTCGTCGCGATAGACCACAGCGCTCTGGAACACGTCCGCATAGGAGGTGAACGCGTCAAGCGTCGCCTCGGACGCCAAGGCCGTCAGGTCGAACCACGGGCGAACGGGGAGCCTGAGCGCCTGCTCGGCTCTGAACTCGCGTGTGCGTTTGCCGACGTGTCCAATCCTGCCGGGCTTCCAGCCGGCATCACTCGTGCCCCACGCAGTGAAGTATTCGGGCACGTAGAAGGGCGATGTCATCTGCACGATCTGGAACCGCACCGGCGTCACGCGACGACCGCGATATGCGAACATTGCCAAGCCCATGTGCGTCTCGCCCTCGATGGAGTTGACCAGCGCGAAAGGGAACGACGCCCGGTTCCAGCTTCCGTCACCGGGTTCTCTCCACACCCGACCAGGCTGGACGATGATGTCCCAATAGCTGCGGGTTCCCTCGAGTACTCCGTTGCGGATCACATCCTGCGTGGTCGGCACCAGCCGACCATCGACCGTGAAGAACTCGATGTCCACGTCGGGAAAGAACGTCGTGTCCTTGCCCAGGACTGGATTCGACAGTCCACCGCCCGGTGCGTCGCTCAGCACCTGCATTGTTGCACCTTCCAACCTCAGCGTGCCGGTGAGCGGTTGCCGGGCACCACGTGCCCTCTCGCTGGGCGCGAAACGGCCGTTGTGAGTGAGACCGGTTGCGGTGGCCCCCGATCGCAACTCGTCGAGCGAGATCGATGCCGACGAGACATCTCCGCCCGGCGGTGTCGCTGCCTCCACCGGCACCGAAGCAACCATCGGTGCAATCAGCAGGACGACCAGCAGAGCCGATCTCCTGCCAAGACGACGGACCATCCACATTTGCCGACCTCCGTGCGAACACGCCCGGAACGACAAGAACCTACAAGCGTCCAACCCCGCTGTCAACAGCTATGGT
>JAHEJX010000070.1:10296-16633 GCA_024638645.1 Actinomycetes bacterium
CGGCATGCGGCGGCAACGACGGAGGCACTCCTGACGCGAATGCGTCGAGCGCTACCGAGGCGGCGTTCAACGACGCCGACGTCACCTTCGCCGAGGGCATGATTCCCCACCACAGCCAGGCCATCGACATGGCCCAGACCGTGAGCGCCGACGGCACCGACCCGGCAGTCCGAGACCTTGCCGAGGCGATCATCGTCGCCCAGAGCGCCGAGATCACCGAGATGCAGGACCTGGACCTCGAGTGACCGCCTTCAACGGAGGCGCTGTCTTCGCCGGGGAATAGCACCGGACCACGCCAACGACCCACCTCGATACGGGTGAAAGCGACGGCCATGAAGAGCTACACCCAAGGTCGGACGTCAAGATGGGACGTTTCGCCATCCTCGGACCGACCGACAATACTGCAGCCCATGGGAACGACGGAAACAGCGGGGCTCCTCGGGCCATTCGGTGCAACGATCTCCAGCGGACCGAAGTTCGCGGTCATGTCTTGAATCCAACGGGTCAACACGATGTCCTGGAGGCCGACCATGTGGTCCGAGTGATAGTGCGTGAGGAAGAGCGCCGTGAGTTCGGTGGCGCCGACGCCCACCGCAGAAAGTCGCGCCAATGTGTTTCGGCCGGCATCGAACTGCATGTTCGTGTCGCCGTGCCGGACCAATACCCCGGGTCCAGCACGCTCCGGCTGAACGATTGGGGTGCCTGATCCGGTGATGATGACTTCAGTGGTCATGAGTGACCTCCTCGTGGACGTTCGGGTTGACGGCGAGGAAACCCCGACCTCTTCGGCCTTGTGGCACGCGGTCAGACTCTCGCCGACTTGGCGAAGCTCTGGACGTTCGGAATGACACCGCTCATCGGCGGGTGGACAACGGGCGGCGAAATACGGAAGAGATGGGCGAGCTCCCCTCGTTGCGTGCAACGCAGCAGCGGCGAGCCTATCAGGGCATCTGAATCTGCTGATGCGTTGAATCAGCCGCAGTAATACCGGGCATCAGAAACACGGCTGCCCTGCGACAGGGCAGCTCATCACGGTTGCAGTTTGACGCTTGGGGGTCGACAACGAGATATCCTCGATCGACGTCTCGGAATCTCGGAATTGGCTTCCTCGTCCTCTCGCTCGTGCTGGTCGTTGTCGCTCGAACACGTATGTCGGCGGCTCCCGACGCAACAGTCGCGCTGGAGAATCCGGGCGGTGTTGCTCCCGCTGCGGCCACCGCGCGGGTTGCCTCCGGGTTGCAGAATCCACGAGGTGTTGCGGTACTGCCCGACGGTCGGCTCGTGGTCGTCGAGGCGGGGAACGGGATCGAAACAACTGACGCCGCACAGGAGACGGGTCGCGTCAGCGTGTTCGTGGACCTGAATGAAGATGGCGACTATGACGACGCCGGCGAGATCGACCCGATTGTCTCACAGATTCCGAGTTACAACACGCTCACACAATTTGGAACCGGCCACGATGAAGTCGGTGGTGCCGGCGACATCGTTTCGTTGGGCGATGGACGGATGCTCTTCACGCGGGATGATCCAGCGGAGGGGTATTTGGCAGACGGGCGCCCCCAGGGCATCAATGTGGTCGAGCTCAGCCTCGAATCTGGACTCGGAGACAACCTGATTGTCCGCAACGCGACCATGAACGCCCTCGCATTCGATGACGCCGCCGAGGTTCTCTACGTTGTCGAGAGTGGGGCGAATGGTCCGATCGCCGTCACATTGGACGGCACGATTCGCCCCGTTGCAGAGTTCTCGCCGCTCGGGCAGGGCCAACAAGCCGTCCCATCAGGGATCGCGCTCGACCCGACAACAGGTGATGTGCTCGTGGCACTGTTCTCCGGCCAGGTCGACGACTATTTCGGAAACGTTCTATCGTTCTGGCCTGGCGCCTCCAAGATCGTGCGCGTCGATCCGGCAACCGGGCGATACTCGGACGCAATAACCGGGTTGACGACCGCAGTCGATGTCGCGGTGGACGACGACGGAAACGTGTTCGTGGTCGAGCTGACGAGCGTTTGGCCTTCGGCGAAGATGCCGCGTGACTTCGACCTTTTCGATCCGGACGCGGCGCCGGATCCCGGCGGCTACACCCGTTTCGCGGGAAGTGTGACCATGTATCCAGCCGTCGACGGTGATCCAGTCGTACTTGCCAACGGGCTAGATTTGCCGACCAACATCACCTATGCCGACCGTGCCCTTTACGTCTCGATCGGGCAGGGCACGCCGGGACGGAGGATCATCGGCCCAACCGGATCGACTTTCATCACGGGCGAGCTGCACCGTATCGAACTCGAGTAGTCAGGAACCGCCCTCGGTCGGACCTCACCTGTCACCCTTGCTCGAGCGATCAGAGATCGCACGATCCCAGGATCGAAGCACACCCATTGGCGCTCCACATCAGCACCTGCGTCAAGACGCCTGATCACCGCCCGGTCGGTTGCGGTCAACGGTTTCGGCCACGAGATTGTCGAACTGGGCGTGCAGGTCGGGGTCGGCCTTCGACAGCACCTTGATCAGAAGATCGCCGAGCAACTCGACCTCGCCGGGACCGAGGGGGTCGAGCAGTAGTTGTCGGACATTGGCGACATGATCGGGAGCTGCAGCTCGGATCGCTGCGGCACCGTCGCGGCTGAGTGAGACGACGTTGTGCCTGCGGTCACCGACACCGACGCTGCGTTCGAGCCATCCCCGCTTTTCGAGTCGGGTGACCGCATGGGAGAGGCGCGACTCGAAGCTGCTCTCGCTGCGATTCCCGGTGAGCTTCCGCACCCGCCTCGAGCCATCCTGATGATCACCGCCCACTGGGAGGAGCCGGCGTTCACCGTGGGGGCCCACCCCGCCCCTTCGATGATCTACGACTACGGAGGCTTCCCACCTCAGACCTACGAGGTCATCTACCCTGCGCCGGGCGAACCCCAGGTCGCTGCCCGAGCGTTCGAGCTGCTGTCGACCGCGGGACTCCCTGCAGCCAGCGATCGGAGCGCGGCTTCGACCACGGCACGTTCGTCCCGGCGTATGTCATGTACCCGGACGCCGATGTCCCGGTCGTGCAGCTCTCGGTCCATCGCGGCTTCGACCCGGCACTGCACCTCGAGGCCGGACGTGCGCTCGCACCACTTCGCGACGAAGGGGTCCTGATCGTCGGAAGCGGACTGCCCAGCTACCACAACCTCTCGAGCATGGGCCCCGACGGGACCGACCCATCGAGCACCTTCGACGCCTGGTTGACCGAGACGATGGTCGAAACGTGCGGAGCCGAACGCAGCCAACGCCTCCTCGAATGGGAAGCGGCACCGGCGGCCCGGCTCGCTCACCCCCGCGAGGAGCACTTCATGCCGCTCCTCGTCGCCGTCGGCGCAGCCGAACCCGACCCGGCGGTCCTGCACTACCACGAGGACTCGATGTTCGGCCGAATCACGTCGTCGGGCTATCGCCTCGACGCCACCCTCGCAACCCAACCCGAAACCGCAAGGAATCTCATATCATGAACATCGCACTCTGGGTCATCGCCTCCATCCTCGCCGTTGCGTTCATCACGGCAGGAGTAATGAAACTCACGAAGGACCGGTCAGAGGTGGCCGCCGCCGGAATGGACTGGGTCGAAGGCTTGTCCGACGGCCAGGTCAAGGCGATCGGGTTCGCCGAACTACTCGGCGGAATCGGCATCGTACTTCCCGCCGTGGTCGATATCGCACCAATCCTCGTCCCGCTCGCAGCCGTGGGCTTGACGATCACGGTGGTCGGCGCGGCCGCCTTCCACATCCGTAGAAACGACCCACCCGCGGGCCTCGCACCAAGCATCCTCCTCGGCGCTCTCGCCATCATCGTGGCAATCGGTCGATTCGGCCCCAGCGCGTTCTGACCTCCGCTCTCAAAGAACACGGCCTGAGCTACCACCCGTCACCGCGTTGGAACCGACAGCGCTTGCCAACGGGTTCGATTTCGGATAGACCTTCGTCGAGGGTTAAGCCGAACACGAACCAAGGGGACGGAAATCATGGCAGACGACTGGCAAATCACCGCCAAGGCGAGGTCCGACTTCGCCGATCTGCTCGACAGTTTGAGCGAGGAGCAGTTGGCCGGGAACACGCTCTGCGAGAATTGGACGCCGATGGATGTCGCCGGTCATCTGGTGAGCTTCGTGGAGCTGGGGCTGCCGGCGATGGTGTTCAGCATGGCCAAGGCGGGGTTCAACGTCGACAACGCGTGGAAGGCCAACGCCGCCAAGTACAAGTCGATGGGTCGAGACGCCATCTCTACGGCGTTGCGGGAGAAGGGAGCAAAGAGGGCGCCGATCCCCTCGTTCTCAGCCGGCGTCAGCTTCATGGACGTGGCCGTGCACACCCAGGACGTGCGCCGAGGATTGGGCCTCGAGGGTTCGCTCGACGAGGAGGTGCTGCGGGCATCGCTCGACTGGGCCACCACCCACAAGCAACGCAAGATCCACGTCGATCCCAAGGACCTCGAGGGCCTACGTCTGGAAGCGACCGACATGGCCTGGTCGTGGGGAGAAGGTGCGCTGGTGTCGGGCCCGGCCGAGGCGATCCTTATGGGAATCAACCGCCGCGACATGAGCTCCGAACTCACCGGCGACGGAGTGGCGAAGCTCCCGAACTAGTCGCTAGCGGGCAGCGATCGTGGCCAAGCGAACAGCACTGGTCAAACGCAACCTTGCACCTGCACCACCCAGAGAGCCAACGTTGCAGATGCTGTCAGTTGGCAAGGAGGTTGTCGATTCGGTCGCCGATCCAGTCGAGGAACGCTGCTTGGGCTATGAACTGCAGGACGTACCAGGCTACGACGAGCACTGCGGCAACGACGATCGCGGCGCGGGCCCAGCGCCACACTCTCCGGAGGAACCCGATAACGACCGCGCCGTATTGGTCGAACGTGCTCTGGGCACGCCGGGTGAGCTCCGTAGCAGCGCGGGCAACCTCCTCGCGAGCCGCGTTTCGGACCTGGGAGACGATTTGCTCGGCCTCGCCCGCTCGGTCGCGAACCTGGTCGGGGCGCGGCAGCATCGATCGAGTCGACGGCGCCTCCCGCTCGCGGTCCGACCGTTGAACGGCCTCGACCTCGCCGGCTGTGGGTGGGGGGCGCCTTACGTCGGACCAGTCGTCTCCCTCCCACCAGCGGAGGCGGTCGCCGCGTTCTGGGTCCGGGTACCAGCCGGCCGGTGGAGCGTCCTCCAGTCTCACCGGCGGTCCTGATCCGACGACGGCGGCGGAAGGTCGACTCGCTCAGAATGGTCGGGGATCGGCAGACCGCCCTTGGGCCGGACCTGGTCGGTCTCGTCGTCTCCGCGAGTCGTCTCACCGAGTGCAGCAACAGTCGCGAGGAGTCCGGAGAACTCGGCGGGAATCACGAGTTTCGTGGCTCGGCCATCGCCGATGCGCTCCAGGGCGGTCAAATACTCAACGGTGAGAACGTGTTCGTCGGCTTCGGCCTCTTTGATGCCGATCAGCCGGGCCTTGGCGGCGGCACCTTCACCAATGCCGAGTTTCTCCAGTCGCACTCGGTCCGCTTCAGCGCGTAGCTCGATCGCCCGGGCGTCGCCCTCTGCGTCGAGAACAGCAGCCTTCTTTCGACCTTCGGCGGCGAGGATGGCGGCTTGTTTCTCGCCGTCGGCGCGGGCGATGGCAGCCTCCTGGTAGCCGTTGGCCTCCGTGACGGTTGCCCGCCGATCGCGCTCGGCCCTCATCTGGGCGTGCATGGCCGAGACGATGTCGGGCGGTGGATCGATCCGTTGGATCTCCACTCTCACGACGCGCACGCCCCACTTGTCGGTCGCGTCGTCGAGCACTTCGCGAAGCTGCGTGTTGATCGTGTCGCGTGATGTCAGCGCCTTGTCGAGCTCGAGATCGCCGATGAGGTTGCGAAGGTTCGTCTGGGCCAGCTTGGTGATGGCGGTGAAGAAGTCGGCCACGTTGTACACGAGGCGCTGGGGGTCGGTGGCCTCGTAGTACACGACGGCGTCGACCGAGACGACGACGTTGTCCTTGGTGATCACCTCTTGCGGAGGCACGTCGACGACCTGCTCCCGCATGTCGATCAGCTGCATTCGCTCGATGAACGGCAGGATGAGGTTGAACCCAGGCTGTTTCGTCGTCTTGTAGCGACCGAGCCGCTCGACGAGGCCCTGCTGGAAAGGTCGCACAATCTTGACGGCCTGGACGAGGACGGCGATCAGCACGACAGCGATCGCAGCGGTGAAGATGGCGGCGGTCATGGGCGGGCCCCTTCCGTTTCGTTGGTGTCCGGGCCGGCCGTGTCGACGGGCTCGATGACGACGCGAGTGCCCTCCATGGCGATGATCCGGACCTTCGAGCCCTCGGCCAGTGTT
>JAHEJX010000070.1:16733-18500 GCA_024638645.1 Actinomycetes bacterium
CGGTCATGGGCGGGCCCCTTCCGTTTCGTTGGTGTCCGGGCCGGCCGTGTCGACGGGCTCGATGACGACGCGAGTGCCCTCCATGGCGATGATCCGGACCTTCGAGCCCTCGGCCAGTGTTGTCTCATCGTGGGTGATCGCCCCCCAGATCTCGCCAACCACGGAGATGCGACCGGACCGGGCCGTGTCATCGGGATCGACCTCTTCGGTGACGATGGCCGTCATACCGACGAGCCTCTCGGCACCTACCCCAGGCGGTAGGAGGTGGTCGTCGAGGAAGTTCCTTGCCCAGCGGTAGAAGCCAAGCCACAGCGCTGCGCCACCGAACACGAACACGGCCCACTGCATCTCGATCGACACGTCGTAGAACCCGAGAACCGAGGCTGCAAATGCGGAAACGGCAAACGGCAGGAGGATGAACGAGCCGCCAAGGATGGTGAGCTCGACAAGGGCAAAAGCGACGGCCACGAACAGCCACACCCAAGGCCAGACATCGAGATCAAGGCCAAGATCAAGCACAGCCCCACACTACGTGCGGCAGGGCGCCTTGGCCACTCGATCCGCGTCGGTCAGAATGCGTCCGGTCTTGGTCTTGTGTGCGGTCACGATGTCAGCTAGGTCGGCACCGGGGTCCACCATGGCTACAGCGTCAGCCCTGGAGCTGTGATCGTCGGGCCGCGGCCGCCACGGTTCTCACGTCGAGACGAACAGCAGGCACTGGGGACTCGGGACGCACCAGTTGCCCTCAGTGGCTTCGGTGAGAGGCGCGAGGATGGGCAGCGCGGAACGGTCCATGATCTCCAGCTGGATTCCCGCTCCCGGCGTCGACGGGCAAAGGACGTGGACCAGAACAGGATCATCGATCGGTAGTCCAAGTTCGGCTGGCAGGTCCCACACCGGATTCTCGCTCAAACCGCAAGCCCGAGTGAATGACCCATCGGCTACGGGGAGAATGACATGGTTCCCGTTGTCGAGCGTGACGTCGATGACCCTGTCGTCGATCACGATCGAATCGATCGGGTTCTCATCAAGCTCGGGGTTGTTGGCATCCGCATAACTTCCGATCGGATCGACACCAGACGAGACCAGCAGGCACGACTCGTCGGCTCGACACGAGATGGTTGGGCCTCGCTCTTCAGGATCCTGTGGTTTGATCGTGATCACCGGGCTTTCCTCGAAACTCCAAGGCCAAATCACCGGATCATCGATGACGAGATCGCCAAGAACCAGCGGTCCATCACCCAATACGAGGACCTGCTTCGTGGCCTTGAACGGTCCGGAACCTTCGCTGTCGGTGATGTCGACTCGATCGGTGATTCCGAGCAACGCGGTGTCGACGCCGTCCAGCCGAAAGACCACCTCGTCGGTGTCGATCACCACCTCGACCTCTTCAACGCCGTCCGAACGTAGTGCTGCAAAAGCACCGGGCAGATCTCCATCCGTGTCGAGGCGCAACTGTTCTTCTGACGGCACCACCGACCGGTACGTATCAAGAGCCACCTCATAGCCGGCCGACGTGCCACAGCCGGCGACCAGAAGGAGGACCAACAG
Source organism: Actinomycetes bacterium (assembly GCA_024638645.1). Classification (GTDB taxonomy): domain Bacteria; phylum Actinomycetota; class Acidimicrobiia; order Spongiisociales; family UBA5794; genus JAHEJX01. The sequence continues at coordinate 18,285 of JAHEJX010000070.1, forward strand.
AAGGGCTGCGCCGGCAGGCCAGTCGACACGATGAGCCCGCATTCTCGACCACGCAGCGGATCCGCGTCCCCTCAACCCGAGTCGCTCCTCGTCAGGAACTGTTGGTGCCGATTTCGTTGCCGCTCTCACGTGGCAGCCTTTGTCGTTGGCACGATCAGCAGTCGACAGCTCAGGTGATGCACCGCATAAGTGGTGACTGAGCCGAGCAAGAGACCT
>JAHEJX010000166.1 GCA_024638645.1 Actinomycetes bacterium
AGAAGATCGCGGCGAACCAGTAGGTCCAAGCCGGTTCCCCGCCCTTCGGCCACTCCTGCCACTGCCCGAGTGCCATCGTGCCGAAGCCGACAACGCCGAACCCGGCGAAGGCGAACAGGAACCAGTTCGTCTCCTCGGCCCAGGTCACGTTGCCGACCATGGCCACGGCGCAGAGCACGCTGGCCACGACGCCGATCGCTGTCCAGAACACCTTGCGGGTGTCATGCTGCCTGCCAAGCAGGCTCACGCCATGATGGTGTGTCGTCATAGCCACACCTCCATTCACCCCGATCGTCCCATGTGCCACCCCTGCCACGTAGGGGCTTTGGTCAGTCTTCTTTGGTGTTACCCCGCTCGGCCGGTTCCGGGTCGCGGCTTGCCAAGACTTGGCCGTCCTGGCCTAGCCGGCCCGCCGGGCCGGTGGGACGATGGGTGGGCTGCCGGGAAGGGGGTGAGCGACGCATGGCGTGGTGGGAGGGGTACCTGCGGACGTGATTTGGCGAAAGGTGCAGCAGGGCATGGCGGCGGCATGAGAAACAACCGTGGTGATCGCCGAGGACAGGCCGCGCCACATTCAGGTCTATTGGCCCGGTCTGATCCGCGAGGCCATCAACGGGCCCGTCGACGGGTATCGGGGAACCTGAGCGAGGAGAAGCATCTATGGCAACGGCACACGGAACTGGAACGATGGTGTGGAGGCGCGTCGGGGCGGCCGCTATCGCCCTCGCCGGGGCCGCGCTCACTGCACTGTGCGTGATTGCGTGGCTGGTCAAAGCCGAGGTCGTCGAGATCGAGAACTTCAACGATCCCCATTGGTTCCTCCTGATCTTCCTGACGTTCGGGAGCGTGGCCCTGCTCGGGTTAGGCATCCGGAATCTGCTTAAGCACTGACCCGCTGATCGGAGCGGACGTGTGGCTGCGTCGAGGTCTCTGAGTTCCGCCGCGTTCGGGAGCGTCGCGTCTCGGGTTGGTGGCGAGTTGCGCATCGAGTGGAAGACCCGCAATGCGGACACGCCCGCCGCCGAGGGTCCCGAGCACGTCCGGAGGAATTCGAGGCCCCCTGGGAGCACCCAGATCACCCGCTATGCGTCATAACGAGCATTCCGCCAAGTGCGAGATATCGGCACGAATGCGTGCGGAGTGTCGAACACTCACCGCGAGGATCTGAGCTGGATCTCTGCGTGTCTGAGACCCTATTCCGCCCGGGCCGTGAGCAGCGCACGCCGTTGGCCAAGCGGCGTTTGCCTCTACCGATCTCAGCTCACCTGCCCCAAGCTAGGCAGAAGCTCCGCGGGACTTGTGCACGGCGACGCTGGTGGAACAGCGGCGGCGGTACTGAAGGGAAGATGCATGTCTGAGACGATGAGAGTCGAGGACCTTTCGAACTTCGGGAAGCCCTTAGTCGAGTTCCCCAAGAAGGCCCAATGGCAACAGGGGCGGATCTTCATGAGCGAGCTCAGGAGGCGGTACGGAAGCCTTGGGCTCGTCGTCTTGTTAGGGGGTGTGTTCGTCGAGCGCCGACGGTTGAAGAAGCGCTACTCGGCCGTCTTGGCGCGCCTCAGAAACATCGCGGGTCCAGGGGCAGTGAAGGAGACCTTGCTCCTGGTGTCGATGTTCAACGCCATCGCCCAGCGTGAGGGACGAGACCTCGCCTACCCGGTGATCCGGTCGATGACCGAGAAGGTGGCGCCATACAGCATGATGGCCATGTACCAAGTAGACGAGTTGGTTCGGTGCGAAGGCGACGTTTTCGATAACTTCAAGAAGTTCCACATGGCGATGTTCGCCGCCGACGCGATGCAGCCCATCTTCCGGAATACCCAAACCGAGGGAATTGACTATTTCACGACGACAGTCGACAAGTGCATGAATGTGGAGGTCTTCACCGAACTGGACTGTCCGGAGTTGGCACCCTTCGGATGTGACCACGATCTCGCCGGGTACCCGGCCATCGCCGATGCGGTGCAGGCCGAGTTCCGTCGACCATGCACCATCGCCAAAGGCGCCACGACGTGCAACTTCCGGTTCTATCGCAAGGGCACCGCACCCGAGACCGAAATCATCGATGGTGCGCCTGTGACGTGGGAAGCCAATCTCAACCGGTAGCACAATCAGGCAGCAAGCCAGGAGACCTCCGCACCGATCACATGAATCCCGAGCCATAACGATCGTGCCGCCGACTGCGCGATAACTCACCTCGTGCGCTACCTGCCCAGCTCCCCAGCGAACACGGATCGTGGCTATGCCTTTCCGACCGATCATGGATCGAGGACCGATTACCCGCATATCACCAAATCGGGCGCCATATCGCACATCTCACCGAGTGCGCGGGATCAATCAGGCATTCACGTCGCGGAGCGCTCTTTGTGGCCGTTGGTTAGTCGACGCTGCCTGCGGGCACGACCCATTGGCATGGTTGTCCCGTCACTGAAGCGATGAGATCGAAGTCAGCGTCGTAATGGAGGACGGTGTAGCCGGCCTGCTCGGCCGCGGCAGCCACCAGCAGGTCGGGGATCTTGCGGCCCCGTTGGCTTTGAGTGGCGAGCAGTCGCTGCACCTGGCGTGCCCGTTGCAGGTGTTGGGCGGTGGTCTCGACCAGCACGAAGGCGTCGAGCGCGCGGGCGAGTTGATCCCATTCGCTTTCGTTGCGTGCTGAGTAGCCGATCTCGAGGTCGCTGATGCCGGCGCGGGCGGCGCAGCCAATGGTGGCCAGCGGTTCGATCACTCCTCTTACCGACGCTTCACCCAGACGGGTCAATACGCTCGTGTCGAGCAAGTGACTCAACGCCACGCCTCAGCACGGTCTGCGAGTTCGGCCTTGGCGAGGACGTCAAGCGCCTCGACAACACGGGGATCACGTCCGGTGGCAGCCGCACGTAGCGCCTCGTTGACGGTGTCCTTGAGCGTGACCGTTCCCAGCTCGGCGCGAGCAGCGCTCAATGCCTGTTCGTCTATGTCGACCAGATGCTTACTCATACGACAAGTATATACGCGATGTGTATGATATATCTAGGCCTTCTTCGCTGCCCACCCGAAGGCGCTCCGATCACCAAATATGGCGTCATAACGACCAGAACCGACAGTGCTCGGGAACGGCACTGATGCGCTCGGTCACGCATAGTGGAGTTCCCCCGTCTGGCCGGACACGTTTGTTATGCGGCCATGGTGGTGGTGGTGTGACGGTAGTGGTCCTCCCATTCGATCGGTGATTGGTATCCGAGCACGGAGCTGAGTCGCCGGCGGTTGTACCAGGCTTCGATCCAGTGACGGATTGCCAGGCGAGCCTCGGCCCGAGTGTGGAACATTCGCCGGTGGACGAGTTCTTTCTTCAACGTGGCGAGGAACGATTCAGCCGGAGCGTTGTCCCAGCACACCCCGGTGCGACCCACCGACTGGAGCACCCCATACTGGGCGCACAGGTCGGCGAAGTCCCCAGAGGTGTACTGGGTGCCCCGGTCGGAGTGGAACACCACCCCGGTGACGTCACCGCCGCGGGTCCCGATCGCTTCGGTGAGGGTGTCACATACCAGCTCGGCGCGCAGGTGATTGGCCATTGACAATCCCAGGATACGACGCGAGGCCAGGTCCTCAACGAAGCTGAGATACAAGAACCCCTCCCAGGTGGGGATGTAGCTGATGTCCCCACACCAGGTCACATCCGGCGCCGTGGGTGTGAAATCACGTTGCACCCGATCTGGGATCCGATGCTTTTCACCGGGGATGGTGGTGATCCGCTTCTTGCGAGGGGTATGGCCCACAATGTCGTGGATCCGCATCAGGCGTTCCACCCGCTTGTGATTCACCACCCAGCCGCCCCGACACAACTCCCGCGTGATCCGGGGCGACCCGTAGGTCCCATCGGACTCCTCATGGATCTCTCCGATCTCCATCACCAAGCGTCGCTCGGTGAGCTCGGCAACGGTTGGGATCCCGTCCCGATGGGCCTTCCAGTCGTAATACGCCGAGGTTGACACCCCAGCGATCTCACACACTCGCTCTACTGGGAACCCACCGGCCTTCTGTTGGTCGACGAAGCGGTAGAGCATCACTCGTTCGACTCCCGTACCCAGAAGGCCACAGCTCGCTTTAAGAGTTCACGCTCCATCCGCAACCGAGCGTTCTCCCGCCTGAGCTCCGACAGCTCCTGGCTCTCATCAGTGCTCAGCCCGTCGCGTTCCCCTCGGTTGATCTGATCCTGCCGGACCCAGTTCCCCAACGACGAGTCATAGATCCCTAACTCGCGGGCCACCTCAGCAATCGGCTTGCCAGAGCTACGGACGATCTCAACCGCGTCCCGTTTGAACTCCTCAGAGAACTTCCTTCTCGTCCTCCGTGCCTCTTGTTCTTCTCCCAATCGGACTCCCCTCCGGGCCTAACGCCCATTATCAGGGTGTCCAGCTCACGGGGGGAACTCCAACCGGTGCTCTATCCCCTGAGCTACGAGAGCCGGCGCGCGGAATGGTAGTTAGCAACGGCGATTCTGCCGATGCCGTCCGAAGCGGTCGGCGGCTCCG
>JAHEJX010000071.1 GCA_024638645.1 Actinomycetes bacterium
GGCCGGTGTCTACGATGTGTCGCCCCTACACTTCCGGACTGAAACGCTCAATCTGGGCCCGAAACCCGCTGAACAAGGCGATCTTCATTCGGCCAACCCTCCGAGGGTGTCAAATTCGGGTCAGACGGCTCCGAACCCTGCCGCGACGAGGAGTACCAGGGGTCGACCGTAGCGGTCAACCAGTTGGGGAGCGATGCTGCTACCGAGCGCTCCGGCCACTGCCGCCACCGTTAACGTTGCCCCGAACGCCATCTCGGAGCCGCCATGCACATCGAGGACCAACAGCACCAGCAAGCTGAACCGCCGCCGCGGCCCCCACGTTGAACACCGCAACAGGAATCATCGACGACCGCAACAGGAATCATCGAACACCGCAACAGGAATCATCCACGGCCACAGCATTCGGTGGCTCCAGAGCCAGCGGCTCCCTGCGGTAGTTCGACCAGCACCCGGCCCAAAGCGAGCCCTCGCCATTCGGGTCGTAGCTACTACGGCCGAGATCGGGGTTACCCAGCTTCAAAGACCAATGGGTTCAACTCGGGTAGGAGCAGCGAAGCGATACACCTCAGCTGGATGCTGACCATGTTCGACGTGGCGAGCAACGTCTTGAACTCGCCAACGTCGACCCAAACGCATTCATCACCCGGATCTGAATCCTCGTCGATCTCGATCAACTGATACCGATTCTCGTTCTCGAGAAACCGTCCTCCTTCTTCCGACTGAACCAAATCAACGATGACCTCGCCGTTGACAAGTGAGGGTTCGCAATCTTCGCCTGGGTACACGACCTCGGACGGCAGGAAGACATCGTTACCAGGTACCCCGAACTCCTTGCCCCTTCTCAGCAAGTACTGTCTCTCGCCATCTTTGAATCGTTGGTAGAGGACTATCAGCCCCATGCCTTCACAAAGAAACAACGGCTGCACCCATTCCGACACCTCCCTGCTCGTGCAGCTTACCCGATATAGTCCCGCCGAAGTCGGAACGTCCCCGATAGACTCGATTCCCCGGTCGGTCAACTTCCACTTGTCGAGCTGAGTCAACGGAACCAGAACTCCTGAGGCTCGAGGCTCCCTTTTCAGTGGCATCGGGAAACTTTCGGAACGCTCACTTGATGACGGCTCACGGATCAAGCTATCCCAGTCAAACACACCCAACATCGATCGGAGATCGGTGTTGAAGAAGTTGTCATAGCCGACGACTTCCTGAGCTACATCCAGAGGTACCCAGATGGTGTTCTCTTCGCACTCCACCATCTGATCCATTTCGATGTATGACAGCAACTTCGTCTTCTGATAATAGCGTTTGCCCAGATCAAGCTGAGTCGAATTCTCCAACACTTTGACCCCAGGGCGATACTCAAAGAAGTACTCAAGGTAGGCCGTCTTCTTGCCTCCGTGCAAGCGGAGGTAGTTCGCAGGGGTGGACTGAACAGTTGGGCCATATTGCACTAGGCGCGAATTACCCGGCTCGACTCTCGCCTGCAGGAGGAGATGGATTCTCTCATCATGCCGACACATCGCCATGCCGTTGAAGGCTCCTTGCGGCTGGAAGAGGACGAGCGCCTCAAAACCTCTGTCGGCGTCCCGATAGCCACACAGCGAGAAGAAGCCACCCGTGTGATGAGACAGGCTTCCATTTCGTACCAGCCAGTCATCTTGATCGTAGAGGCTTATCGACTGCATCTGGAAAAGCGACTCGGCTCTGACGTAGTCAACGTAGGTCTCCAGGTCTTCCGCTGATTGGGCAATTCGCATTACCTATTCACCTTTTCTCCAAAGTACGGACATCTTCCACCTTCGCGGCCGCGATCTCCTCATAGAACTCAATCACTCTTCGCGCCTTACGATTCCAAGTCTGAGTCTTGGCGAACTCGTAAGCAGCGCGGCCCATGGCCAAACGTTCCTGGTGATTGAAATACGTGTCTTCGACCGCTCGGGATAGTCCTTCGGCAGTCTCCGTCGGTTCGTCTACGGCGATCTTTATACCGGCGTCGTCAGGAATGAAGTCACGCGCTCCCTGGTGGTCAAGCGCAATTACGGGCAACCCGCACGCCATCGCCTCAAGAAGCTGTGCACCCAGACTGTTCTGCAAACTGGTAAACAGAAAGACATCGTTATCCAAGTAATGTTGTTTCAGCTCTGCCATAGAGATCCGGCCTATGCAGTCAACTCGGCTTCGGATCCCCAGACGCTCTATTCTTGCCATCACGTCCCGATTGGAGATGTCGTAACCTATAACTGTCAACTTCCAAGGAACTGATGAACATACTTTCGACATTGACTCGAGCGCCAAAGAGCAACCCTTTTTACCCAGGGGACTTCCAACCCAAAGCACCCGCAGTTCGTCTGAGCTCGATCTAGACGGTAATCGTTCGGGAATATAGTCTTCCGCTACGCCAGCAACGGGGAAGGGCTCGACCCGAGAAGCACTTAACTGCCATGCCTGGTCGTATGTCTCACGATTGGTTGTTAAAACGAGATCAGCCCTGCGGACCGTTTCACGGGACAATCGATTGAACTTGGCTAGCTTCTGATAGATAAACGATCGAAGCCTCTCTTTTCGCCACTCTCTGCTCGGGAAGTACTCCTGGTAGCGAGGTGGGACAACTTGTCCCCCGCCGACAGGTCCAAAGATGAGGGGCTTTCCAAGACTCCAGAGCTTGGAACCGCCGGTGATAGTGGCCCACGTGACGTGGTGAACGACATCGAATCGATGCGCTCTGTCGAATTGCTCTGCTACTCGGGAAGCCCTTTGCTGCCATACCAGATATCTGATCTGCCAGCCGAAATCGCCAATCGGCATCTTGGCAAGGAGTTCGGCCGCTCGGTGAACCGTGACATAAATGAATCGCAGGTTCGGAATAGGGTGCGAAGCCAAATGCTCGTCAATCGCCTGTGCGTTTTGGACCCGAGTCAACACCCAAACCTCGTGGTCTGCCTGAGCTAAATGCTGCGCCCAGTTCCAGCCGTTCCCGTCCTCCGAACCATGGTTAGGTTTGCACGAATAGGCTGATAGCAGGATCCTCATGTCGGAGCCAGGTGGCGGAAAATGCGGCCCAAGGGGCAGACGGAGTCAGTCTTCGTCGTGGCTGAAGAGGTCGCGAAGTCGAGGCGCCACACGGGGCCGACAGGTTGGAGTTTGATGAGGTTCATGCCCGGGCCGGCGGGCGGCCCTTGGACGCTGTCGACAACAGCCCGGACGGTCGCGACAATCGAGGCTGAGGTCGCAGGCGTGAAGTCGTGCCGGACCTTCTGGATGAAGCGATCGTCGCCACCCACGTCGGCTGGCGAACCGTTCGGGACAACGGCCCCAGTGCCCCTTACCAGGCCAAGGAGACAAAGAGTAAAAAGGGGCCGAACGAACGTTCTGGGAAGCCACCGCTTAGGGCGCCGGGAACGCGACGCATGCGTGCCGGGCTGCGGTAATCGTCGACACGTCATTTTGGCCACCCAGGAATCTCGCCTCGCAGACGGAGCGATCCTAGCGGCGTGAAGCGACATCGACACCCTCCAGCTACAACCTGGTGTGGGGTCGGCGCCTGCTGGTTCCGGTCAAGGCGTTGGAGTCGATGGTGGACCGAGCGAGCGCAGCGTGAGCGGATCAACCCGACACCGGGGTGAACGTTTGGTAGCTCCGGCTCTATGCCGGGATCGATCCGGCCACAGGCCGGCAACGGTATGTGTCGAGATCCGAGCAAGGCGGGAAACGGGTGCGAAACGAGAGTTGGATCGGCTGGTCGCCGAGGTCAACTCCGGCCGCTCCGTAAGAACAGAGGCGACGCTCAGCGACTTGCTGATTCGGTGGACCGAGTCGATAGAACCCAACTGGTTACCTTCGACCAGGCGCCGGACTGAGAGCGCCATTCGGGTTCATCCCGAACCGATGCTGGGAAGCCGCAAGCTGTCGCGACTATCGGCGGCGTTCTCGATCGCTTCTATGCCGATCTTCGGGCCAAGCCTGGACGTCGCAACGAGTCACTGTCGGCTGGAACGATCCGCCGTGTGCACGGGATCCTCCGGTCGGCATTGCAGCAGGCGCTGCGGTGGGGTGGATCTCCTCGAACCTTTCCGGGCTCCAACCCAGCCGCTCGCCTATCTGCTCCAACGTCTCGACCAGCACAGTACCAGCACAGTCGGACCCAAAGCGTCCCGCCCGCCCCGGATCGGCTTCTTCCTGGCCAGGGCGAGGGAGCCCCGTCACCCAGTTCGGCTTCCACGCCGTCATGCCATCGGCTTGGGAACGCGTCGCCGGATCGTCTAGGCAAACAACTTTTGCGTCGGGGATCTTGGAGAGGTCACCGACGACGTGACCGGGCTTGGAGACGATTCCATGGCGGGCACCCGGCTCCAGGTGTTGGACCAACCTTCGGACGGTGGAGAGGCGTTCTCGTTGAAGTCTGTCGAAACGACCGTATTCTGCCAGCGGGGACTCGCCGACCGACGGTGCGTCTAAGCAGCGACCCAGTTCGGAGGTTCCCGGCACATCAGGCCGGCTGGCTGCGTCGTGCCCCGTCTTGGCTGCCATTCATTTCCTACGCTGCACTGACACCAAGGAGGTGCCACTTGAATCGCAACGAGATCGAATCCGCTTTGACGAGTTCGGAACAAGCCGTCGATCGTGGCGATGCGGCCCTGGGCCCGACCGGGTTCTGGAAGGCCGTCGGGGCCGTCAAGCGAGATCCTCGACTCGTACCCGACTACGCCGAGCGCATCGGATCGATCGATCGGCGCGCCTTCGAAGCGTGGGCGCTGTTCACCGTACCCGCTGCGCTCGGCACGGCGCTGATGGCGATCGGCACGGTTACTGGGTTCGGCGTCGTGCTATGGGCCTACTCGCTGGATCAGCCTGCCAACGGGATCGCGCTGCTCATCGGCACCGGCATCACCCTCATGACCACGCACGGCCTGGCTCACATGGCCGTGGGTGGGGTCTTCGGGATCCGGTTCACTCACTGGTTCGTCGGCTCGATGAAGCGGCCCCAGCCCGGCGTGAAAACCGACTACGCAACGTACTTGCGGGCCGATGCCAAGCACCGTGCCTGGATGCACGCCTCGGGCGCGGTGCTGACCAAGCTCATCCCATTCTTTGCGCTCGGGCCTGCACTGGTCATGGAAGCACCGTGGTGGACCACTGCCCTGCTCATCGTTGTCGGGATCGGACAGATCATCACCGACGTCGTGTGGTCCACCAAGTCATCCGACTGGAAGAAGTACCGCCGCGAGATGCGGTACGCCCAGCAGTGACTGCGGGCGATGACGCCACCGGCATCCTGGACTGCTGAGGACCTTGCCACCGACTTGGCGAGCCTCGGAATCGATCGAGGCGGGGTCGTCATGGTGCATGCTTCGCTGCGGGCCATCGGACCGACGGAGGGTGGCGCCGCAGGCGTGATCGCCGCGCTCGATCGATCCGTCGGTCCCGACGGGACCCTGCTGATGGTGCTAGGAGCGCACGGCGAGTGGGCGTGGGTCAACGAGCTGCCCGAGAACGAGCGACTCGCCCAGCTCGTTGCGGCAATTCCTTTCGATGCGTGGCACACCTCCTCCGACCCCGATGTCGGGACGCTGGCTGAGGTGTTCCGGCGCCACCCCGGCACCGTCGTCTCCGACCATCCGGAGGGTCGCTTCGCGGCGCGGGGACGCATGGCGACCGAACTGACCTCCAACGTGCCGTGGAACGACTATTTCGGCCCGGGCTCACCGCTGGAACGGCTCGTCCGGGCAGGCGGCCAGGTGCTCCGCCTCGGCGCCGATCCCGACACCGTCACGCTGTTGCACTACGCCGAGTACGTCGCCGACGTCCCGGACAAGCGACGGGTGCGGCGCTACCGGTGGGTGGCAAGGCCGCAAGGTCCCGAGATCCGCACCGTCGACTCCCTCGACGACTCGAAGGGCATCGTGGATCATCCCGGGGAAGACTACTTCTCGCTCATCCTCGAAGCCTATGTGGCTGCGGGCCGCGCCCGCGTCGGCACGGTTGGTGCAGCTCGCAGCGAGCTGATCGACGCCGCCGATCTGGTGCAGTTCGGCGCGGCGTGGATGGAAGCGCACCTCAGGCCGGAATAGCCGTCGCCGGTATGCTGCGCCCACGATCCGCGACTGCTTCTGCCGGAGCGCGGGCCTTTCCGACGTTGTCGGGCTCGAGATCGACATCGACATAGCGAGCCATGCCGGCCTCGAACGGGTTGCTGTCGGGGGTCGTGTCGTCGCCCACGACGGCAGGCCGCTCTCGATCGCTCGGCGATGGGCGGCTGCGAGGCCAGTCCGTCCAGAGCCTGGTTTGCCGAAGGGCATCATCCCCGGCTGTCCCGAGGCCCGATCCTCCAAGTGTATTCCGTATGCCAGCTCGACGTCGGTTCTCTTGATCTCGGATTCCAGGCGTCGTGACACGGTCACGATCGGTGTCCTGGCTTCGAGCATCCGGGTGGCCATGAAATGCCGCAGATCATGCGACCGGAACGACCGCAACCCGACCGCCCGGCGGTACCGGAGGAAGGCCGTGGTGACCCGGCTGGGCTTCCATGCCGTGGCGGCGTTGTCGTCGCTGAACACCTACCCCTCCCCCACCGGCGCCTCGACCGTGGCGGCGTAGCCGGCGAGAACCTCACACGTCCCGGGGTCGAGATCGACAACATGGGACTGCTTGGTCTTGGTGTCAGCCAGGACCGCACAGCCTGGGCCAGTGCCGAGCGCAACACAACATTGACTCTGGCCACCGTCCCCGCCGACAACGCCTGACCCTTCATTCCACCCGAGCGACCCAGCTCGGCGTACAAATCATCAATCCGGCCTGCGGTCAGTCGACCAACCGGGATCGACCCTATGCGGGGGTGGAGGTAGCGGTCCAGCACCGAGCGGGTCTGACGGATCGTCGTTGGCGTCCACGACCTCGACGCCACGGTGAACCAGCGCTCCAACAACACCGACACCGACGAACCTGGCCCACGGGCACCGTCGGCTCGGACGGTGGCCACGAGCGCCGCCAGCTTGGCTCAGCCTCCGCTTGAGTGCCCCGCACCGTCTTGGTGCGGTAGCGGTGGCGCCTGGTCTCCGGGTCGACCCCCGGCATAGACCCGCAGCTCCCACGAACCCGACCTCGGCCTCATCGAACCAGCCACACCACCACATCGGCAGAGTCACCCATCCTCATGATGAGCATCGAGATGGGCATGATGGGCAATCGAAAACGCCGTCAGCGGCCCAACAGGGCCGCTGACCAGGAACTATGTGGAGCGGACGACGAGATTTGAACCCGCGACCCTCACCTTGGCAAAAAAGGTTCACGGATTCGTCCAGCCCGTCCGGTGAGCCCGGTTTCATGCGGTTCTGTCCGGATTCCGTCCAGCCAGTCCGGCCCCGTCCAGCCACACCGTATACCGATATACCATCCGACACCATGGACATCCCGGCCCTCAGACTCCACTCTTTCGCGGTGAACGACAGACCGCGACCCTCACCTTGAAAAAAGAAGATCCCCGGTCGATCCTGCCACCACTCGGGACGCGACGCGGCGGGGACGGGACCGAGCCTGTCACCGACCTCGGGTAGTGTCATCACGGTGTGGAAGCCGGGCACGACCGCCGAGGACCGCCGGCGACATCACGCCGATCTACAGGCGTGGGCCGACGAGATCCACACTTCCCTACCCTTGGCCGAACGGGAGCTGCTGGAACGAGCACGCACCGGCTCCGGACCCGGGTCCGCCGACCTGCGGGCACGAGCGCTCGAAGTATGGACGACAGCTTGCGCGACAGGTCGCCCCCCACCAGTGTCGAACCAGTGGGACAACAAACCGCCAATCGACTTCGAGTCCGATCCGAGGTTGTCCGAAGACAACCGACCTGCGCTTGTTCGCCGAGTGGTGCCGCGACAACGGCCTGAACCTGTTCGAGGTTCAGCGATCCCACCTCGAGTTGTTCGGTCGGTCGATGCAAGCACGGGGCCTGATGGCCTCCACGGTCGCCCGGCGCCTCTGCGCGTTGGCGAGCTTCTACCGGTACTGCGAAAAAGAGGGCCACGTCGACCGCAGCCCCGCCACTCACGTCCGCCGACCGAGGGTCGACAAGGAATCCCGAACCCTCGGGTTGGACCGGACCGAGTTGAGCGCGTTCATGGTCCAAGCCGGCATCGGTACCCGACGTGAGCACGCCCTGGCCTCGCTCCTGGCATTGAACGCGCTCCGAGTGTCGGAGGCCTTGAACGCCGATATCGACGATCTCGGCTTCGAGCGAGGCCATCACATTCTGCGAATCATCCGCAAGGGCGGCAAGGGCGCGATCGTCCCGCTCGCCCCTCGAACGGCCCGAGCGGTTCGCCTGTATATCGGTGAACGGGCCACCGGGCCGATCTTCTTGGGTGTCGGCGGTCAGCGAATGGACCGCCACGCTGCGGACCGGGCGGTGAAACGGATCGCCCGGCGGGCAAGGATCTCGAAACGGACCAGTCCGCACAGCCTGCGACACAGCTTCATCACCGCCGCCCTCGACGCCGGCGTCGCGCTCCGCGACGTCCAAGACGCGGCCAGCCATTCCGACCCGCGGACCACGATGCGCTACGACCGAGCCCGCCACTCGCTCGACCGGCACGCCACCTATGTCGTAGCCACGTTCATCGCCGCTGCCCCCTGACTGCCACCAAGGTGCGAGACCCCGGGTGGAGCGATCTAGATTGGCTCCATGGGCCGCCAGCAGGTCACCGACCAAGATCGCCGGGAGGCGAGGCGTCTGCTGTTGGGGTGGCTGATCGACGACGATGGCGACATCAACCAGTTGGGTTCCGCTGCCTTCGAGCTACACATCCCGCATCACACCTTCCCCGGCGAGGACTTCATGGGCCTCGCCATCGACGCCCTCGACCTGGCCCGCATCGAACGAGCCGACCCCATCGCCTACGAGACACTCCTGGCCGACCACGTCCCCGAGATCGAGTTCCGGGGCAAGGAACACCGCAAGATCCGCTTCGCCGTGCTGGCCACAACCGCCCGCCGAGCAGGCCTCGAACCAGACCTGCTCGACGAGATCAGATTCTGGAGAGACGACTTCTGGCACTACGCCCTCTACGCAGCCATCGCCCTCATCCGAGCCACCGCCACCAAGACCAACCAGCCAGTCCCCCAGCTCGCACACCAGCTCGCCCAGCTCCACGATCTCGACCCCACCCCACCACGAGCCGACCCCGACACGACCGAGTAGCCGGCAACCCCACTCACACCGGGCCACGGGCAGCCCAACATCGTCCTTGAGCGGCGTGATACCGAGCAGGCCGCAAGTGCCGCAGTGTTGCGCTCTCCGCTCGCTGACGCCGAACATTATCGGGCAGGCCTCGACCTGAGAACGTTGTTCTGATGCCAAACCGGGCGAGAGGACTTCTGGGCCCTGCCTCGGTCTCGACCGAACGAGTGGACTACGAAGGCGTGGCTAACCGGTCACTGACGCTTCGCTCGACTGGAGTCGCCGTGACTGTCCAATCCACAATCTTGAAATCAGTCCAAGCCCAGGCCGAGTTTCTTGATGCGTACGACTCCGCGATGGCCCTCTGGCCGATCCCAGCGGAGACCCGGCGGTCGTCACTACCATCATCGGAGCAGCGATCATCGGTAATCTCGCCTTGATCATCTTCGACATTGTGTCCGATCGTGCGGTCCCACACCGCACCGAGACCCACAATCGACCTCACCGATGACGAGGCCTTGACAGAAGCAGAGCCACCTGGACCGTCGCCCTGCCCCCACAGATGACGAACTGGCCAGTTGCGCCTCCCAGCACATTGGGCCTGAATGTCGATGTCAGTGGATCTCGTATGGACCCTCTGGTTCGAAGCCTTTCCGGTAGAAGTGGAAGTCGCAGTCCACACCGTCCTTTGCGAGGTTGCAGGGCCTTCTGAAGACCGAGTTGGTTCGTTCCTCGACGGGCGGATAGGCAACGATGTCGTGATCGCATCCGATCTTGGCGAGCTCAGGAACGCCGAAGGTGTTGGCAAGCTCGACGTTCAAGCACCGGTCAACAACGATGTTGAGGTGGTTGTCGGACTCGTGGATCTGCTTCACGTTGTACTCGAGAGACGACGACGTGAAGATTCCGATGTTCATCTTCTTGAAGTTGTCGAACACGTCACCTTCGCAACGGACGAGGTCGTCGACCTGATACATCATCAGGAGGCTCTCTGTCCACACCCCCTCGAGCAGGCTCTTCAGGTACTCGTAGGCCCCGTCCCTGGTCTCGTACTTCAGGAGCGCGTTGTAGACAGCGGCAAAGAACACGAACTCCCTGATCAGCTTGGGGTTCGGCACGGTGCTGACAAGTTCGTCGTACTGTACGGCGTATGTCTTCATGAGCCTCCTTCTCTCGCGGGCGACGCTCACGAAGAACCGCAGCACACCGACGTAACCAAACCTCATCCTGAGCTTGCGAAGGAACTCGCTGCGCATCAGTTTGATCAGCTCCTGTGGAGCGTCGCCAAACGACTTGTTGTACCGCTCGAGATCCTGGACCTGCGCCATCGCGACGATTCCTTTCGAATCGGACTCCGCCGCGTTCGTCTCGAACACGACCGGAACCCTGGTCATCATCGTCACCGCGTTGACGCTTTCACCACAAGGGTCCAACGTCATGCTTCGTCATCTTGATCTCGGAGTCATCGAGCACGCAGGTTGGGAGGCGCGGGACCTCGGCCCTGTTCGATCGCCTTCCACCGACGAATGGGCTCCAAGGTCTCCGAGCCCATCGTCGACAACGACGGATCGGCGTGGCTGAACGGACACGGCCAGTAACCCGGCTGTGCCCAGCCTCCCCGGATCCGGACTGACAGCCCGTTCGTCCTCCGCGCTCTTTGGCCATCGCGGTCGACGCACGGGTCTGGCCCGGGAGAGTTCGGTGTCGGCATCGTCACCGGCATGGCTATCGCAGCTGGCCAGGAGGAACGGAGGTAGTGCTTGCTGTTGGCGTCGAGGCGGTACTGGATCAGTGCCTGCCTACGTGATCGCTGACACCAGACCGGTTGACGAGGAGCTTTTCGTCAGGTAGCGATCGCTCGCTGCCGGGTCGATTGCTCGGTACGGAGGAGCTACGTCGCTGCCGGTGGAGCCATCGACGGCGTCGAAGGTCGCTGGGATCCCGAGTTCCTGATCATGGTGGAGTTCCCATCGATGGAGCGTGCTCGGGAGTGGTAGGCCTCGCCAGCTTACGCGAGATCTCCGCTACCGTGACCGCGACCTCGACCGCAGCTTGATCTTCGTCGAGGGACTCCCTGACTGATCGGCCACTCAGAACCGCCTTGGCCATTCTCGGATGGTCCCGGACCCCCTCCGGGCAGGTCGTTCTGGCTTCCGACAATGAACGTCGTGAGGCAGAACGTCAGGATCTGAGGACTTCGGCGAGCACCGCATCGACGCGTGCGGTCGCGTCCGCAGCGTCTGCGGTGAGCTGGCCGTCGGCACCTCGGTACCCGAGGAAGCCGTGTCCTTGCAGCGGGTAGTACACCCAGTGCACATCGACACCGGCGTCCTCGAGTCGGTTCTTGTAGAATCGCATCTCGTCGGAGAGGACGTCGGTTTCACCACACACGATGAGTGCCGGTGGCAGATCCCGGAACGTGGCATGCAGAACGGGCGATGCCTGCCAGTCCCACCGCTGCTCAGGACGCTCGAGATACTGATCGATAACGTACAGATTCTCGGCCCGGTTCAGGAAGAAGCCCTGGGCGAACTTCTCGTGTGATTCGTAGTCGGCCCGACAGTCCAGGATGGCGCTGTCCAGATACTGCAGCGCTATCTTCGGGCCACCGTTGTCCCGGGCCATGAGCGCCATCACCGCCGCCAGGTTCCCACCGCTGCAACCTCCCGACACGACGAGGCGTTCACCGTCCCACCGGCTCCCCGGCTCGTTGACCCGCTCATCGATCCACCGCAGCACGGCCCAACAGTCCTCGACGGCCGCGGGGTACTTGTGCTCCGGTGGAAGCCGAAAGTCCGGGTAGACAACGGCGCAACCGAACTGGGCCACCCGCCGGCTCAAATGAGGGTGCATTGCGGGTGAGAGGCCCCCACCCGCGACGTAACCGCCAGCATGGATCGTGTACAGGATCGAGTGCGGCCGGTCGCTATCAGGGAGATACACCAGCGCGGGGATCGAACCACCGGGTCCCGGGATTTCGGTCTCTTCGACTCTTACCCCCGCTTCCACCTGGGTCAAACCGGCGTCGATGGCCCTTTGGGCCATACTCGCAGCGATCGCCCGGTGTTCCTTGAGATCGATCTCATTGATCCGCGGGAACCCCGCTCGGTTCTCATAGGCGAACCGGGTCGCCGCATCCATGCGCTCGAAAAACGCCTCACGTGTGTCTGTCCAGTCGATCACAGGCGACCTCCATCGTCTGAGAGGACTGTCACATAGAGCAACAACGACAGCCAGGGACCTTCGACCTCTGTCCCACCCCTCGTACGCACCTCTCGGTGCTTTCGCACGACGGTCAACGAATGGTTCCACCGATACCCAGGTTCGATCACGGCGAGGCTTGAGCCCGGATCGCTTCATCACCATTCCCAGTAGTCGGCGATGAATTCGTGCCCGAAGGTGCATCAAGGATTCAGGCAACTGACCGACACGCTCACCGACATCCCCGCCGGGATGACCCCGCCCGAGAACCTGACGAGCTCGTCAATCGGTACCGCGAGTTCGCCGCTGCTAATCAACTCACGCCTCTACGACCTCATGCTGTCCCCTCCCGTTCCTTGAGTCCCGGCCCGACACCGACGATCTCGAAGTGGCCCGAAGGGTCTCTCGATCGTTCACGAAGGGATTCGCTCGTCTGCTTCACGCTCCATCGGCCGATCTGGATGTCATCGACGCCGCCCCGGGCTCTGTCCCGCTCCTCCAAGGACTCGCGCTCCTCAAAGAGCGAGCTGGACTGCTCGGCAGCTCACGATCCTCAGCCAACAGGCGCTGAAAGAGCTCCGCAACTACGTTCATCCGCGGCACACAGAAACGAAGCTGCGCCACCACCACAGCGAGAGCTAAGTCCGGCCGGCCACCGCACCTACAAGCGGACGGGAACAAGTCGTACGCCAGCTACAACCCGATCGGCAACACCGCTCTAGAATCCCGGACGAGCGACCGCGGGAACCGGCGCTATCCCGTGGTCCAAGCGACCGATAATCCCGTTCTGTCGGGGCTGATCGCTAGCGGCGACCACGCCTCGCGTTCAGGATCCTGCACCGATCCTCGTCACACCCCTTTCCGGACGCTGACAAATCCTATCCGTGGGTGTTCGGAAGCGTCCGGTAGTGGCGAGATTGAGGTCGGCAGTGTTCGCCGGAGTGCGCCGCTGGACATGGCGGTCGGGTACCAGTTGGGGGACCAGTAGCCCTGGGCAGCTTGCCGAGGTACAACATGTCGTCGCCTCATTCCGTTCGTCGATGTGGGGTTCGGTTGCCACCGAGGGTGATCGCGTTTCCGAGCGCTCGACCCGTCGGATAACGCCGGTTAGCGCGGCTGCCATGGCGGGATCATGTTGCGGTGATGTCTCCTACCAGTTGATGTCGGCGATGGCGTCGGCCAGGTCGAGGTACGGCAGGTTTGTCCCGTTGGCGAGGATTACGATTCCGTGGTCTTCTTCGGCGTAGAGCCTCATGTAAGCGGCGAAGCCGGGACCGCCGCCGCTGTGGTCGTGGAAGGTTCGGTTGCCGTCGCGTATGACGAACCAGCCGATCCCGTGGAGAGCTTCGTCGTAGTTCGCGTACTCGTCCATCTCGGGGCTGCTGCCGGCGGCGACCTGGTTGCCCGACAGCAAGGTGTCGACGCTCCGTTCGGAGAGAACACGTTGGCCGTCGAGCTCTCCGCCGTTGAGCACCATCGCTAGCAGACGGGCCTTCTCGGGTGCTGGTCCGATCAACCCGGTTGGGGCGTTGCCTTCGAACAGGATTCGTTCGAACCAGATCCAGCCATCGTCGTGCTCTCGGATGTAGCTGGCAGGCCAGGGCAGGTCCATGATCGGGATGAAGACCGTCTGGAAGTCGGCCATGGGGTGGGCGCCAACTGCCTCGTTGTCGACCATTGCGTCGGTGTACTCGAAGCGGGTGTTGAGCATGCCGAGCGGGTCGAGCACGTTCTCGACGACATAGTCTTCGTAGCGTTCACCAGTGACCTGTTCAATCACGGCGGCCAACGTGTAGTAGCCGACGTTGGTGTAGACGCCCCGGCTCCCGGGCTCGAAGCCGAGCGTGTCATAGGAGGGCAGCCGGTCGCGGAGGAACTCGGTCTGGTTGAGTGGTGGTTCGTCTTCGTGGCGGAGCCAGCCGATGACTGCCGGCACGTTCTGAGGGAGGCCGGCGCTGTGGTTGAGCAGGTCGGCGATGGTCACGGGAGGGCTGGAGTCGCTCGGGTATTGGGGATCGAAGAACGGCAGGTGCTCGTCTACAGGGTCGTCGAGATCGATGAGGCCCTGCTCGACCAACTGCAGGGTGGCGATCGCCGTGGCGACCTTTGTGGTCGAGAGCCAGTGATACACGCTGTCCGGGGTTGCTGCCAGCCCGTGGGGCCCGTCACCGACGCCGAACGCCTTCTCGTATACCGTCGCTCCGTCAGCGATCACGACAACTGAGACACTCGGTGGACTGTCCGAGTCGACAAGATCCTCCAGGTAATCGTCGAGGGTCGCTGCGTCCGCCATCGAGTCGGGCACCGACGGCGATCGCGGTGCCAAGACGATGATCCCGACGAGGCCAACAATCACGACCAGCAACGACTCGCCGGTGAAACGACCGACGCGAGCTCGATCGCCCCGCCGGAGCAACGCTACGACCGCCCAGACGAGTCCGGTTACCACCGACACCGCTCCCAGCAGGACGAGGGCGAACCCCCAGAGGATCAACACTGAAGGAACGTCGCCGAAGACCACTGCGACGATGACTGTGGTGACAAGCCCGAGGCCTGCGGCCGTGCCCGACAGGACCGCCCGTCCCGTTCGTCCGTTCCCGGTGACGCCGTCCACGACCGCTTCGATCCACACCGCTACCAAGAGCAGGACCGTCGCTGCCAGGAGAACCAGGCCGATCACGTCGGGCAGCCGGCGGAGATCTGCCAGCAAGACCCCACCGATCAACAGCGGAACGGCGACGAACGGCGCACGCGCGCCATATTTCAGATATGGGACAAGCACGGGGGGAACCGATACGCTGTCAACCCGCTCGGCCAGGCCGGCGAATACAGTGGTAACGAGCAGCAGGAGCCCAACGACCACCAGGGCCGACCCGATCACTTCCACCTCCCTATTGTCGATCGAAGCCGGCGGGATCGAACAGGGCCATTGGTCCTCCATTGGAAACCTGTGAAGTCAGTGTTGGCAGTGGGGTGGGCCAGCGTGTCAGACACAGGGTTGCCCTCTGGACGGCATCGACCGGTCAGCCAACTGAGGCAGAAATCAGCGTGGTTGGGGCACAACCGAACGGTGTCATCTCGGGTGGTCCGTCCGGCGCCGCTGTGACCGAACCGTGCGGCTCGTTTGCGACGACGACCGGCGATTGATCGAGACAGCCGGACCCTACCGGTAGTTCGATGCGCGCGGGGTAGTTTGTGCCCCTCATCACTCGGATTGTCGGCGCTGGCCTCAGCACGGGGTGTCGAAGTTGTCGTTGTCTGCGCAGGTGACGGTGATCCGGATCTGGTTTCCCTCGCCGAACCGCCAATTCCAAACAGGAACCCGCTCGGCGGCCTCGACCGCGAGCGGAGACTCGGCCGCTCGGTATCGCTCACCCATAACGTCGCCAGGCGGTACTCGGCAACCGGCGTTTGGACGCGCTGGGACCGCTCGGGAATGACCACTCGATAATGTGCTTTGGACCCTCGGACAGGGAGCGGCTGCGATGAGCGTGGCCACCACGTAGGTGGCATGGCGGTCGAGAGACTGCCGGGCCCGGTCATATCGCATCGTCGTGCGAGGGTCCGAATGGCTCGCAGCGTCTTGGACATCTCGAAGCGCAACGCCGGCGTCGAGAGCGGCGGTGATGAAGCTGTGCCGCAGGCTGTGGGGACTGATCTTCTTGGAGATCCCGGCCCGGCGGGCGATTCGCTTGACCGCCCGATCGGCGGCGTGGCGATCCATCCGTTGACCGTAGGAACCGAGGAAGATCGGCCCGGTAGCCCGTTCCCCGATGTAGAACCGGACATCTCGGGCCGTTCGAGGGGCCAGCGGAACGATCGCTCCTTGCCGCCCTTGCGGGTAATCCGCAGGATGTGATGCCCACGTTCGAACCCGAGGTCTTCGATGTCAGCGTTCAATGCTTCGGACACCCTGAGCCCGTTCAGGGCCAACAGCGAGGCCAGGGCGTGTTCGCGGTGGGTGCCGATCCCGGCTCGGATCATGAAAGCGCTCAACTCGTTGCGATCCAAGCCGAGCGTGCGGGATTCGTTGTCGACCTTGGGTCGGCGGACATGGGTGGCGGGACTGCGGTCGACGTGGCCTTCTTGTTCGCAGTACCGATAGAAGCTCGCCAACGCAGAGAGGCGCCGAGCGACGGTCGAGGCCATCAGCCCTCGGGCTTCCATTGATCGGCCGAACAACTCGAGGTGGGATCGCTGGACCTCGAACAGGCTGAGTCCGTAGTCCCGGCACCAGTCGGCGAACAGCCGAAGGTCAGTGGCATAGCTGTTCCGGGTCGTCGTTCCGTAGCCAGCGAGGAAGCTGGCCACGACGAGTAACTCCCGGCGGAAGGTTGGGTCGTCGAGAGACGACAGGTCAGAGGTGGGCATAGCGGTGCTCCTGATGACCCAGCCCCGCGAGGGGCGGGTATCAAGTTCACTCTGAGTGACGACCTCGGAGCGATACCGGACACGGCACTGGTGCCGTTTATCCGCACCGCTCTTGAGAGCCGGATCCAGACTAGTCAAGGGCCTCGACCCTGCTCCCGGGGTTGAAGATGGCCACCTCGCGATACGGATCCTCGGCACACCGAAGCGCAAGTTCAGTGCCTTCATGGTTTGTGACGGACTCGATTCGACTTCGTTCGCTGTGGTAGCCGCCGCCACCACTGACCCAGGTGCCGAGAAGAGCAACGTCGCCACCAGGCAGGACCACTCCGGCGGGCTCATCCTGCCAGCTCGTGCCATGCGGCCACACGGCCGGATACCGAACCCCGGGCATATCAGGAACTCGATATAGAGGCAGTCGCCGTCAAGTACCAGCACGCCTTCGATCTGGGCATCCTCGCCTCCTGCAGCGAAAGCGAACCCGGAGTGGATAACCGGGCCGTCCACGCCAGCTCCGCCACCGCCGAGAGGAGTCCACCTATAGATCGCAGTCGTGATGACGACGAGTGCGATCGCCACCGCGATTGCGCCGAACCTCATCGCCCCGATCCTAGTGAGCACTGCTGGGTCGGGTGCTGCGGCCACGACGCTGCGGGACGTGCTGGAATGGCAACCGATGAGTGAGGCCCGATTGATTCTCACCTGCGGGCTACCCGGAGCCGGCAAGACCACACTGGCCGAAGAGATCGCCGTCGAGCGCGCCGCAGTGCACCTCACGAAGGACGAATGGCAGTGGGACCTCGGATCGAGTCCATGGGATCGCGACCTGGGCGAAAAGCTCGAGGGCAAGCTGTGGTGCCTTGCCCAGGAGTTGCTGAGCCATGGCCTGAGCGTTGTCCTCGACTTCGGGCTCTGGGCCAGAGTCGAGCGTGATGAACTGCGGACGGTGGCGCGCAGACTTGGTGTCGGTGTGGAACTGCACTACCTCGACGTGCCCACCGAGGACCTCTGGACGCGGATCGAGGCACGGAACGCAGCACCGCCCTGGGACGACGAACCGATCGGACGTGCAGACGAGTAGATCTCCATCTTCGAGGCTCCCGACGCGGACGAACTGGCCTTGTACGATCCGCCGCCAGCGAGACAAACAGAGCGCCGGTGATGAGCCCCTCGGCGGGATCCGCCTGCAACATCATTCGCCTCCCAGCTCGACGGCGGCCGGGGTGGTTCAACCACCCGCAGTGGTCCCCGCCGGCCCAGGTCCGGGATTACCGACCACAGCGGTAGTGCCGCAGTGCTGCGGTCTGTCGGGGTCGGAGTCGAACGTTATCGAGCGGGGGTCACTGGCCGGTCGGGCCAGGGGTGACCGCCGCCCCAGTCCGATCGGGATTGCTACATATGCCTGTAATCCACCTGGGCTTTCGCGATCATCCGGGGGGACTGGTTTCGAGGGTTGAGGAGGTCGGGTGATGACGTGGTCGCCGTGTCTGATACGGGGTGCTGAT
>JAHEJX010000072.1:0-5887 GCA_024638645.1 Actinomycetes bacterium
GGAGATACTCATCGACGAAGCCACGTCCATTGTGGTAGCCACACAGGGCCATTACGACGAGCCGGCGCTGGAGGCGGCGCTCGCCACGCCCGCTGCCTACATAGGGCTGGTCGCGTCCGCCCGGCGCGCCGAAACCGTTCTTGGATACCTACGCGACCGTGGACTCGACCAGGCGCAGATCGACCGCGTCGACGCTCCGGCAGGAATCGACCTCGGCCGTATCGAGCATCGCGAGATCGCAGTAGCTGTGATGGCGAAACTCGTCCAGCTCCGGGCAGCGGGAGCGACAGGAGGCGTCACCGAAACGGTGACGATACCCACCACAGCAATCGACCCGGTCTGCGATATGGAGGTGGAGATGGCGACCGCCAAATTCACCACAGAGCTCAATGGCGATATGTTCTACTTCTGCTGCCCTGCCTGTAAGAGCCTCTTCGAGAAGACCCCAGTCGACTATCTGGGCTGACGCGACGGGCGTCCTGAGACGCAATCCAGGCCCGTGGCATACTGCTTCACCCGCGCCGGGAGGGACCATGTACGACGTTGCAATGAGTGTGCTTTCGTGCCTGCGCGCCGGTACCGAAGTGCACGTAGCCTGGGTAATCGAACCTTCCCTCGCCGATCCCGCCGAAGCCGTCGCCGTCACACCTGGCGGAGGGCGGATGGGCGATTTGATGGGCGGGGCCCTCGACCACGCGATCCGGGAGGCGGTGCGCGGACTCGCTTCCGCCGGCGAGCTCGTCGATGTTCCACTCGGCCCCGGAGAGGCAATCGTCAGCGGGCTCGCGCCAGGCAGCACGGTCACGCTGGCACTCGTGCCAGGGGACGCTCTCCCCGTCGACATATGGGAGGACTTGGCGGCACGTAAGCCGACCCGGTTCGCGTTCCGCGTAAGTGGAACCCTCCTCGAAGAAGGGGAGCGCCTGGAACCAGGTGAACCCGGCGTTGCCCTCTCGGCCGACCGTCTCATCACTTCGTTCACCCCTGTCCCGCGGGCAGTGATCGCCGGTGGTGGGCCGATCGCCGCGGCGTTGGCCGACGCCTTCGGTTTCATCGAATGGCAGGCTTCGGTGCACCCCGACCCAGGGACCGCCGCCGGAGTGATGGCCACGCTCTCCTCAATCGACACAGTCGTCGTCCTGGGCCACGAAGTCGAAGCCGCCGGGCGCGCCCTCGAGGCCGCCATCAAGTCGAAAGCGGGCTACATAGGATCGATCGGATCGCCCCGTATGCAGGAGCTGCGCAGAGAGTGGCTCGCATATCGAGGGGTGGAGTGGGACGAACGGGTTCGGGGGCCGGCTGGACTTGGGATCGGCGCAGCCAGCCCGCCTGAGATCGCCATCTCCATCGTTGCCGAAGCGATCGCTATCCGTACGTCATCGTGATGGCCCGGCCGTTTCTGCTGCGTTCGATGCTACATTGTTCCGATAAGGAGACATGATGGACCAGCGACCTCAGACAGACGAGACCAGCTCGATGTGGTCATCTCCATCCCAAGACCAGGTGCTGCTCGAGGCCGATTGCAGCCCGACCAAGACCTGTCGCAACATGGTCGGCATCACCTTCGACGGGTTCGCTGACGCCGGCAAAGACCTGCAGAGTGCATGGCGGGCGACCCTCGAGCAAGAGGGCAAACTCTCCGAGGGCGGTGCGAGCCTACGGGATCTCGTGCTCGGCCCTAATGACAACTGAAACGCCCAGCTCATCAAGTAGCGAACAGGCTCTTCGCGTAGCTGATGTTTCATCGCTCGACGCGCTGCTCAGAAGCGGCGGATATCTCCCCGACCGCGGGCTGAGCACGGCGGCGTATATCGCCATAACGGTTGGCAGACCACTACTCCTCGAGGGCGAGGTCGGAGTTGGCAAGACCGAGCTTGCGAAGACCCTCGCTGCCGTCTTCTCTCGGCGGCTGATCCGGCTCCAGTGCTACGAAGGCATCGATACCAACCAGGCCTTGTACGAGTGGGATTATGCGCGCCAGATGCTGCAGATACGGGCGCTTTCCGAGCACCAGCTCACAGAAGAGGACTCTGTCGACGCCCTCTTCGGCGAGAAGTTCCTGCTCGAACGCCCACTCCTCGAGGCGGTCAGAGCCGGTGACGAGTGTGTGCTGCTCATCGATGAGGTAGACCGAGCCGACGACGAGTTCGAAGCGTTTCTCCTCGAGTTGCTCTCCGATTTTCAGGTGACGATCCCCGAGGTCGGCACGATCAGGGCCGTGTCGCGACCTCTGGTCGTACTGACGTCGAACCGAACGAGGGAACTGCACGACGCTCTGAAGCGGCGCTGCCTCTATCACTGGATCGACTACCCGACTGCCGAACGCGAAGAGGAGATCGTGCGTACCCGGCTGCCTGGCGTTTCAGAGACCCTCGCCGCCAAGGCAGTGGACGCAGTGCACCGTCTTCGTGGCCTCGACTTGGCCAAACCCCCGGGTGTCGCTGAGACGATCGACTGGGTCGAAGCGTTGCAAGCGATTGGCGCCACCGATCTCGATGAAGACACCCTCAAATACTCGTTGGGATCGGTGATCAAGGATCGAGACGATCTCGACGTCGTCGCCCGCCGAGTCGGGAGCATCGTCGGTGGAGGGTGACGCCGGACCACTCAGAACTCTCCTCGACTTCTCAGCTTTCGTACGGAGCCACGATCTGCCGGTAGGCACAGACGATGTGATGACCTTCACAACTGCGGCGTCGCGCCTCGACCCTTCTCGGCTAGAGGACATCTACTGGGCGGGACGAATCACGCTCGTTCATGGCAGGGCCCATATTCCGATCTACAACGCCTGCTTCACCGAATATTTCTTGGGTGGCCATTCCGATGACGAGCGAACGACAGTGCCACCCGAGATGTCCGCCCGCGGCGCCGACTCCGTCTTCGAGATCCCATCGGGCGAAAAGCCGGAGGAAGATGGCAACGAACCGGAGACCCGCCTCGGAGCGCAAGCGTCGGCCGTGATCGTGGACCGATCCAAGTCCTTTACGGAGTGCACCGAGGAAGAGCTGGCTTCGCTGCGCCGGATAATGGCCAGCATGCGATCCTCTCCGCCTCTGCGGCGGACCCGTCGCCACCTGCGTTCGAAGGCCGGTCGTCGTCTCGACCTTCGCACAATGGCGAGGAAGACTATGCGCTCCCATGGTGAGCCCGGTGAACTGTGGTGGAGGCAGCGCCGCTTTCGGCCCCGGCCGATAGTGCTAATCCTCGATATCTCCGGGTCGATGGCGGACTACTCGCGCAACCTCCTTCAATTCGCCCACTCAACGCTTGCCGCGACGAGTCGGGTCGAGGCGTTCTGCTTCGGAACAAACCTGACGCGCATCACCCCCTCGCTGCGGCGTCGCAATCCGGACGAGGCACTCGCCATCGCCGGGGAGGAGGTCGTGGACTGGGCGGGAGGAACGCGCATCGGCGCTTCACTCGACACTTTCGTGCGTCGCTACGCCCGCCGCGGGATTGCGCGGGGCGCATTGGTCGTGATCTGCTCAGACGGCCTTGACCGGGGTGACCCGGCATTGCTCGATGACGCACTCGAACGGCTCGGGCGGCTCTGCCACCGCATCATCTGGATGAACCCAATGATGGGCGACGCACCTGAGTTCGCACCTACGAGCCTGGGAATGTCCGTGGCGATGCCTCACATCGATGCCGTATGGTCCGGTCACAATCTTGCCAGCCTCGAAAAGTTTGCCGCAGACCTACCGACGATCCGATAGGAGCCGACCGTGCGTTGGAGCATTTCGGTACGCGCCGATGGAGACCGAATCATGGAGCGTGAGGAGATTGTCGAGTTCGCCGATGCGGTTGCTCCGTGGCAGGGAATCGCTAGCGGAATCGGCAGTTCGAGCTACGCCGCGCAACTTGTGATCGAAGCCGACGACTCCGACAAAGCCGTCGACATCGCAATCGGCGTATTCACAGATGCCGCCCAGAAGGCAGGCCTCCCGCCGTGGCCGGCAGCTTGGGCTGAGTCCATGAGTGAGGAGCAGGAGTTCGAGGAGTACGGATGATCCGGCTCGGCTCACTTGGTGGGTATCCGTTTGCTGGTCCGCGGGTCCTGGGCGGTTTCGCAGCGGCCGCAGGTCAGGGTTTGTTCGCGGTGCTGACGCGACCAGACCCGAACACTCAGCGTTTTGAGGTCATCTACCTCGGCCACGCAGATGACCTCTCGACGATTGGGCTCCCGTTCGACCATCCTGACTCGCCCAGCTGGATCGCGCGAGGGGGCGGCAAGTGGAACCTGTGGATCGCTACCTACGCGATACCCGGCGGCTCAGCCTCACATCGTGAGCGCATCACCGAGGAGCTGATCTCCATCTATCACCCCAGCTGTAACACGGAGCAGTTCGACCGCGAGTGGAAAGATGAGTGGATCGGCTCCTACCGCGCTCCAACGACGAAGCCGTTGACCACGCCGCGCGAGGCTCCTTCCGACTGAGCGCCGAACGTCAGTCGGCGTCGTAGCCGACGCCCTCCAACAGGCGAGAGCGCCTTGTGCCCGACGCCGGGGCGGCGTGCCCGCCGTCCACTGCGGCATCGTGGTCAAAGGTCGCCCCTTTGACGATGCGCTCGCCCATGTCGTAGAGCAGTGGAAGCGCCCCTGCGATAACTCGGCCGGTGTTATTGATACTCCCGAGCCCGGAGTCGATCACCTCGGCGTTGCGCTTGACGTCCCACACCAGACTGGAGCACTCCTCGAGCACCGTGGCGACACGTCGCAGCTGGCCGCCGACTATGTAGAGGTAGCCGGCCAAGCCGGCGATCAACAGCACGATGTCGATGACCGAAAAGAGTATGCGGCCGTTCATGCGCGCACCTTGTCGAGAACTCGGCCCAAGAAGAGGTGATGTTTGAGTCCCTCTTCGAGCACCGCGTCGACCCGAGCAGCCGTCTCACCGATCAACGCGGTGTCGTTCGTATTGGCGACAGCCTGCTTCAGGGTCTCGCGCACCTGGATGACCCGCTGCTCGATGGTCCTGACGAGCAGCACCAATATCGTGAGCAGCGCGGCCACGGCGACGACCACAATCAGACCCGCGATGTTGGCGAACTGCCACAGACCTTCGTGGGTGTATCCATCAAGCATCGCTCAACCTCCCAGTCTCTCGCGACCGCGCCGCAGACCGGCGACGATGCTTTCGGCGGATTCGATAGTCGTAGATAGATGCGATAGAGCAGCGGTGTTTGTCACCGCTTGCTGTAGGCCGGCATCGACAGCGGCGGCCTGTACTCCGATCCTTCTGGCGAGGAGAAGAATGGGCACAACAAGTGCGACTACGACCAGGACCACGATGATCCCAATCACGTAACCAATAGTCCAACCGGTCGTCGATGCGAGTACGGAATACGTCATGTCCACCTCCTCAGATGCTCTCGGCGAAGTCGCGGACAGGGGCCAGACTTACGTTGACCGAGGGCGCGACAACCGGGACGGACGCCGTGCTGTCGACAATGACGTCGATGCCTCCGATGAGGGTGTCGAGCGTCTTCACAACCGCGCGCAGGTGCAATATCACCCTGATCAGGCCGAGCGCTGCTGCGGCAATGATGAGTCCAGCAAGGACGAGAGTGACGATCGCGACAGGTTCCATGGCTTCCTCCTACCCGAGCAGCTTTCCGACCGAGCCTGCGTAGCGGACGGCGCCGTTGGCCACCTCGCCGATGACTGCGTCCGTGGTCGCAAGCCGCTCGGTAACGTGCTGAACCTCACCGATGACCCCGACCCCACCGGCGAGTGTTACGTCGGCGGCACCACGAATGTCCTCGAGCGCAGCGAGCACCCGGTTCAGAAGCGCAACGATCGTCGCGCAGCAGGCATCCCCGAAGACGTTCACGCTCGTGCGCAACATGTCGAGGACTCTGTCGAACACCAGCAATACGCCGATGG
>JAHEJX010000072.1:5897-18194 GCA_024638645.1 Actinomycetes bacterium
GCAGCGAGCACCCGGTTCAGAAGCGCAACCAGCACCGGTACCACAACCAGCAGGAGCAAGAGGTTTCCGATTACCCAGAGCATGTCATCTCCTCATCATTCGCTGGCCGGTCGATAGGGAAGGAAGAAGCGGCGACCCACGCGACGCAGGGCCATCCACATTGCTTTGAGGCCGATCATGAATCCGCTGGCGGACGATCCTTCCCCAGGAACGTATTCTTCGCCGCGCTCGAGCGCTGCCAACGAGTTACGCATGTTGGCCGCGAAATCATCCAGGAGAACTGCCGTCACGTCCTGGACGAGCCCTCGCCCATACTGCGCCGCAGCTCCCGAGAGCTGCAGGTCTTGGAGGACTTTGACCCTTGTGCCGGATTGGTGTGGGGCGAGAGAGGCGTTCACGACGAGTGCGGCCTGTCCCCGTCCCTTCACGTCCGCTCCAGAAGCGTCGACCATGATCTTCCGGTCAGACTCGTTACGCTCTTTGATCTCGGCCTCTCCGGCGAAGTCCAGTTTCACCGGACCGAGCCCGATCACGACCGTGCCGACGTACCGGTCGTCGCCGACCTTCTCAGAGATGTTTGCCCCCGGGAGGCACGAAGCCACAAGAGGGATGTTGTTGAAGAACTCCCAGACCTTGTCCGGAGACTCCGCGACGTCGAACTCACTCGTGATCTTCATGGCTTCTCCTCAGTAGTGCCGCTAGCGGCACGTCTGCGAGGTTGATTCATCATTCCATCCTTAGGGGCGGAGCACCCGACACGTCAGTCCGTTCGGTCATGGCCTTATAGACCCGGTCCGGTAGGAGCGGCATATCGATATTCCGTACGTCGTGGCCCTTGAGCGCGTCCATCACTGCGTTCACAAATGCAGCAGGACCGCCCACCGTGGCGCATTCGCCGATCCCTTTCGCTCCAATCGGGTGGTGCGGACACGGAGTGACAACCTCATGTAGTTCGAACCCGGGTGTTTCCCAGGCAGTAGGGAGCAGGTAGTCCATGTAGTTGCCCCCGATGCAGTTCCCCTCCTCGTCGAAGGTGATGAACTGCATGTTTGCCATTGCGTAGGCCTCTGTGAGGCCGCCCATTATCTGACCCTCGACGATCATCGGGTTGATGCGGACACCGCAGTCGTCGACCGCTACAACCCGCAACACGTCCCAGACTCCTGTGCCAGGATCGACCTCGACGGTTGCGATGTAACAAGCAAAGGGCCACGTGAGGTTGGGGGGGTCGTAATAGGCGACATTCTCGAGACCCGGCTCCAAGCCATCCGGAAGGTTCGAGTATGCGGCCATCGCGCACTCCTGGATGGTGACACCCCGTGACGGGTCACCTCGGAGGTGGAAGCGCCCGAGCTCCCACTCAATGTCCTCCTCTGATGCTTCGAGGAGATGAGCAGCGAGTTTGCGTGCCTTCGCCCGAATTTTGCGAGCAACCATCGAAACTGCCGCACCGGCGACCGGGGTACTGCGCGAAGCGTAGGTGCCCATGCCGAACGGAGCCGTATCGGTGTCACCCTCTTCGACGAGCACGTCTTCGGCGGGAATGCCGAGCTCGTGAGCGACGATCTGACCCCACGTGGTCTCATGGCCCTGCCCTTGCGTCTTCGCGCCGGTCCGGAGAATGGCCTTTCCGGTCATGTGGACGCGTAACTCGGCCGAGTCGAACATCTTGATCCCGAGGATGTCGTACTCGCGGCTATTGCCGGCCCCCAACGGCTCGGTCATGGTCGATATCCCAATACCGAGCAGCTTGCCGCGCTTGGCGGCCTCCTCCTTCTCCTTGAGAAAATCCTCGTAACCGATCGCTTCGAGGCCCACGTCGAGACACTTGCCGTACTGTCCCGAGTCGGTGAGGAACCCGAACGCGGTCCGATGCGGAAAATCATCATCCCGGACGAAATTGCGCCTGCGGAATTCCGCCTGGTCCATGCCGAGGTCGTCTGCGGCGGCCTGCACCATCCGCTCCTGGAAGTACATGGCTTCTGTCACTCGGAACGAGCAGCGGTATGCAACACCGCCCGGGGCCTTGTTGGTGTACACCCCTTTGGCCGTGAGATGCGCCGTCGGGATGTCGTAGCAGGCAAAAGTCGAATGCATCAGGCCGATCTTGAACTTGCTCGGCTGCGCATCCGAGAAGAAGGCGCCGTGGTCCGAGTCGGTGTGCATGCGGACGGCAAGGATCTTTCCGTCTGCGCGCAACGCCATCTCGCCCTGCAAGTACACGTCACGGCCGAAACCGGTCGACATGAGGTTGCTCGTCTTGTCCTCGATCCACTTCACCGGCCGCTCGAGAAGAATCGAGGCAAGAATCGATGCCACGTATCCTGGATAGACCGGCACCTTGTTACCAAAGCCGCCCCCGATGTCCGGCGATACGATCCGAATCATGTGCTCCGGCAGTTCGGCCACTAGGGCCACGGCCGCACGAATGATGTGTGGTGCCTGACTCGTCATGTAGACGGTCAGCTTCTCGGTCGCACGGTCGAAGTCGGCAATCGACCCACAAGTCTCGATCGGCGATGGATGCGACCGCGGGTAGTGCATCTCGATCTTCGACACCACGTCGGCGCGGGCGAAGGCAGCGTCAGTGCCGGCCTTGTCCCCGACCTCCCAGTCGAAGATGACGTTGTCCTGCTGGTTTGCCTTGTCATCACGGATAAGCGGTGCCTCTGGGGCAAGCGCCTGCTCTGGGCTCACTATGGCCGGAAGCACCTCGTACTCGACGTCGATGGCCTCAATCGCGTCCTTGGCGATGTATGGGTCGTCGGCCACGACGCAGGCGACCTCCTGGCCCTGGAACCGCACCTTGTCGGTGGCGAGCACCGCCTGGGTGTCATAGGACAGCGTGGGCATCCAGGCCAAGTTGCGCGCTGCCATCATCTCGCCGGTGAGCACGAGTCGGACACCGGGCATGTCCCACGCCCGGGTGGTATCGATCTTCTTGATCCTGGCGTGAGCGACAGGGCTCCTCAGGATCTCCATATGAAGCATGCCGGGCAGCACAATGTCGTCTACGTAGTTGCCTTTTCCACGGATGAAGCGGTCATCCTCGACACGGCGCCGGCTCGAGCCCAGTCCACCGATCTTGAGTTCGTCGAGCACCATTAGGACTCCTCTCCGCCATCAGCTTCGCCGCGTAGCTTGTCCCCGGCCCACAGCACAGCCTTCACGATGTTCTGATAGCCGGTGCATCGACACAGGTTGCCCGCAAGGGCCCACCTGACGTCCTCCTCGGTTGGGTCGGGGTTGCGATCGAGCAATGCCTTGGCCGTCAGCATCATTCCGGGCGTGCAGAACCCGCACTGGAGGCCGTGCTCGTCCTTGAATCCCTCCTGGATGGGATGCAGTTCGCTCGGTCCGGCCAGACCCTCGACCGTCGTCACTTCATGGCCATTGGCCTGCACCGCGAGCATTGTGCAGCTCTTGACAGGCTCACCGTCCAGCAAAACGGTGCAGGCACCACAGTTTGTGGTGTCGCATCCGGTATGCGTCCCCGTCAGCTTGAAGCCCTGCCTGATCAGGTGGGCGAGCAACAGCCTCGGCTCCACGTTGGCGGAGCGCTGCTCACCGTTGATGCTGATCGTGATTTTGCGAGTCGGCACATCGCCGGACGCCTCGGGCGTGATCTCCTCAAACAGGCTCGTCATGTCAGGCCGCCTTCTCGAGTGACGAAGAGACACGGGTCAGTATCCGCGTCACGAACGTGCGAACGATGTGTTTCTTGTAGTCGGCACTCCCCCGGTGGTCGCTGCGTGGCTTGGCAACTTCAGCGGCAAGATCGGCTGCCGAGGAGATACTCTCCGGCGTCAGTGGGCCGCCGACCAGCGATGCTGCCGCGTCGGACGCATCCATCGTCTTCGAACCGACCGCAACGAGCCCGATCCCAGCCCTCGACACTGCGCCACCTTCGATGTCGACGCTCGCCGCGACCGCCACGGTGGCGAAGTCCCCGATTCTGCGCTCGAGTTTGAGGTAGCCACCGAGTGGAGTGCCTTGCGGGGCGGGGACGGTTGCTTCGACGCCGATCTCGTTGTGCGTGAGTGCATTCTGGAATGGCCCGTGCACCAGATCCTTCACGGGGATCGATCTGCGGCCATTCGGACCTTGCGCCACAAGACTCCCACCAAGTGCCACCATCACGGCCGCCCAATCGCCTTGAGGGTCGGCGTGGCACAGGGACCCGACGAATGTCCCTCGGTTACGCACGATGGGATCGGCCACCAGGCCGGCCGCTGCGGCCATTGTGGGCTGCCTGACCCTCAACTCCTCTGACCGCTCGAGAGCCGCGTGGCGGCATAGAGCGCCAATTCGGATCGAGCCGTCCGCGGCAAAGTCGAGATGGTCGAGACCCGGGATCTCGTTGATGTCGACCAACAACGGCGGCGACGCGAACCGGAGCTTGAGCAGTGGGATCAGGCTCTGGCCGCCGGCCAGGATCTTGGCATCCCCGCCTCCTTCCGAGAGCAACTGAATTGCTTCGTCGATCGTCTGCGGAGCCTCGTATCGAAAGCGGGGGGGGTACATCGTGCCTCCGTAGTGCGGATCTGGTCAGAGTTGTGGGCGATCGGGTGCTTGCGAGTCCGGGACGGCGACGGGTTCGGAGTCAGCGTCTGGATCGGGCCGGCGGTTCTGGTGAGGCGGCCATGGGCCCTGGACAGGCTGGCCGGCTACTTTGAAATACTCAGTCAGTTGAGGCCATGACCAGATCGTGGGGCTGGCTCCCTCCTGGGGAGAGTCCTCGAAGAGTTCGTACAAACGCGGGTTGCCAACGCTCTTGCCAGAAGACTCGACAGCCACTGCAACTCCTTGCCAGAAAGCCCGGTCGGGCGGACCCGGCGACATGATGACACTAGCGCGAACGCCCCAGCCGCCGCAGGGCGGCAAGAGCACGCAACTCACCATCCGATTCGGCGACGCCCCCGAACGCGGCTTCCGTATCCGCAACACGCCTCGGGCCGAAGGGCCGTGACTTATCCACAGACCTTTGGCCCTGATTTGCAGCGAAATCGTCTCGCCGACTTCACTAACCTCCAGGGTCCGATCAAACAGTCCTGGAGGCTCATAACAGTGAAGGTCTACCCGCCGGAGAAGATTCGCAACGTTGTCCTTGTCGGCCACAACGGGGCGGGGAAGACGACCCTGGCCGAGGCGCTCCTCTATCGCGCGGGCGCCGTCACCCGGCAAGGCACAGTGGAAGACGGCTCCACCCTTCTCGATTACGACGACGAAGAGCACAAGCGTGGTATGTCCATGTCACTAGCGATGTCGCCTTTCGAGTGGCATGACCACAAGATCAACCTGATCGACACGCCGGGATACCCGGACTTCATTGGAGATGTACACGCCGGACTTCGCATTGCGGACCTTGCCGTCTTCGTCGTCAGCGCAGTTGACGGCGTCGAAGTGCAAACCGAAAAGATATGGCACCTGGCAGCAGCGCTCGGCATTCCCCGCATGATCTTCGTGAACAAGCTCGACAAGGAGCGTGCCTCGTTCGACCGCACGCTTGCGGAGCTGCGCGACCGTTTTGGCGCCGGCATCGCCCCACTCGAGCTACCTATCGGGTCGGAAGCTTCTTTCCACGGTGTTGCCGATCTTCTCACGGACACGGCCTTCGTCTACGACTCGGGCTCAGCACAAAAGGCCGCGATCCCCGAGGAGATGGAAGCCAGGGAACACGAGGTGCACGACAACCTCGTCGAGGGCATCGTCGTCGCCGACGACCAACTCCTGGAGCGCTACCTGGAGGGCGACGTCCCCTCGCTGGCGGAGCTAGAGAAGGTCATGGGTGTGGGAGTCGCCAACGCCACCGTCTTTCCTGTGGTGTGTGGCTCGGCAATCGGCCCCATCGCCGTGGACCGGCTCGCCAACTTCATCGTGGAAATCGGGCCGTCCCCGAAAATCAGCGCCAAAGTCTCTGTAACGGCCGGTGACGAGGAAGTGGAGATCGAAGGCAGCCCGTCTGGAGACCCGCTGGCATTTGTGTTCAAGACCATTGCTGACCCCTATGTCGGCCAGATCTCTATGTTCAGAGTGCTGTCGGGAACCCTCAAGCCCGACATGTCGCTCCACAACAGTCGGTCCGGCAAGGATGAGCGTCTCGCCAAGATCGCATACCTCACCGGCAAAGAGTCGCACCTCATCGATTCGATTCCGGCGGGCGACATCGGGGCCGTGGCCAAACTGTCGGACACTCGAACGGGCGACACGCTGGCACCAAAGAACAAACCGGTCACCGTCAACGGAATCGAGCGGCCCGCTCCGGTTTTGGCTGCAGCTCTGGTGGCCAAGACTCAAGCCGACGAAGACAAACTGGCCACATCGCTGCGACGTCTCATCGAAGAGGACTCCGCCCTCGAATTGGAGCGCAACGACGAGACCAAACAGACTCTGCTCCACGGCATGGGAGAGCTTCACCTTGCGATCACCCTCGAGAAGCTGAGCCGCAAGTTCGGCGTAGAGGTCGACACAGAGGACGTGCGGGTCCCTTACCGAGAGACGGTGAGCAGGCCGGCGCAGGCCGAGGGCAAGTTCAAGAAACAATCCGGTGGTAGGGGCCAGTTCGGAGTGGCCTTTCTCAAGGTGGAACCGTTGCCCCGTGGTGAGGGATTCGAATTCGTCGACGAGATCAAGGGCGGCTCAATTCCCCGCCAGTTCATCCCTGCGGTCGAACAAGGTGTTCGAGAGACAATGGGAAGGGGCGGGGTGCATGGCTACCCGGTCGTTGACGTTCGAGTCCGGGTATACGACGGGAAATACCACGCGGTCGACTCCTCCGAAATGAGCTTCAAGATGGCCGGCAGCATTGGATTCAAGGCCGCCATGCAGGACTCCGGGCCCATCATGCTGGAGCCGATCTCTCGTATGGAGATCACTGTGCCATCGGACTATCAGGGCGACGTCATGGGCGACTTGTCTTCACGGCGGGGCCAAGTTCAGGGCACCGAAGCCGTTGCCAACGGGATGCAGCGCATCATCGCCAACGTGCCAACGTCCGAGATCATGCGGTACGCCGTCGATCTGCGCTCGATCTCTCATGGGTGGGGCAGCTTCAAAGTGCAACACGACCAGTATGCAGAGCTTCCGGCCCACCTCGTTGCCAAAGTCGCGCAAAGCGTCGACGAGGACGACTAACGCGGCGGGCGCATGGAAAGAGCGATGCCCTCCAAGATGTCAGTCTCCGAAACTGTGACGACGTCGTGACCGGTGACGCGCAGCGACTCCTCAGCAACGATGGCGCCGGCCAAGACGACGGGAGCGCGCGCCGGGTCCATTGATGGGATTGACGCAATCTCGTGGATCGTGAGCGCGCAGAGTCGCTGCACGAGCTCGTTGAGATCGTGCAGCGACAGCTTCGAGCCATGGACCGCCCTCTTGTCGTAGGAGGGAAGCCCCTGATGCACTGCTGAGAGCGCAGTGAAAGTCCCGGCAACCCCAACGACCCCGTCGACCGCCGGTAGGTCGAGTGAAGAGAACATCTCGCGGATCTGTGCTCTCGCGTGTGAGATATCGCCGGGTGGTGTCGGCCTGCGGTCGGGCATTCGATCTGTGAGGCGGACCGATCCAATGTCAATGCTCGCCGCATACTCGGGGCGGTATGAACCTGCGACGAATTCTGTGCTCCCGCCCCCCAAGTCGATCACGAGCGTCCGCTCGAACTCACCTCCAAGGGTCGCTCCGGCAAAGGCGAGCCGCGCCTCTTCTTCCCATTCAACGACCTCGGGACGGACACCGAGCGCCGCTTCAGCTGCATCGAGGAACACGTAAGCGTTTGCCGCATCGCGCGATGCCGATGTCGCGACCGCCTTGCGACCGGAGACTTCTGCTTGATCCATCAGGTGGCCGTAGCGCTCGAGCACATCGACCGTGCGCTCGATAGCCGTTTCGGCTAGGACTCCCGTGATGTCGAGGCCATGGCCGAGCCGGGTGACTTGCACTTCCCGAGCCACCTCAACGAGCTGCTCGGCAACGACGTCGGCGATGAGGAGCTTCATCGAGTTGGTGCCTATGTCGACTGCGGCGATCCTCATGTCTTCGGCTCGTACCAATTGGGGTTACGCACCAGCTCGCCGTTCGAATGGGCCACACATGGCAAAGAGCAGTCAAGCGGCTCAACCTCGAGCGCAGTCCATTCTCCAACCAGGTTGTCATTGCCGGCCGCGTGGTCGCCATAGTGAGCGTGTAAGCACTTCACGCCGGCGGCAGCCCCTCCGACTCCTCCGCTGGGACGCGGCGCGTCGACGGCGAGGTCAATGAGGGCATCGCGCTCTGCGGCGTACCTTTCCATGGCAGCAGCATGCCTGGCGGCAAGCTCGGGATCTGCCTCGAGCCGTGCCTCCGCCGCCTTGACTCCTCCCCGCGACTCGAGCCGGCCAATGCGGCGGACCGCCAACGGACAGGTCAGCCAATACCGCGTTGGAAAGGGAGTGCCGTCGTCGAGATGCGGCGGAACCGCAATGACGACGGGTAGGCCGAGGTGGCAGCGAGCCACGACTGCAACCGCGCTCCGCGGCTGCCGCTCAATCTGAACCGCGACGACCGAAAGGTCATCCATTCGCGTCGAGGTCACGCCCGGTCAAAAAATCCCAGATCTTCTGGGCGAAGCTTCGATCGTCGAAATTGGCCGCCGCGTCTGGCACCGCGGGGAGCTCGCTTCCCGGCTCCGAATAGGCCGTGAAGCCAATCTCGCCCGGCTCGACCATGCCGAGCTCTTCGCGGGCGAGCCGCTCCAGCTCGACGTCTGTATTCAGGGCCCGAATTTGATCTTCGAGGGCCGCGTTCTCAGTTTGAAGTGCCGCCAGCTTCGCCTCGGTCGTTTCAACCTGCCGATTCTGGGCGAGGATCTGACGGAACGGAAAGATGCCGGCGAGAGTCACCGCGAGCGCTGCAATCAACACCACAGCGACCAGCGGGCTATGGCGGGCTGCCTGGACTTCCCTATGTTCCATCGCTGCTCCTTCCAAAAGCGGCCCACCCGGCGTAGCGGGCATCTGAACCGAGGTCCTCCTCAATTCGCAGCAGCTGGTTGTACTTCGCCGTGCGCTCCCCCCGAGCCGGTGCCCCCGACTTGATCTGGCCGGCGTTCGTCGCAACCACGAGGTGTGCGATAAAGGCGTCCTCGGTCTCGCCTGAACGGTGTGAGACCATCTGGGTGTACTGGTTGGTCGACGCCAGCTGCATTGTGTGCAGCGTTTCAGACAGTGAACCGATCTGGTTCACCTTGATGAGGATCGAGTTGGCGACACCCTCTCTTATACCCCGAGCCAGAATCTCCTCGTTCGTGACGAAGAGATCGTCGCCGACGAGCTGCACCCGGCTTCCGATTGCATCGGTGAGTGTCTTCCAGCCTTCCCAGTCGTCCTCGCCGAGGCCATCCTCGATCGAGACCAGCGGGAACTCATCAGCGAGACCTGCAAAGTAGGCGACCATCTCGTCCGCAGTCAGCTGGCTGCCGTCTAGCTCATAGCGGCCCTCTCGGTGCAGCTCGGTAGCTGCTACATCGAGGGCGAAGGCAATCTCGCCGCCGAGCTGATAGCCGGCGACTTCGACGGCCTCGGACAGCAGCTCGAGTGCACTGCGGTCGGCCGGCAGGTTGGGAGCGAATCCGCCCTCGTCGCCGACGTTGGTCGCAAGCCCCCGGCCCGCTAAGACCTTCTTGAGCGCTTGATACGTTTCGACGCCGGCACGAAGCGCTTCCGAGAACGATGGGAAGCCGCCGGGAACGAGCATGAACTCCTGGATGTCTACCGAGTTGGCAGCATGGGCGCCTCCATTGAGCACGTTGAGGCACGGCACAGGAAGGGTACGGGCCGCGGTGCCGCCGAGGTAGCGGTAGAGAGGCGCTGCGGTTGCAGCAGCAGCGGCCCTGGCGCACGCCATCGACACTGCAAGGATGGCGTTGGCGCCCAGAGTGTCCTTGTTGGGAGTGCCGTCCAGGTCGAGCATGACCTGGTCGATGGCTTCCTGGCGAGTCACGTCCATGCCGACGAGCGCATCGGCAATCGTGGTTCGTACATTGTCGACGGCCCGCGTAACACCCTTGCCGCCGTAGCGGTCGCCGCCGTCCCGAAGCTCGATGGCTTCGAGTGCCCCCGTCGAGGCCCCTGAGGGAACCAGCGCTCGGCCAAAACCACCACCAGCTAGGTGGACTTCGGCCTCAACCGTTGGATTACCCCTGGAGTCGAGGACTTCGCGGGCCCATACCTTGCTAATCGAGGTCATCTGGGCCCTTTCTGTATCGGTGAATCTATCACGGGCGCGCACTAGTGCCGAGTAAAGGGTTCCTGGCCCTTGACCGGCGAAAGGGTAGCGGCCCACCAACACAGCGACCAAGATTGCCCGAGTCCAGCACCTCGAGATCAACCTCCGATCCCTGCCGCCTTTGCCTGGTCCCACAGGACGTCGAGCTCCTCGAGCGTCATATCCGACATTTCGCCGTCGCCGACCCTTGCTTCGATCCAGCGGAATCGAGCCTCGAAACGACCGGTGGCAGCTCGCATGGCAGCCTCGGCGTCGACCGCCAAGTGCCGTGCCACATTCACAGCGGCGAACAACAGGTCGCCAAGCTCTGCGGAAATCTGTTCGGGCGAATCGGCGGCGCCCAGCTCATCGAGCTCTTCGTGGAGCTTGGCCATGACCGGAGCCACCGAGTCCCAATCAAATCCCACGGCCGCCGCCCTGCGCTGAATCTTCTCGGCGCGCGCCAGCGCCGGCAAAGCTGAAGGCACGTCGTCCATTACAGAGTCCCGGCCCTTCTCGGCGGATTTGAGCCGCTCCCAGTTGGCCTCGACTGCCGCTGCACTGTCGAGCTCAACCTCACCGAACACATGGGGGTGGCGAACGATCAGCTTGCGCCTTATGCCCTCGGCAACCTCCTCGACGTCGAATGCCCCCGCCTCTCTAGCCATGGTGGCGTGGAAGACAACCTGCAACAACAGGTCGCCAAGCTCCTCTTCAACGTCGGCGTAGGCTCCAAAATCCACCTCACCCCCGGGAGCGTCGGCAGACAGCCCGGCCACGGCGTCCACGGTCTCGTATGCCTCCTCAATGAGGTGTTTGGTGAGGGTGTGGTGAGTCTGCTTGCGGTCCCAGGGACACTCGGCTCGCAAGATCCGATTGGTTTGCACCAGACCCGCCCAGCCAACGGACTGCGGGGGCAGATATATGGAGGTCCGGGGTCCAACAGGCTCATTCGCCAGCGACTGGACAGTGGACTCGGACACCCTCTCGTGCGGCGACCCGAGGTCTGCCATGACGGTGAGCGCAACGTCGTGGGCGAGCACTTTGCCAAGCGCGTCGCCGAGGGTCGCGGCAGTACCCCGCGTGTCCACCTGGGTGAAGAACGTCGGTATGTGCAAGGGCATCGGGTCGGGAAGAGCACGGGCATCGAGAATCTGCAGGCCGTCCGCGATCGGATCGACACGCACGGCTGCGAGAGCCAAGTCGATGAAGCTGACCCCCGGATACAGAGTCACTTGGCGGCCCGCCGCGGCGGCCCCGGCACGGACCAATGGAACCGCTCGCTCACCCACCAGAGCACTCCCCGGTACTGCGTAGACGACATGCCCCGGCACTTCGAGAACCCGCCGTGCCACCGCGGCGTACAAAGCGTCGTAATCGACGGAACGCTCATAGAGGTCGTCGCACGCAATCACCGGGCGCCGCGCCGCCAACTCGCGCGCCGCTGGATGTTCCAGCGTGCGCACCACCACCGTTGCGGCCTCATCGTCGAGGACAGCCAAAGCCTGGGCCGCCAGATGATCAAGCCCAGCAGGGCCGAGGCCGACGATCGTGACCGTCATTGTCCGGGGGGGATGATCCCAATTCCCTCGGCCGACCAGCGACCCACGGAGTCGGCAACAACGATGTCGGCGCCCCTGACCACCTCGTTGAACCAAGGAGTGAAGAAGCTGCTCAGCGTGGCCCCCGGGTAGAAATTGACGGGATCTTCCCGCACCTGCTCAACGGTCGGGGGCCCGATCCTCTGCTCGACGAGAATGATGTGGAATCCGAATTCCGTCTGGACGGGCCCAACCGGAACATTCAGCTCTGCCGTGGCGGCGGCGAAAGCGAAAGGCTCCACAAACCCCGCAAAGCCAACCGGACACCCGCCAACGACGTCGCTACCGCTGATGTCGTCCGTCGTCAGCTCTTCGGCCAGAGCAACGAAGTCCTCTCCGGCTTCGAGTCGGTCGAGGGCAGCCTGGGCCTCCAGCTGATTGTCGACGAGGATGTGGCGGACGCAACCCGCAGTCAACTCGTGCGGGGCATCGGTGATGGTCGACTCGATATACCCGG
>JAHEJX010000073.1 GCA_024638645.1 Actinomycetes bacterium
AGGGTTCATAGCCGCCGAAACGTTCTTCGGGCCAGTCAATGATGGCGACGATCGATTGCTGGTCGCAAGCTGGTTCGAGTTCTGGGTAGCTCTCGATTCGGACGTCACCGTTGAGGAATGCTCCACCAACTCCACCGGAGTGACCCGGTGCGTGATTGCTCACACCTCCATCCACCAGCCGTTCTACCCAGAACGTGACAGGGTCGTCTTCCAGGCTTCATTCACGGACGGTGGCGCGGTCGACTTCATGAGGGTGGCTCAAGATCAAGCGACCCAGGCATTCGCAGTTTGGTCTGATTTTCTGGATTGGGTCGAGGCAAGTGATAGAGGGGCCCTCAACTTGTTGTTCTTCGTGCTCGATCCCGAGCTTGCCGCCGACAAAGTCAGGGAACTGGCACCGCTGTGGCGTGCTGAGACATCCGGCTAGCGAGACGGTCACCGGCAGCCGTGGTTGTCGATTCTGGTCGAGACTTCAGTCGCCGTTCGTTGTCGACTCGCTAACGACGAGGTGGAGCACCAGACGAGGGACCGGGCGGCTGTAATGCACAAGACGAATTCACCTGAGGGCGATCCGGACTCATTCCCCGTTCGAAGGCTGAAGCACGGTCGGATAGTGTCAGTCTCGTGACCGACGGCGAATACTTCGAAACGATATATAGAGGTGCCAGCCGCGACCGCTATCGACTGGGATGGACCAAGCCGGGGCCTGATCCGATGATCACGCGGTGGCTGGAGTCGACGGCGGCGCCCCCTCCGAGTCGAGCAATGGTCGTGGCATGCGGTGTCGGCGACGACGCTGAACACCTGGCGGCCCGGGGCTGGGACGTTGCCGCGTTCGACGTCTCCCCCACCGCCATTGAATGGGCCAGGGATCGCTCCCCGCACTCCA
The DNA here is from genome assembly GCA_024638645.1 of Actinomycetes bacterium. GTDB lineage: Bacteria > Actinomycetota > Acidimicrobiia > Spongiisociales > UBA5794 > JAHEJX01. The sequence continues at coordinate 890 of JAHEJX010000073.1, forward strand.
CGGTTGACTACTCGGTGGAGGACCTGTTCGCACTTCCCGAGAAGTGGCATCGGGCGTTCGACCTCGTCGTGGAGGTGTGGACCATTCAGTCGATCCAGCCGCAGCAGGCGAAGGAAGCCATGTCCGCGATTGCGGAGCTTGTCGCCGATAATGGCACTCTGCTCGTCTCGACCCTGACGTCCTCCGACAGCGGGCGTGAGGCGGGGCCGCCATGGCCGGTTGATCCGGCCGCCCTTGACGCATTCGTCGCAGCCGGGCTCACCGAGATACGGAGAGACGAGGGCCACACGACATATCGGTCAGTCGGCAGGCTCGAAGTCGAGTTCCGGCGGGTTTGAGCCCCGGCCGGCCGACTAGTTCACAGGCACAAGGACGTGCTTGTCGACCCTGTCCATGCTCGCTCCCTGCCGATCACGGACGTACTGGAGTAGGCGCACCTGCTTCGCTGCGTCTGAAATCAGTCGAGGCCTGCGTAGGGCAATCCAGCTCTCCCGATCCGTACACTGGCCGTCGTGTCCAGGGAATGTGCCTCATGCTCTTCGCCGCTCGCTGCGGGTGCCCGATTCTGCGCCCAGTGTGGGAAGCCTGCCGCTCTGACCTGCGGGAACTGTGACGCCGATCTCAATCCCGGCGACAAGTTCTGCGCATCCTGCGGCACGCCGACGGACGTCGCTTCCCAAGCGATCGACCCGGCCGCCCCGCTGGAAACCGCGCCGCCCGCCGTGCCATCCGACGAAGCCACATCGACGGAGGCGCGCAAGGTAATCAGTGTCCTCTTCGCCGACCTCGTCGGCTTCACCGAGGCCACGGAACATTCGGACCCGGAAGATGTGCGCGCCCGGCTCACTGCCTATCACACGAAATTCCGCGAGGACATCGAGCGTCATGGCGGACGGGTCGAGAAGCTGCTCGGGGACGGGGTGTTCGCCGTCTTCGGTGCACCGCATGCCCACGAAGACGATCCGGAGCGGGCCGTGCGCTCGGCACTGCGGGCGCAGCAATCGGTCGACGAGCTCAACGAGCAGCGGCCCGAACTGGCCCTCTCGGTGCGGATCGCGGTCACTACCGGCGAGGCCATCGTCCAGCTCGACCACACGAACGTCGACCGGGAAGGGATCGTCGGCGACGTGGTCAACACGGCGTCCCGCCTCCAGGGCGTAGCGCCACCGGGAGGAGTCGTCGTCGACGAACGGACCTACTCCGCGACAAAGGCGATCATCGACTACAACGCTCTCGATTCGGTGACGGTAAAGGGCAAAGCGAGCGCGATCCCGATCTGGCTGGCCACAGCTGCAAAGGCTCGGCTCGGGGTGGCTCTCGAAGACCGGATGACGACGTCGTTCACCGGCCGTGCCCACGAACTGTCGCTTCTAGTCGATGCGTTCGACCGGACCGTCACCGAGAGACGCGCCCAGGTGGCAACGATCAGCGGCGAGCCAGGAGTCGGCAAGAGCCGGCTGGTTGCCGAGTTCGGAAGGGTCCTCGACGACCGGCCTGATGTCGTGGTGTGGCGCCAGGGCCGCTGCCTCCCTTATGGCGAGGGCATTGCCTACAACGCCCTCTCTGAAGTCGTAAAGGCGCAGGCGGGGATACTGCAAGCCGAGAGCCCAACAGTCGCGCGCACCAAGCTCCACGAAGCCGTGGAGAACGCGGTTGGAGGAGACGAAGTTGCCTGGGTATGTCGCGCCCTTGAAGCTCTGATCGGCCTCGAAGAAGACGAGGTGTCGCTGCAGCCGGAGGAGGCAGCCGCCGGGTGGCGCCGTTTCATCGGGGCGCTGGCCGACACCGGCCCACTCGTCCTCGTCATCGAAGATCTGCACTGGGCGGACGATGGCTTGCTCACCTTCCTCAACGAATTGCCCAGCTGGGGCTTCGATCTGCCGCTGTTTCTCGTCTGCACGGCTCGTCCCGAGATCTATTCGGAGCGGCCCGAGTGGGGTGCGACAAGCCGCAACGCGATCGACGTCGGCCTCTCTCCCCTAGGTGAGGCGGACATTGCAGGCCTGCTCGATGAGTTGGTGGACACGTCCGGCCTGTCCGCCGACCGCCATGGAGAGCTGGTGGCACGCTGCGGCGGCAACCCGTTGTATGCGATCGAATACGCCAGTTTGGTCCGCGAGGGTGGAGGCGATCTGGCGCCGCCGGACTCGGTCCAGGCGCTCATTGCTGCCAGGCTCGATCTCCTCGACACCGACACCCGGCTATTCCTGCAAGCAGCTTCTGTGGTCGGCCGAGTGTTCTGGTTGCAGGCTCTGATGTACATGCTGTCGCTCGAGACCGACGCGACCGATTCCGCCATTCGGGAGCTGCGCAGCCGAGAGCTGGCCTGGCCCGTGCGCATGTCGTCGATGCACAGCCAGACCGAGTTCATGTTCCGCCATGTGTTGGTTCGCGACGTGGCCTATGGCCAGATTCCACGGGCAGACCGGGCTCGTCTCCACGAGAACGTCGCTCGCTGGATGGAGGCGCTCAGCGTCGAGAACCTCGCAGAAACTGCGGCGCAACTGGCCCACCACTACGGCACGGCGCACGAGCTGCGGCAGCAACTGGGCGAGGAACGGCAGGACCTAGCTGAACAGGCGTTTCGCTTCACCACGCTCGCCGCCGAGCAAGTAGCCAACCTCGACGGCCGGGCCGCACTCGTGCTCTATCAGCAGGCCGCCGACGCGGCGCCGGACAAGCGGTCACGCGCCGAGACCCTTATTGCGCTGGCGACTATTCAACACGACGCTGCGGGCTCATTGGAGGACGGCATCGCGAACTGCACCACGGCGGCGCAGTTGTTCGAAGAGATCGGCGATAGGGCGAATCAAGCGCTCGCCCTCGCCCAGCGCAGCAGGACCTACTGGCTCAGCAACGACGGATCGGGCGCCAATGCAGACCGGAGGCGCGCACTCGAGCTGATCGAAGGGCTGCCTCCGAGCCCGGTGGTGAGCAGCGTCATGCGACAGGTGGCCAACGCCCGGGCGATCGATGGGAGCGATCCGGACGGTGCAATTGAGCTAGCGCTGCAGAGCTTGGAGATGGCCCGTTTGGTGGGAAGCGTTGCCGATCTGGCCAGGGCGCTGCTGGTCTCTGGTGACGCCGTGTCCATCCGCGACGTGGAACGCGCCCGCCGATTTCAGAGCGAGGCCCTCGAGATCGCCGCGGAGAAAGGCCTAACTCGCGAAGAGATATACATCCGCAACAACATGCACGCCAGTCTCATTTGGGTGGATGGTCCGCTGGCCACGCTCGACCTGATCGAAGGCGGCATCAAGCTGGCCAAACAGCGCGGGTTCGACAACGGCGACTTGTTCTTGTCGACAAGCCGCATTGAGAACCTCATCTGGCTGGGTCGCTGGGCCGAGGCGTTGGCCGCCTGCGACGGGCTAATAGAGAATGCACGCCAACGATCTTCGCTGGTTGCCGACATGCTCCAGACTTGGCGGGCGCTGATACAGCTGATGTCCGGGGACCTCGAGACGGCACCCGACGTTCTCGTTGACACTCAACGCCGCGCCGGCGAAATCATGGACATGCAAGCAGTGATACCGACGACGTCGTTCGCCATCGCGGCCACGTATCTGACCGGCGACCGAACGCACGCCAAAGAACTGGCGCACCAACTCTTCAGCTACGAAGGTCCGGTTGCTGCTGCGTTCCTCGCCGTCAACATGTGGATCAGCGCAGCCGCCCTGATAGACCTGGGCTACAGCGACGAACTGGAGGCGAGCCTGAAGGCAGCCGAGGAAGCCCAGCATCGGGCGACCGCGGCGATGGCACGAGTCGGCCTGGGTTTGATCGACCTGCGCCGTGGCGATGCAGCGGAAGGGCTCGATCGCATCCAGACGGGCCGCGCCGTGCTGGTGGCGACAGACTTCAGAGTCACGGAGAGTGCCACCCGCATCTGGGAGGCCGAAGCGCTGTGGGCCAACGGTGACGAATCTGGCGCCCAGACTGCGCTGGCTGAGGCGCGTGAGTTCTTCCAGCAGATCGGTGCCGGGTTGTATCTGGCGCAGATCGATGAGTTGGGCTCGAGAATCAGCTCGGGCGCATAGATCCGGCGCTTAGCCCGGCTCGCCACCATGCCGTGCTGGCGCCTTCAGCGGTGTCGAAACTCACGATGTTTCGCCTTGTATGGACACCTTTGGATCTGAGTTCCCGCTCGGTGAGGGAAAGCTGGGAGCCGAACGGCGGTAGTCTCCCTGAACGGCCCCAAGCCCTGGAAGGACCCAAGCCATTGCCCGCCGTCACCGTTCCTGACAATCTCGCCCTCCCCCGCATCCCCGCTCCTGATGTGGCTTCGCGTGATCGCCCGGTGAAGTCGGTCACGACTGCACCGCATGGTTACGAGGGTGAGGGCTTTCCGGTGCGACGCGCGTTTGCCGGTGTCGATCTCGCCGACCTCGATCCGTTTGTCCATCTCGACCAGATGGGTGAGGTTGAGTACGCCCCCGGTGAACCGAAGGGCACCCCGTGGCATCCTCATCGTGGGTTTGAGACCGTCACCTACATGATCGACGGGATCATGGAGCACCAAGACTCCGAGGGTGGCGGCGGCGTTATAACCAACGGCGACACGCAGTGGATGACCGCCGGGTCCGGGCTCCTCCACATCGAGACTCCACCCGAGCACCTGGTCATGTCCGGTGGGCTGTTCCACGGGTTTCAGCTGTGGGTCAACCTGCCGGCGTCCGACAAGTTCATTGCGCCTCGCTACCAAGATCTGAGCGCCGATTCTGTGAAGCTGCTCACATCTCCCGATGGCGGCGCCCTCCTCCGCCTCATCGCCGGGGACGTGGCCGGGCACTCCGGTCCCGGCAGCACGCACACGCCGATCACGATGATCCACGCAACGCTGAATGCCGGTGCCCAACTGCGGCTGCCGTGGCGTGCCGACTTCAACGGACTCGTCTACGTCCTCAACGGGCACGGCTCCTTCGGGGTCGACCGCCACCCGTTCGCGATGGGCCAGCTCGGCACGTTCGGGCCAGGCGACGTGATAACGGTCGGCGCCAACGAACGCCAAGAATCACGTAGCCCCCATGTGGATGTCCTAGTCCTCGGGGGACTACCCATCCGGGAACCGGTGGCATGGCACGGGCCATTCGTGATGAACACCCGCGATGAGCTTGTGCAGGCGTTTGAGGACTTCTCCGCGGGTCGCCTCGGTCGCATCCCTGCCACCCACGACGAGGGATGAGTCGCCACAACTCCTGGCCCGGCTCCGAATCGAATCGAAGGGCATGAGTTGGATCGACGGTGCACCCGGGTCTGCGTGACCTCCGACCCTAGTTGTGCCCCGTCGGGGCGCGTACGGTGGTGCTGATGCCCGCGCGCGCTCTAGTGCTGAGGGGAGTCGCCGATGGCCTTGTTACGAAGGAAGCGGAGTAAGGGCACTGCTGCCCCGCCGCCGGGTTCGACGGCGGTGATGGAGCGACTTGCCAGCTGCGCACTGGCGGGCGATGTAGCTGCCGTCACATCAGGGCTGGACAGCACGAACGATCTCATGGCCCGGGTGTTCGCGGCCAAGCTCCTGCCCAAGATGGTTGACCCGCCTGAGTCGCCAGCCGCCAAACGTGCGACTGATGCTCTTGTCGGCGCGCTCGATGATGTGAATCCTGGAGTCCGCTGCGCAGCGGCAAAGTCTCTGGGCGAAATCGGTGACCCGCGAGCTATCGCTCCCCTCGTTCACCATATGAACGACCCGGATATGAGCGAAGATGTCGGCGTTGCGTTGGCGCTCATCGCCCAGCGCTCGAAGCCGAGCGACGAACTTGCGGCTGCTTCCACGAGCCGATGCCCAAACAATGCGACCGGCGCCCACGAGTGGTACTCCGCCCTCAGCGGCGATGAAATGTGTGCGCTCTGCGGCGAGCGTATCAGCAAAGGCAAAGAGCTCCGCTGCCCGTACTGCAGCGAGATGACCCCAGCGATTGACTGGCCGAGCTACGGAGACACTTCGGCGTTCTTCAATCAGACTCGCGAACGAACCGAAGAGGAGCCGGGTGAGCACCGCATCGAAGCGACCTGCACCCGCTGCAGTGAGGCCTTCTTCGTCGTATGGGACCGCGACCCGCGCCCGCCCGACATGCGAACCAGCCGGCCGGAACGTGAGACCACAGAAAAAGCACCCTCGACAGCACTCAATGCTGTGCCCATGCCTCCAAATGACGCGTTGCGAGCCTTGCGGTCGACGGTCGAGCAACTGGCTGTCGCTCATCCTCGTCGGGAGCACGCAATCCTCGATCCCAACCTGGATAAGCAGCTCCCATGGATTTCGCGGACCCTCGATGAAGCGGCGGGCGCGCTCGAGTCCGGGATCGATCCTCGCGGCCTTCGGATCACAAACAAGCAAATCGCGAACGGCCTGAGGAAGCTGCAGGAGATGGTACGCCACCCCGAGTATCTGACTGCGATGGAACTCGGCCACCCGGGAATCGCGAAGCCACTCGAGCAGTACATGGATCAGCTCGACCGCATCGTCGGCAGTATCGAGGGTCCGTCCTCAATGGTCGCTCGGGCCACAGAGCTGTATTCCTCGAGCAAAGGTGTCGCAACGCTCATTGATTTGTGCAATGAGCGAGGCATTCTGTTCGGCGACTACCGCATTAAGTTCGACGCCTACGAAATGTACAGGCAGGCGATCCACTCACCGGACTATGAAGTTCGGGGAGCAGCGGATGCTATGTCCTTTTTGCGGCGCGCCGTGGATGAGTTGCGGCGGGAGGGCGGATCCGGCTCCAGTGCCCTGGCGGTGCTTGTGCGCGAACTCCTACGGTGCCGTAGCCCCGAGATGATCTATGCCCTCGTGGTAGTCGCTGATGTTGACCCCACGGCGGATCTCCTCGATGCTCTCGACGCCGTGTCCCGTTCCTCCGAAAGGACTGAGGCGCCGACCGAGGCCCTTTTCGCACCAGGAATGGCCGGCGAAGGTCGTATCGGCTGGACGAACCACACTCAGGTGGTAGGAATGGCGTTGAAGGCAAGAGCTGCGCTCGAGAATCGTGGCTGACGAGGCCGCCAGACGGCTCGCGGCAATCGAGCGATCGCTGGCGCGTGAGGCCCACACCCTTAGGTCCGATCCAGGCTTGCTCTGGCAACAGCTCTACAACCGGCTGCAGTGGGAGCGTGACCTGGATGGTGCGGTGCTCGAGCGAGCTGAGTCTCAAACGGCGGCAGACCGCAAGCTCTGGATCCGTCTGCGCACTCCTCTCAAAGAATCACGGCAGCTTCTGGCAACCCTCGAGGGGCATAGAGACTGGGTCAGGAGCTGCGCCGTGGGCCCCGACGGGGCCTGGATCGTGTCCGCAGGTGCCGACAAGACGCTGAAGATCTGGGACGTAGGTTCGGGCATCGAGATCCACTCCCTGACCGGGCACCGGGACTGGGTGACCGATTGCGCTGCCAGCCTCGACGGGACCTGGATCGTGTCGGCGAGCCGGGACCGAACCCTCATTGTGTGGGACGTATCGACCGGATCTGCACTCCGGACGCTGACGGGTCATATCGATCAGGTGCGCGCGTGTGACGTCGGCCCAGATGGGGAGTCGATCGTTTCGGCGAGTGCCGACGGGTCCATCAGGATGTGGGACGTGGCGACGGGAGAGACCACCCGCACCATCGCCGGCCACGCTGGCGCAGTCGAATGCTGCGCACTGAGCCCGAATGGCGAGTGGTTGGTATCTGGCGGGGAAGACCGCACCATCAGAGTCTGGGCTGCCGCGACGGGTGCGGCTCTCAACAGCTGGGTCGGCCACGACGATCGCATACTCGACTGTGAATTCGATCCAAGCGGGGCGCGAATCTTGACCGCCAGTGCGGATGGCACGCTCAAGATCTGGGAGGCGCCATCGGGTCGAGCGATCATGACGCTGACGGGACACGTCGGGGAGGGAGTGCGTTCATGCGCCATCAGCCCTGACGGGGCATGGGTCGTGTCCGCCGGAGCGGACCGGACACTGCGCTTCTGGGATGCGAGCACGGGCAGCTCGGCCGGCGTAATCGAGGGGCATGGCGATGAGCTCGAACATTGTGCCGTGAGCCCCGACGGCAGGTTCGCGTTGTCCGCCAGCCGAGATCGCACGCTAAAGATGTGGGAGTTGAGCGCTGCTGGTGAGGCAGGCCGGTCTACGGGACATCTCGACCGAGCCTTGGACTGTGCCATGAGCGCCGACGGGACTTGGTTCGTGACCGCCGGACGGGATTTCGTCGTGAAGGTATGGGACACCGCCACCGGATCGGAGCGCCACGCCCTCAGCGGTCATCAACATTGGGTGACCGGCTGTGCAGTGAGTCCCGACGGCGCCTGGATCGTCTCGAGCAGCTTGGACGGCACACTCAAGCTGTGGGACCCGAACACCGGCGCTGAGCTGAGGACGCTCGCCGACATCGCCGAGGGCGGCATTGCCGCATGCGCGGTCAGCCCCGACGGCACCGGGATCGTCGGCGCGGGCAATCCGTTGAAGATCTGGGATGTGGCGACCGGGACCACGATCAAGAGGGCTAGGCAGACGGGTGCAGTTCACGCTTGCGCGGCTGGCCCCGATGGATATTGGGTCGTGGCCGGTGTGCAGACGACCCTCCTGGATTCCACAGGAGCGCATGTCGCGACCGCTCAAGGGGTCAAGTCCAGCCTGTGTTGCGCCACTGAGCCGGACGGGACGTGGGTGGTCTCGGGCAATGAAGGAGGAGGACTCATCGTCTGGAGCCCTGACGGCGGCGATCAGATACGCACCCTGCGCGGCCATGAGGGCGGCGTTCGCGGGTGCGCAGTGACCAGCGACGGAGCCTATGTCGTGTCTGGCGGCGACGACTCCACGCTGCGGGTGTGGGACGCCGTCACCGGGACGGAAGTCGCCCATCTACCTATGCCCGGTTGGGTCCTATGTGTCGCGACTCACCCGCGACTACCCGAGTTCGTGTTCGGCGACATCACGGGAGGCGTCTATCAAGCGGAGCTTGTCGTACCGGCTTCGCCCGGCTGATTGGGCTGACGCACCACGTGCGAAACCAGAGCCTGCTGCCGCTCGGCCCGTGGTCCTCGTCTAACTAGAACAGGTGGACGCAGGTGGCGCAGACAGCCGAGTACTTGGTCTTGTCCCGAGCCCGCTGAAAAGCGATGAACTGGTCGACCGTGATACCCGACATCGCGAGTTGACTCTTCGTGATCGGGTTTGTGGCTACCCACTTCTTGTACTTCTTCGAAGCCCAGAACACAGGGGTCGGGACTTGGAAAGCCTCGCCAGAGCCGACTGGAGAATTGCACACGTCGCAGACTCCAGAGCCGGCATAGTGGGAATACGTCGGCGATTTGTCCTGTGTGGTGGCTTGCTTTCTCCTCTGGAGCAGCTTCATCCCGCCTCCTCTCGCCGGACCTCGAATGTCCTGCCATCACCATGGCGGCTGACCAGGGCAATTGATAGAGCCGAAAGTCAGAAGCGGCGTTGCGGATTCCGTTCGCCTGTCGTCGACCTGGAACATGTCGTCGATGAGGAGCAGAGTCACGCCCAGACGGGCATCGGACGAGTGCTCTAAGGCGCCACGCAGGGCCGTCAGCGCAGTGACAGGCCCAAGGCCTCTAGCTAGACCCTTCCAGAGCCTGACACATTGGACCCAACAGGATGTCAGTTGAGGCGACATGGCCGGGCATGTGACGGATGGCCAGCGTTGCTGGATGAGCGTTGACCAAGAACACGGCTCCAGAGCTGCTCGGCTCGGCCACACCGATTTGGCCTGGGTCATCAACGGAACCGTCGGCGCCCCTCGGAGTTTCCACCACACACGCATCGAACACCTACCCACCGAAAGAAGGGAGCTGTCATGGTGTTTGCCGATGAGTTGACCGTATTCATACAGGAGTTACGTGCCTTGGGGGTGAAGGCCTCGATCATCAAGGAGTTCCAGCAGGTTTCGAAGATGCACGTCGGCACCGCTGAAAGCATCGGCCTCGACAAGCTTCGTGTGTTTCCACCAGGAACCGGCAAGCTCGACGCAATGAGGTTGATGATGTACGAGCCCATGCTTCTCGCCCATTTGACCGTGCTGAAGCAGAAGGCCACCGGATCCATGCCGAGCTACTCGCATCTCCTCGGGTAGCTGAGAGAAGGAAAGGAGTCTGCAATGAGGCTGCTGCGGAAGAAGACAGTTCAACAAGCAGAAAAGGCTGAGGCTGTTAAGAGGCTGGAGAACGCAGTTGGTCTGCTCGAGGACAAGCTGCAAACGGACCTTGACGCGGCTCGGCCGAGCACCTATTCGCACTATTCCGGCCGTTCCGGCGTGTGTGATGTATGCAACGGCCCGGCCGTTTCCGGCGAAGCGTTCCAGGTGCCGACACGATTCTTCTGGTCTTCGACGAAGTACAAAGAATGGGTTGCAACCAATCCGATGACGAAGAGCATGCTTGCAATGCACGGGCTCTCCGTGGACAACTTCATCACCACGCAGCGCAACCAAGACATGTCGAAGTACTCGGTTGTCTGCCCGAACTGCGTCCACCTCTTCACCACAACGACGGATTAGAGCGATCACAATGACGGATTGGAGCGATCTCTTTGAGTACGTGAAGAGCAACTACGTAGTGGCGTGGAACGACGAAGAGGCGCTGGCGCTCCGCTTCGACAACGTCAACAACGGTCGTCATCAGATGGCAGTGGTGACCCACCTGGAACTGAAGGACGAGGCAGAAGATTGGGTGCAGATCTCGTCAATGATCGGTGTCGCGAGCGACGAGCAGCTTCGTTCCCTCGTGCGCGCCGCCGGCTCCAAGGTGTGCGGTGGCATCGCGGCGGAGCAAGGCGACGTCCTGATCTACCAACACGCGTTCCCCCTGAAGAACTTTGACGTCGCCGACTTCGAACGGCCGCTCTTCATGGTTACTGCAACAGCAGATGAGCTGGAACGGGACATCCTCGGCTGCGATGTCGTCTGAGGACGTGTTTCCGCGTCTCTCGCGAGAACCTGCGGGGACGGTGTCGCGCCCCACTCCACGTTTGGCAACCAGCGGAGAAGCATGATGTGCGGCACACAGTTGCGTACCCCCATCTCCCGGCGGAGAACCTGGTCAGGCGCTTCGAAGCCGCCCGACAAGGCCGCCCCAGCAGGCCGACGTGACAACGTATAGCGACCTCGGACGGGGTACGGCTGGGGGTGAGCGCATCTTGCGGGTGTTTGTGTCGTCAACGTTCCGCGACATGGCCGCGGAGCGCGACGAGCTCGTCAAACGTGTCTTCCCGCAGCTGCGCAATCTGTGCGAGAAGCGGGGCGTGACCTGGGGGGAGGTTGATCTTCGTTGGGGGATCACCGACGAGCAGAGAGCCGAGGGGAAGGTGCTTCCTGTCTGCTTGGCGGAGATTGAGCGATGCCGCCCGTATTTCATTGGTTTGATCGGCGAGCGCTACGGCTGGGTGCCCGATGAGATCTCTTTGGAATTGGTCGAGCGGGAACCGTGGCTCGATGAACACGTGGGTCGCTCGGTCACCGAGCTGGAGATTCTCCATGGAGTGCTCCGCAACCCAGACATGGACGAACACGCCTTCTTCTACCTGCGAGACCCAGCCTATATCGCAACACTGCCCGAAGATCTGCGAGCCGACTACTGGGACGCCTCCGAGGAGCTGGCTAGCAAGCTCCTCAGGTTGAAGCAGCGGATCCGGGAGAGTGGTTTCCCGGTTCGAGAGAGCTACCCGGACCCACAAGCTCTCGGGCAGTTGGTGCTGAAAGACCTAACCGGAGTCATCGATGAGCTGTTTCCAGAGGACTCGCTGCCCGATCCCCTCGACCGTGAAACCGCCGAGCATGAGGTCTTCGCCCGGAGCCGGGCTAGCGTCTATGTCGGGCGTCAGGATTACTTCGAACGGCTGGATAACCACGCCGTAGGCGAGGGATCGCCGCTGTTGGTGGTGGGCGAGTCGGGATCGGGCAAGTCGGCGCTGCTCGCCAACTGGGCGATCGAGTGGCGCGTCTCACATCCCGACGATCTGGTTGTCACGCACTTCATCGGGGCCACCCCCCAAAGCGGCGACTGGGCGGCCATGCTGCGCCGGATCATGGGTGAGTTGGCCCGGCGTTTTGAGATCGATGAGGAGATCCCCGACGAACCGGACAAACTCCGTCGCGCCTTCACGAACTTCCTCCACATGGCGGCTGCTCGGGGTCGGGTGATCCTGATCCTCGACGCCGTGAACCAGCTCGAGGACCGCCAAGGAGCCCTCGATCTTGTTTGGCTGCCGCCGGTGGTCCCCTCCAACGTGAGGCTGATTGTGTCTTCGTTGGACGGACGACCAATCGCGGCATTGCACGAGCGAGGGTGCCAGTTCCTCGAAGTCGAACCGCTTGAACCCGAGGAACGCGAGCGTCTCATCGCCGCCTATCTGGCCCAGCATACGAAGCAGCTCAGCCCTGATCGGATCGAGCGAATCGCGTCGGAACCTCAAGCTTCCAATCCGCTGTACCTGAGGGCGCTGCTCGAGGAACTGCGGGTTTTCGGCGTGCACGAAGAGCTCGATGCACGGATCGGTCACTACCTGGCAGCAGACAAGGTGGTTGACCTCTACGCGAGGATCCTGGACCGCTACGAGAAGGACTACGACCGCGATCGGCCGGGTCTGGTTCGAGACGCAATGTCGCTCATCTGGGTGGCACGCCGTGGCCTGACCGAGGCAGAGCTGTTGGATCTACTGGGTGAGGACGGACAGCCGCTGCCGGGTGCGGTCTGGTCCCCGCTCTATCTGGCAGCCGAGCAGTCCCTCGTGAACCGCGCCGGCCAGGTCGGGTTCTTCCACGATTACCTACGCCAGGCCGTGCAAGACCGGTATCTGCCTACCGGAGACGAACAGCAGGCTGCTCACCTGCAACTTGCCGGCTACTTCGAAGGGCGGGATATGGGATCCCGCAAGATCGACGAATTGCCGTGGCAGTTGAGCGAAGCCGAGGAGTGGCAACGGCTGCGCGATTTGTTAGCTGATCTGCAGTTCTTTGAGTTCGCTTGGGAGGCGAACTCTTTTGAGGTCAAGAGGTATTGGGCGCAAGTCGAAGAGGCGACGCCCGACCGCCTCGTGAGCGCCTATCGGCCGGTCTTCGAACACCCAGCGAGGTACTCCTCCCCCTTGCTCTGGAATGTGAGCTCGCTTCTATTCGACACCGGCCACCCTGACCCCTCCGAAGCGCTTCGCAAGCACCTCGTGGAGCACTACCGCGCCACGGGCGATCGCTCCAAGCTGGCAACCGTCCTCGGCGCCCAGGCGTGGATCGTCCAGGTGCGCGGTGACCTCGACCTGGCGATGGCGCTGCACAGGGAAGAGGAGGAGATCTGCCGACAATCGGGGAACAAGTCCGGTTTGTCTGCGTGTCTCAACCGTCAGGGCGTGATTCTCAAACTCCGCGGCGATCTCGACGGAGCAATGGCACTGCACAGTGAGGCGGAGCGACTCTGCCGGGAGCTCGGGGATAAGAGCGGACTGCAGAGCATTCTCGGCAATCAGGGGATGATCCTCAGCTGGCGGGGCGATCTCGAAGGGGCGTTGTCACGGCACAAGGAGGCCGAGCGGATGTGCCGCGAGCGGGGCGACAAGGACGGTTTGTCTGCTTGCCTGGGCCTTCAGGCAGGGGTCCTCAAGCTTCGGGGCGATCTCGATGGCGCAATGGGACTGCACAGGGAGGCAGAGCGGCTCTGCCGCGAGAGAGGAGACAAGGACGGACTGCAATGGACCCTCGGCGACCAGGCGGTGATACTCCAACATCAAGGCGACCTGGACGGAGCGCTGGTGTTGCTCGAAGAGCAAGAGGCGCTCTGCCGCGAGCTCGGAAACAAGGGGGGACTCACAGTCTCCGTTGGCAACCAAGCAGTGATCCTCCAAATCCGGGGCGATCTCGAAGGGGCGATGGCGCGGCACAAGCAGGCGGAGTTGCTTTGTCGGGAGCTGAGCCATAAGGGCGGGCTGGCGACTTCGCTCGGCGGTCAGGCGTGGATTCTTCAGGTCCAGGGTGACGATCACGGGGCGATGGTCCTGCACGAGGAAGAGGAGAGGCTCCACCGAGAGCTGGGGGACCCGAGAGGGCTCGCTATCAGCCTTGGGAATCAGGCGGTCCTGCTAGCCGAGGGTCTGCATCAACCGCAGCGAGCCGTGAAACTGGCCGAGGAGGCTGTCGATTTGGTCTCCCAACATGGACTGACGTCAATAGCTGAAGGCATGGTGCGGATACGGGACATAGTGCGTTCCGCATGCGGCTAGTGCGTGCCGGTGGCCGCCGTGCAGAGGGAATACGGCGCCAGCCATCGGTCCCTGCGGCTCTTTCACTCGGGTGTCACGTGCTGAAATCCAGTCGGGTCGATGCAACTCCGGTCGAGGAGTTCGAGACGTCGCCCGTCGGTTGGAATTCGACGCCTACTCCTAGGCCTTCTGCAGTTCTACGTGATTGTTGCGGGTTTCTCCGCTTTCAGCGTCGAACCGCTGCCACCCACACGACTCCAACCTTGGGGTTGAGCGCCTCGCTCCACACGTCTGTTTCGTGTTCCGCGGCCAGCAGTCCTCTCTCACTCAATAGATCGGACATCAAGCCCGGAGCATCCTTCCTGGCCAATGTCTCTTGTTCAGCCATCGGCCTCCCGCCGCCGGTGTGCATCGTTCTTACGTACGCGTCTGCAGCAAGCTGAACTGTGCCGTGGCGGCGCAGCGCGTCTCCGGCTATAGATATCAACCGATCGCCTGACGGCATATCGGTCAGCAAGACCCCCGGTTCAGACACATGAATCGCCAGCATGGCATCGACAACTGCAGTCCGTGATCCCGACGCCGACGGCGCGTCAATCTTCTTCTTCTTCCGTCCCTGGAAAACCTTCATGGATACCTCGCCTCACTCGATCGATCGAGGAGAACTACTGCGCCGCCACATCTGTTTCGTCGACCGTTGCCGATCAGCCCCCAGCGACGAGCACCATGGCGTTGAGCCTGCTCCCCGTAACGCCCCTTTCTGACGTAGCGCGTCAGTTGAGAACACACTATGGGTGACACCCATACGAAAGTAGAGGCGAACGGCTCGACTGTTTCACTAGTCCTACATCGATTCCCACCGATGCGGGCGGCTACCACCAATACAAGCGGGCGCGGTCCTCCCGACTACTCCCCTAGCGTCGGCCAATTGTGGATCTCGTCCTCCACAGCGACGCCGGACGGACTCGACTGCACCCCGGATGGAGCTGGAGCCGGGAGCGAGTCTTTGGCCGCCGCGATGAGGGCACGATCTGCCTGCATCGGCTCAGGCCCTTCCCCGCGCCACATTTCAGGGAGGTCTTCGAGAAAGCGCACGCCTTCCTCGAGCTCCTGCTGATGTTCTTGGAGGAAACCTGAACCGAGGGTTGGGATAACGGCCGGCTGCGAGCGGAGCGAGTTCAAGACCGGCTCAGGAAAGTTGAGCCCAACCTCCTCGACCTTCGCTGCGTATCTCTCGAGTGACGCGACATCGGAGGGTGCACCCTCGGCATCGAGATGTTGCACCATCGCAATCCGAGCCTTGATGTCGTTGCGCACTACATCTACGGCTGCTCGGCCCTCTTCGAGTGCGGCGCCCATCTGTTCGATGGCTTCCTGCTGGTCTTTGACGGCACGGTCCAGCACCTTCTGCTTTCTCTTACCAAAGATCGCCACGGCGACTCCTCTCAGACTCTGTCCATTGTCCGTCGTCGCAATCAGGTAACGCCAGAGCCGAACGGCTTGTGAAAAATGAATTGGCTCACGGCTGGTTCGGCACTCCTGGCATGGCTAGGAAGTGCAGAGCCCCCCGAGTCTCGCCTGCGACTATCACGCGACCGTGGTCCGCGAGTCCGCACCAGCCGGCGCCCGAGTCTCCTGAGAAGACACCAACCTGTCGGCCGGAATCGGTCTCCCAGATGCGGACTGTCCTGTCCGCCGAGCAGGAGACGACTTGGCGCCCATCTGGAGTCACCGCGAGATCCCGCACGCCGCGAACGACCAGCTGAGCACTCCCGGCCCGACTGGGCGTGCTCTGAGCATGTCCGGCAAACTCGGCGACCGGGCGGCCGTCCAGATCCCATGTGCGGACGAGTGCCTCGTCATAACCCGAACCTGACACAATCCTGCTTGCGTCCGGCGTGAACGCGATCGATGTGATCGCGCCGTCGTGGGCCTTCCAAGATGCGATCTCGACCCAGTCGTCCGTACGCCACACTCGAATGATCCCGTCTGCCGATCCCATGGCCATGTGACGACCGCTCGGAGCGAAGAGGCAGTGCGGACCGCCATAGGAGAACACGGCAACGGCCTGCTCGATCCCCTCAGGCTGAGCGGCAGCGGCGTTGGCCGTGTGCCGCCACACGGCAGTCGCAGAATTGCCGGAACCAACGCCGGCAGCAACTGCCACAACCCACGCGCCGTCGGGCGAAAGCAGCGCCTGAGTCAGGTTGTGGGCTCCAACGTCGTAGACACCTTCGAGCGAACAGGTCGGCATTCGCCACACTCGCACGACGCCGTCGACTGCACCCGAGATGAAGCGGTCGCCGGCAGCTGTCCAAGAGCAGTCGACCACCGTGGTGTTGTGGTCCATACGATTGAGCTCGGTCCCCGATGGCAGGTCCCAGATTCGTGCGGTCTGGTCTGCCGAGCCGGTGCTCAACATCGTGCCGTCCACCGTGACAGCCACAGAGTAGATCGGCCCCTCGTGGCCATGGATTACCGCCCTCCGGCTACACGCGACCGCATCCCACAACTCGATCTCACCGTTTTCGGACCCTGTGACGACGTCGGTGAGGTCCGGTCGGGCCGTTCCCGCAATGGGCATAACGGCTTCTGGCCAACCCTCAACTGGCTCGGCCAGCGACCACTGCTTCATCAGACCGTCGAATGTCGCCGTGAGGGCGTGCCGGCCGTCTGGCGTGATGGCGATGGCCAGAACTTCACCTGTACCTTCGCCAACGCAACCTTCGAACTCGCCGGTTTCCATGCTCCACAGTTCGAGGACGCGCCGGTCAGTCGGGCAGGTCACGAGGCTCCTGCCGTCTGGGGTGATGGCGACGCAGTGGGTGCGCGAGTTGAGCTCAAGTCGACTGCGACTCTGCAGGTCGTCTAGGTGCACCGTGTCATTCCCGACGACCACCGCGACAGCGCGACCTGACGGACTGACAGCAATATCGCCTATGTATCCATCGAACGGAACACCAGGACGCACGCCGGCTTGCCCCTGCCTGATTGCCGTGGGCTCGGAATCAGCACCGTCCCAC
>JAHEJX010000074.1 GCA_024638645.1 Actinomycetes bacterium
CGGCAGCCCAGTGTGGATCTGCGCCTGCTGATGCGCGTATTCGACTCTCGCGGGCAGGTGTGGACTATGCAGGCCGACCGGGACCTCGTCGACGATGCGTGGCGCACGGTCACCGTCGATCTCACGACCGGCCTCAACACGAACTACCCAAGTGACCCTGCTCCGCCGCTCTCGATCCACTCCGTATGGGTTGAGCGCAGCACACCCACCGGTGGCAACGTGATCGGCGGGGAGTCGCTACTCGTTCGCAACTTCACCGCCGTGACGGATTCGGGAACGGTGTCGCTCGATGCGGCATTTGACGAACTGACGACTCTCAACGGCTTCGGCCGCTTCCTCGATGCCGACGCCGACGAGGCCGTTCGCGCCTACTACGCAGCGGTACCAGAAGGCGAGAGCATCCCTACCTCGAGCGAACGTGCGCAATCGCCGCTCTACGCAGACGGCCTGGCGCAGCGGTGGACCTTGCCCGGCGCCCGCACTCGGGTCAATCCGGCGGTGCCACAACTGCGCAGAAACCCGGACCCGATCAAAGTGCTTCTCGACGTTGAGCTGGCGTCCCAAGCGGGCATCAACGTTGGCGATTCTGCGACGTTCACGGTTGCCGACTTGATCATGGAAGGTGAGATGGTCGGCCTGATCGACCAGATTCCTTCCATGATCGACACACGCACGACGGGGAAGATGGTCACCGATCTCGATGCACTTTCGGCGCACGTCAACGGCCTTGCATCTTGGAGTTTCAACTCGTCACTCTCTCGGATTGAGCGGCCTGGGGAGCTATGGATCAAAACCGACGATATCGATGCCACCGTGCGGCTCATCAACGCCCAGTTACCGGAAACCGACCCGGTGGACCAGGTGTTTTCGATTCGGGCCAGCGAGGCCGATGTCTCATCTCGGCCGGTGCAGGTAGGCCTGGTGGCAATCCTGTTCGTTGGCGCCGCCGTCAGCGTTGTACTCGCCCTCGCCGGCGTTACGTCTTACGTTCTGCTTGCCGTGTCTCGGCGCACTCGAGAGATGGGAGTATTGCGTGCGCTTGGCTTTGGTCGCGCCGGAGTCGCCGCCACGTTCGCCATCGAACAGGTGGCGGTAGTCGGTCTCGGTGCGGTGATCGGCACGATCGGAGGCATTGCCCTCATGCGAGGGATGCTGCCCTTCCTCCAACTGGGCGAAACGGCAGCTGAAATACGCCCTTCGGTGAGGCTCGCCATCGATTGGCCGATACTCCTCGGCTACCTGATGGTCGTCGGGCTGCTCCTCATAGCCTCCGTCATCTGGGCCACCCGCAGGGTTTCAGCCACCCGCATGTCCGAAGTGCTGCGGGAGGTGGAGCGATGAGCGAAGCGATCGTCGATTGCCGCAGCGTCATCAAGATTCACAAGCAGGGCACTCTGGAAGTGGTTGCGCTCCATGGTCTCGATTTCACGATGAAGCGCGGTGAGTTCATCTCCGTTGTCGGCAAGTCCGGTGCTGGCAAGTCCACACTGCTGCGAATCCTCGCCGGGCTCGATCTGCCGTCTGCCGGCAGGGTGGATGTCGCCGGTATGAGTCTCACTGACATTTCGGCGAAAGACCTGACCAAGCACTACCGGCGCCGTGTCGGGTTTCTCTGGCAGGACTACAGCCGCAACCTGCTGCCCTATTTGAACGTGGTTCAGAATGTCGAACTGCCCATGCTGCTGGCCGGTGTCGCCGGCAAAGAGCGCAAGAAGCGAGCCCGCGACCTGCTCGAGGCGACTGGGCTGGAGAACCAGACATACTCCCGCATCGCCACGATGTCCGGTGGTCAGCAGCAGCGGCTCGCCATGTGTGTTGCGCTGGCAGGCAATCCCGATCTGCTGCTTGCCGACGAGCCGACGGGAGAGCTCGATACGGAGACCTCACTCGAGATCTATGAGCTGCTGCGCGGCCTCAACGAGGCCGGTTTATCGGTTCTCGTCGTGACGCACGACGTCGCTCTTGCCAAGCGAACCGATCGTGTTGTGCGCCTTGCCGACGGCCGCATGGTGGCTGAAGGCCACGGCGAGCACTACCCGGTGACGTTCGATGCGGCGGGTGCAGTCACTCTGCCCCGGGACCTGTTGTTGGCCGCCGGTCTGGAACGGGAGGCGACGGCGAAGCTCAGGGAGGACGGCATATTGATCAAGCGGCGGGAGGAACAGTGAGCCTCGAGCTTTCCGGTGTCACCAAGCACTACCCGGGGGGTGCCGTCGGCGCCGAAAACGTCTCGTTGACGGTCGAGCCTGGCGATTTTGTCGGCTTCTTTGGCCCGTCCGGCTCGGGAAAGACGTCGTTGTTGCAGATAGCGGGATTGCTGATGGACCTCGACTCGGGCACCGTCTCGATCGACGGCGCGCAGGTCAGTGGGTTATCCGAGTCGGATGCTGCCGACGTGCGCCGACATCAGCTCGGCTTCGTGTTCCAGACTTCAAGTCTCCTGCCCTTGCTATCTGCGGCGGAGAACGTCGACGTGGCGCTCCGA
Source organism: Actinomycetes bacterium (assembly GCA_024638645.1). Classification (GTDB taxonomy): domain Bacteria; phylum Actinomycetota; class Acidimicrobiia; order Spongiisociales; family UBA5794; genus JAHEJX01. The sequence goes on from JAHEJX010000074.1 coordinate 2,486, forward strand.
CTGCTCGGCATCGGCGGCTCCGCAGCGCGTGATGCGGTGGCCGCTGCGCTGCGCGCCGTCGACATGACCGACCGTTCTCGCCACCGACCTGATGAGCTGTCCGGCGGGGAGCAGCAGCGTGCGGCGATCGCCCGCGCCCTCGCTCACGAGCCTCGCTATCTGTTCGCTGACGAGCCAACCGGCGAACTCGATACCGCAACCGGAGCATCGGTTTTGGCATTGCTGGCTCGCATTGCGTCACAGGGCACCGCCGTTGTCATGGCATCCCACGACCCCGCCGCCATCAACTACGTCTCCAGGGCGTACTTCATCCGCGATGGCGTCCTCGAGCAACCGAGCGAAAGCGCACTGCGGGCTTGGCTTGTCGAAGGCGCCGAGATCTAACGGAGCGCCTCCGGCCCCGGCTCGGTAGCTTTGGGATAGCTCGATAAAGGGGAAGAGCCGTGGCCGCAACAACCGTCAACGATGACCGTGCGCGCCTGTCGCAACCGGACGCGTATCTCAATCCGCAACGCAATTGCGATGTAGTAATGAAGGGCGGCATAACGAGCGGTGTCGTGTATCCGCTCGCAGTGTGTGAGCTTGCCACCAAGTTTCGGTTCCGGAGCGTCGGCGGCACGTCGGCCGGTGCGATTGCAGCCGCCGCGTCCGCAGCCGCTGAGTACGGCAGGCTCGCTGAGGAGAGCACGGGCACACGCCGTCCAGGGCAGGGCTTTGCAGGGCTGGCGGCAATGCAGCAGTGGCTGTCGGAAGGCAAGAACCTGACCGACCTCTTTCAACCCAACAAGAGCACAGCAGGGATCTACGACCTGTTGCTCGCCTTCATCGCCAAGCCGAAGGGCTGGGACGGCAAGGTGACCAAGTGGGTAATGGTGCTTTGGCAGCTACTGCGTGTCGGACTATCGAACGTCGGCGCCCTAGTTCTCCTTGCGACGTTGCTCCCCGGACTCACCGTGCTGGTTGCGCTCGAATGGGCGCCGGGCGAACTCTGGCTGGCCGGGGTTGTGCTGCTGGCTGGAACCGCAGCCTTCCTTGTGGCGCTTTTGCAGCTGGCACGCAAGCGGATCGAGAGTGGAGTCCTTGCTCTCGTTGCCTGGGCGGGCCTGATGTGGTGGATGTACAGACTTTTCGATGTCGCATGGCCGCACTGGGCAGCTTCGGTGGCGTGGCTGTTGGTGGTGGGGGGTGGCGTTCTCGGCTTGTTCGTGTCGATCGCACTCAAGGCGGTGAAGACCCTTCCTGAGAACAACTTCGGGCTCACGACCGGCTCACCTGAACTGCGCCCTGGTCAGCCAATGCCGATGAGTGACTGGCTCTCGCGTCAGATCAACAGCCTCGCCGGGCTCGATGGCGACGGGCCGCCGCTGACGTTCGGCGACCTATGGGCCGGACCGCGTGACAGCGCACCTTCGCAAGATGAGTGGGATGAGATTGCCTGTAGCCCTGCAATCAATCTCGAAATGCTCACAACCTGCCTGTCCGAAGGTCGGCCATATCGGATGCCTCGCGACTTCCGTTCTCTTTATTACTTCAGGCCGGCCGAATTGAAGCAATACCTTCCGGACGGCGTGGTCGCGTTCATGTGTGCCCACCCGTCGCCCGCCGCTGATGATGAAGAAGCGGAACGTCGGGACCGGATCAGAGATGAGTTCGGCATGTATCCGCTACCCGAGGCTCGGAACCTCCCTGTGATCTTTGCGACGAGGATGAGCCTCAGTTTCCCGGGCTTGATCAGCGCCGTTCCCCTCTACGGCGTCGACTATTCGTACCGTGTCGAGACGCCGGATCCAGCCGGCGATGAGACTGATCCACGAGCGGCCACGAACGCAACCCTCGTTCCAGAGCGCACCTGGTTCTCAGACGGCGGAATCTCGAGCAACTTCCCTGTGTCTTTCTTCGATCAGCTTCTGCCCCGCTGGCCGACGTTCGGGATCAATCTTCGCAAGTTCCACCCGGCCCATCGCAAGATGACCGAGCCGCCGATCAACGAGGCGTGCCACGTTTACATGCCGCGTGACAACAACGAAGGAATCCTGGCCTGGCGCACCCGGTTCCCTCGCAACGGCCTTGGTGGCATGGCCGGTTTCGCAAGCTCGATTCTCGACACTATGCAGAACTGGGCCGACAACAACCATCTGCAGGTGCCGGGATTCCGCGATCGAATCGCCCACGTGTCGCACGATGACTCCGAGGGCGGGATGAATCTCTCCATGCCGGCGGAGACGTTGGAGGCGCTGAGCGAACGGGGGCGGCTGGCCGGAGCCCGGCTAGCTCGCTATTACACGGAGGAGCCTGCTGACGGCGAGCTCGTCGACTGCCCCACCAACGGTTCAGACTCGTCCGGCCCACGAAAGATCGGCTGGAGCAACCACCGCTGGGTGCGGCTCCGCACGACGCTTGCCGTGCTCGAGCGAATGCTGCTGGGTCTCCATAGCGCATACGTCGGCGATCCGGCACAAGGCGCCGAGCCTTATAGCAACGACCTCGGGCGCGATGAGTCCGCAACGTACGACTGGAACAATCAGGCGCAGCGGAATCTGGCGCGCTGGCTGATGGCGGGTACCGAACCGACGAACTGGCCCCTCCCGCCGGCAGAGATTGGCACGGGACTCATGGGCATGGCCGCTGAACTGGCGTACTACGACGCGCATCAGCCCGCCGATGGCACTCCGGACGAGAGGCCGCAGGGACCTGCTCTACCCGATCCGCTTGGGGAGAGGTTGCATACGCTGGCGAGCAAGGCGCCGAGCCCGCAGCCGGAGCTGAAGCTGGTTCCCGGCTCCAAGCGAGACTGCTGAGCGAGGAGAACCAGTGTCGGTGCCCGGGTACAATCGGCTGGAACGCGGGTGTAGTTCAATGGCAGAACATCAGCTTCCCAAGCTGAATACGGGGGTTCGATTCCCCTCACCCGCTCAATGGGAAAGGCTCGGCCTGTTGGCCGAGCCTTTTGGTATCTCGTATCTCGAGTCTGGTATGGCGCTGCCGGCTACCGGATACCGACCAGAGATCAGCCTCGTCCGAACAGCTTCTTCATGAAGCCGCCACTTTCGTCCGACGCACCGACGGGGGTGAGATCAGACAGATCGGCGTTCTTCTTGGTCTCCTTGGCGGCCATCTTGTTGGCCTTCTTGAGGCCGGCACTGGCCTGGTCATGGTCGGGGTGGGCGTCCAGTACATGCTGGTAGGCGGCAGCTGCATCGCGGTATTTGCCGCTCTCCAGGTACGTGTCGGCAGCCACCAGCATGAAGGAGGAATATGGCTCGAAGAGTTCGGCGGCCTCCCGGTAGTAGGGAGCAGCGGAGAGCTTGTCACCGGAGTTATGCAGCTCGTTACCCCGCTCGATGAGTGCATTGGCCTTTTGTTGATTAGACATAAGGGTGTTTACGGACTCAGGGCCGGGGTTCTTGAGGTCGACCGGTACAAGACAGGTAGTCAGTAGTCCGACTACCGACTACCGACTACTAGGCCTCAAGCTCCATTTTCCCCGACTTGCCGGACGCTCACTTTTCGCCTTTCCTGGCGCCGTGATTTTCAGTGACCGAACCATCAAAGAGGCCATTGCGACAGGGCGAGTTGTCATCGATCCGTTCGACGTGGACATGGTGCAGCCGTCGAGCGTGGACCTGCGCTGTGACTACTCGTTTCGGGTGTTCGAGAATCACCGCCATCCGCTGATCGATCCGAAGGCGCCGCAAGAGGATCTCACCACTCTCATCGATGCGACGGAAGATGAGCCGTTCATCCTCCATCCGGGCGAGTTCGTTCTTGGAGCGACGCTGGAGGTAGTGGGCCTGGCCGACGACATCGTGGCCCGCCTCGAGGGCAAGTCCAGCTTGGGACGGCTTGGCCTACTGATCCACTCGACGGCCGGTTTCATCGATCCCGGGTTCAAGGGTCAGGTGACGCTCGAACTTTCGAACGTAGCCAACCTGCCGATCGCCATTTATCCCGGGATGAAGATCGGCCAGGTCAGCTTCTACGAGCTAACCACTCCGGCCGAGCATCCCTATGGATCGAGCGAGGCCGGCTCGAAGTACCAGGGGCAGTCGGGCCCGACGGCCAGCCGCATCCACCACGACTTCTAGCCCGACCTCGACTAGCTGAGGAGGCTGGCGATGCCCCAGACTGCAATCAGCAAGCCGACGCCGAATAGCCACCACGCTCTAACTGCATTGAACGTGCCTTCAGCATCCTTGGGGGCCTTGCCCCGGCTGTCTTGGTAGATGGCGAAGCCGTTGCCGAGGATCATGGCGGCGCCCACTGCCAGAATCAGCTGGGCAAGAAGGTCGTTGAGCCCGAGGATGTCGACTACTGATTGAGCGGTTACGGCTGTCACGGCGCCACGCTAACGCCGATCCTCGAGCTGTAGTCTGCGCGCATGGTTCGGCCCGCTCATGTGCTTCGTGTGTTTACTCGGGACGACGTTGGGGGAAATCACCTTGGGGTTGTGAACGACGTCGTTGGGCTAACCGACGTCGACATGCAGGCCATCGCCGCCGACCTCGGCTTCTCGGAGACGACATTTGTGGACTGGAGCGGGGACATCCCGATGGTGCGCATCTTCACGCCACAGGTGGAGATGGAGTTCGCCGGGCACCCGATGGTGGGGACCGCCTGGGTGATGAACTTCCTCGGGCCCAAGCCACAGTCCAAGCTGGAGTGCCCGGTCGGCTTTGTGGACGTCACGGTTGATGGCGACATCGTGTTCATCGAAACCGCGCTGAACCAAAAGGTCGACGACCACCCGGATACCTCAGTGCTGACGCGAGCCGGGTTGCCCGAGCCGGAACGAGCCTGGATGGTGCACATGCCGAAGCACTACCTCGTAGCCCAGTACCCGGATTCGGCCGCAATCACGGGACTCACGCCTGACATGGACGTCCTCGAGGAGCACTTCGGGACTCTCTGCTTTGCTCGGGATGAGCGGCGGGCACACAGCCGCTTTTTTGCCCCCGCTGGTGGTGTGGCCGAAGACCCCGCCACTGGTAGCGCCGCCGTTGCGCTTGCCAGGGCCATGGTCCACGCCGGTGAGGAAACAGGTCGGCTCACCATCGATCAAGGCGCCGAGATAGGCAATCCCTCGAGGATCCAACTGAGCTGGACGGCCGACAGCGCCCGTATCGGCGGCACCGTGCAGCACGACGCGATCGAACTGGTCAAGTAGCTGTGAGAAATCGTCTCACGGGGCAGACCGTCGAGCTGCTGCGGGCGATGATCCGCAACGAATGCGTCAACGAGGGCACGCCGGAGTCGGGTGAGGAATATCGCAACGCGCAGCTCCTGGCCGGATTCCTCGACGACACGGATATCGAAGTGCAGACCTTCGAGTCTGCACCGGGCCGCATGAACTTGCTGGCCCGAATCCCAGGGCGAGATCCAGCCGCACCGAGTCTGTGTTTCAACGGCCACACCGACGTTGTGCCGGTCAATCCTGAAGGCTGGACGCATGACCCGTTTGGCGCTGAGCTAATCGACGGCGAGGTGTGGGGGAGGGGAGCAGTCGACATGCTCAACCTCACTTCTTCGATGGCAGTGGTGATGCGCGACATCGCCGAGTCGGGGTTTCGGCCGGCTGGTGACCTGCTCTTCCTGGCCGTCGCCGACGAGGAGAGCGGCAGCAATTACGGCGCCAGGTGGATGGCCGATAACTATCCGGAGCTGATCACCACGGACTACGTTTTGACCGAGAACGGCGGGCTCCACGGCGGCAGTTCCAGCAATCCCACAGTTGGCATCCGAGTCGGCGAAAAGGGGGTGGCGTGGCGGCGGCTCACCATCCGGGGAACGCCGGGCCACGGCTCGAAGCCATTCAAGGCAGACAACGCCATCGTCAAGGCGGCCGCCGTTGTGGGGCGACTCGCCGAGTATGCGCCGGCGCCTGTCTTCCACGATCACTGGGAAAGCGAAGTCTCCGAGATGCGCCTCACCGACGAGCAAAAGGCGCAGCTATTAGATCCCGGGTCGATCGACGAGCTACTCGCCGAGTTGCCGGCGGGTCAGGCCGGATCCATCCACGCCTGCACGCATACGACGTTCTCGACGAACGTCTTCACCAGTCAGACGAAGACCAATGTGATTCCGGACAAGGTCGTCATCGACGTCGACATCCGCACTGTGCGCGGTGACGGGTCTGACGAGGTGCGAGCCCACCTCGAGGAAGCCCTCGGCGAGCTAGCTGCAGACATCGAAGTTGAGCCGTTGATGAACGACGTCGCTTCGCTGAGCCCGATCGGAACCCCGTTGTGGGATTCGGCGCAGCGAGCCGTGTCGGCGGCATTTCCCGATGCACGATTGCACGCCGGAGTCACTGTCGGCTTCACCGATGCTCGTGTGCACCGCGAGCTCGGCGCCGTCTCGTACGGTGCGGGGCTGCTCAGCCCGAACTTGAGCGCAGCCGACTTCGGCGCCCGCTTCCACGGGAACGACGAACGCATCGACGTCGAGTCGATCGCCCTGACGACCCAGTTCTACCGCGACGTGGTCACAGATCTACTCGGCTGAGCGTGTAGCCGGCAGCGATCGCTCGTACGGTCGATCGTGGTGTTAGAACTGCCACACGATCCAGTGGCCGTGCCGCCGGAGGTCCGTAACCTTCGAACGACCACGGCCTGGCCAAGCTTTTCTCGATGGCCAGCCAGCGCTGACCAGAATCGTCTGCATACATGGTGCCGACCGGAAGTTCCGCCGCAAGGGCCGGATAGGTGTGTTTCCGGCCCTGCTCGTTGCGCCGCTCTTCGTGAAGTACCGCGTCGATGACGGGTGCGCGTCGCCCGGTCGACGGAGCCAGTTCGGGATTGCCCCGCGACCAGGCGTCCACAAACCGCTCGTAGTCGGCTCGGCGGCAGTATCCGCACGGCCGATGTCCCGCTGCCAGCGCCGTTGCCTCGTCGAGGAAGAACAGTTCGGTCCACTTGCGGCCTGTCATCACCGCCCGGCGGGCGCCCTTCCAGTCGAGCAAACAGGTGATCCACGCCTTGGTCGCATGGCTGCGCACGATCTGGCGAGATTCGTTGTGGATGATGCCGCGGTTGCCGGTCAGTGTTCCGCGCGCCGCAGTAGCGAGTATCCGCCCAAATGGGTCAACCCGATTCTGCAGCGGCATCAGCCGAGATACGCAGCGGCCAGCCGAACCTCGTCGAAGCTGTCTGCTTCACCAGGGCTCACCCTATAGGCGGCCGCCTCGGGCCGTGAGGTGATGGCTTGATGCGCGGCACCGGCGAAGTGGATAGCGGCGTAGTCGTCGCAGGCGTATCCCGCAGGGATTTCTCCCGATGCGATCAACCGGGCGTACTCCGGACGCCGCGCCGGCTCAGACGAATGGTGCGGCGAGAAGCTCCCCTTCAGAAAGCCGAGGCCCTCAGCGGGATCGGCCCGGCCCACCCGGAACGAGTCGGTGGTGAAGGCCTCGAACCAGCAGTTCGCGCCGGCGCTCAGCCCGGCGAGCACTACACCGGTTGCCCAGGCCATGCGCAACGCCGAGTCGACACCGTGGATGTCCCAGATCTTCAGCATGTTCACAGTGTTCCCGCCGCCGACATAGATGATGTCCTGGCCGCCGAGGAACTCGATGATGTTGTCGACTTCCCGGTAGAAGAGGCTGAGCACGCTCGGCTGTGCGCCGTAAGCGGTGAACGCAGTAGTGAACTTGTCGATGTAACCCGGTGAGTCGCCCGATGCGGTGGGGATGAAGCAGACCTTGGGCGATGGCGAATCGACGAGGTCGAGGACGAAGCGGTCGAGCAGCGGATCGTCCATCGAGAACCCGCCACCGCCCATGGCCACGATGTGTCTTCCTGCCATACCTAGACCGTCACGTCTCTACGCCGGAATCCCCATACCGAGACGCCCACAAAGGCAGCGATAACGGCCAAGAGCACGAGCAGCTGCCACTGGAAACCGTTGACGAGCGGGTTGTGGTCGAGCAACCAGTAGAACGGTGTCAAGCGCTGAGTCCACGCAATGGAATCTATGAGCGGAGCGAGGCCGTTGATGAAGAACGTGGCAAGCGCGGCGCCGGCCGAAACGCCGACCGCCAGAGATCGTTTGCCGGTGACTGAGCCGATCATCAGCGCAACCGAGCCGAACGACAGTGCCAGCAGGACCATCCCAGCCGAGGCCGCAGTGACCCCGGCCGTAGATAGGCCGACATCCAGCACGGGATTGAAGAGGATGAGGGTCACCCATACCAGCGCCGCCAGGACCGTCGTCAGCACGGCCTGGGCGGCAAAAGTCTCGAGGATCACCCGATCCCGCGGAATCGGATTCGCCAACAGCATGTCCATCGTTCGTTTGTCCTCTTCCCCGGCGACTGCGGCCGTTCCCATCGAAATGGCAAAGAAGATGGCTATGAACGATCCGACACTGGCGTAGATCCTGCTGTTGACAAACCCGGGGCCGGTCAAGAAATCGACGGCCTCGCTTGCACCGAAGAGGTTGAGCATTCCTTCGGGGAGATTCTGCATCAGTTCGATGAGCGCATCTGAATCGCTTTGGAGGGTCGGCCAGAACGCGACGGTGATTGCGGTTATTGCCAGCATGCCTATCGACCACCATACAAATCCGCTGCGGCGGTCCCACATGGTCTTGCGGAAGACGCTACTGAGCATCGCCACCCCCTTTTGCGTCGAGATCGACGCTGGGGTCTGAGTAGAAGGCCAGGAAGGCTTCCTCGAGATCGCCCTCGTGAGAGACCACGTTCACAACCTCGTGACGGGCCGCAGCCTTCACAGCAGCGTCGACGGAGCCTTCTATCGCCAGGCTCAGCACCGTGTTCTCGCTGGTCGCGGTTGCGGAGCGGACGCCGCTCAATCGTTCAAACTCATTGGGGTCGACGGGTGCTCCGAATCGGATCTCGAGGCGATGGACTGCTTTCTGTTTCAACTCGGCCACCGCGGCCACGGTCACCAGCCGGCCGCCGCGGATGATTGCGACCTTGTCGGCAATACGTTCCACTTCCGGCAGCACGTGTGAGGAAAGGAACACGGTCCGGCCGGCGGCCCGGGTCTCCTCGAGGAGCGAGTGGAAAGTCTGCTGCATCAGGGGGTCGAGCCCGTTGGTCGGCTCGTCGAGGATGAGCAGCTCAGGCCGATGCAGGAAGGCTTGAGCCAGTCCGAGCTTCTGCCGGTTCCCGCTGGAGTAGCTCCTGATTGTGCGGCTCAGGTCGAGGTCCAGCATCGCGGCGACTCGGTGCGCCTCGCCGAGGTCGCTCACGTCGCGTAGCGCGCCGAAATACGTCAGCAGTTCGGCGCCGGTCATCTTGTCGTACATCGCCAGCTCACCGGGGAGGTAACCGACTCGGCGGTGAATGGCGATTGGGTCGGCGGTCGTTTGGATGCCGAAGACGGCAGCCCGTCCTGAAGTGGGCCGGATGAAATCGAGCAGCACACGGATCGTTGTCGACTTTCCGGCGCCGTTCGGGCCGAGAAAGCCGAAGATCTGGCCCGGCTCAACTTCGAGGTTCAGCTCTTCTACACCAAGGACTTTGCCGTAGTACTTCGTCAGGTTGTCTGTGCGTATAACTGGAGCCATCAAGCCCGAGGCTACCCTCCCTCGGCATGGCCACATCGTCGAAGACACTGGTGCTCCTCGCCCTGATCGCGAACGGCATCATCGCCATCGTGAAATTCATCGCGGCTGCCGTTTCGGGGAGCTCCGCGATGCTTTCGGAGGCGTTTCACTCGGTTGCCGACACAGGGAATCAGGTCTTTCTGCTGCGAGGCACAGCCGTTTCCCGGTATGCGGCCGATGCGCGCCACCCGTTCGGTCGCGGCAAGGAGCTCTATTTCTGGAGTTTCATGGTGGCGGTGTTCCTATTCGTCGGTGGCGCCGTGATTGCGTTCATCGAAGGGCTGGAGCAGATCCGTCATCCTCATGAAGATGAGGCGGGCCTAGTCTTCTCGCTCATCGTCCTGGCGTTTGCCGGGATCTTCGAGTACTTCATCGCATTTGGGCCGGCACTGCGGGTGTTCAATCGAGTCCGCTCCGGACGATCGGTGAGCGCTACGTTCCGTGAAGGCAAGGACCCGGCGCTCCTCGTCGTCGTATTCGAGGACTCAGCGGCGCTCCTAGGCGTGATCATCGCTGCGGCAGGCTTGCTCCTGACGCGCTACACGGGCTGGGCGCAGTGGGACGGAATCGCCTCGCTGTTGATCTCTTTCCTCCTCGCCGGTGTTGCGTGGTTCCTCGCGTACGAGATGAAGCAGCTGCTGGTTGGCGAATCGGCCTCGCGGGAGGATCGGTCCGCAATCCGGGCCGCCACGCTGTCCGTCAAAGAGATCTCGTCGATTGGCCGGCTGCTGACTATGCAGCTCTCCCCGAAAGAGGTCCTCGTGAACATGGACGTACACCTCGACGACGGTCTCACCACCGACCAAGTCGAGGACGTTATCGACAAGATCGAGATGGCCATCATGGAGGCGGTCCCCGAAGCGACACGGATCTTCATCGAGCTCGAGCCGGGGCTATGAGCTCTGGCTCGGCAACTGCGCCCGGTTCGTCGGCCAACCTTGGCCCCGGTTTCGACGTACTGGCCATCGCTTGGGAGATCCGCTGCCGAGCAACGGTCACCAAGGCGCCCGAGTGGATGGTGCGCCAGGATGACGAGCTGTGGCGTCCGCGTGATGGTGAATTCGTCAAGCGAGCGGCCCAAGCCGGTGGCACCGGGCCGTTTTCGATCGAGATAGAGAACGACGTGCCACGCAGCAGGGGACTCGGGTCCAGCTCCGCCGTTGCAACCGCCATCGCCGCGGCGGCCTTCCGGGCCGGTGGCGTCGAACCAAGTGACGAGGAGCTGTTCGCCATCGTGACGGGCCTCGAGGGTCATGCCGACAATGCCGCAGCCGCTGTGTATGGAGGGCTCGTGTTGGTCGACGGTCTGAATTACACACCTTTGCCTCTTCACGAGGATTTGACCTTCGTTGCTGCGGTGCCCGCTTCGCCTCTACGGACCTCAGAAGCCAGGGCTGCGCTTCGGGAGCACGTCGGTCGCCCGGCCGTAGTGCGCAGCCTGGCTCGATTCGGATTCCTGTTGCGCGGCCTCGAGACAGGAGATGCGCAACTGCTGGCGAGAGCTCGCGGTGACGAGCTCCATGAGGCGCCACGAGCCGCGCTGTCTCCAATCACAGCTGAACTCATCGAAGCCGCGCTCAAGGGCGGCGCCCTGCACGCCTCGTGGAGCGGGGCCGGACCGACAGTCCTGGCTGTGGCGCACCGCGCGGACATCGGCGAGGTTGAAGCCACTCTGGCCAAGGCAATCGACGGACGCGGCGAAGTGCGCCAGCTCGCCGTCGCCAATGAGGGCTGGCAATAACGTTGATCCCCCTACGGACCGACCAACAAGACAAGCGCCCACCTAGCTTCGAGCTCTCATAGCAATCCCGCCGCGACGGAAACCGCGGTGTCCGGTACGACAGTTCCTATGGATAGGGTTTGACTGGCCGCGATCCAGGGACGCCCAGTGACAGATCGATTCGGCGATCCGTTCCGAACGTTCTACGACCGCGCCCTTCCGGCCGTATACGGGTATCTGCGCACGCGGCTGTCAGACCTATCTCGGGCAGAGGACGTGACACAAGAGGTCTTTGTGGCAGCTGTGAAGCAATGGCCCTTTCCGGCCAATGTGAATGACGAGGTGGCATACGTGGTGGGTATCGCTCGCCACAAGCTCGTCGACGAGTACCGCCGCCAGGACGCCCAGGTCCGTCGCCGCCGGCAATACGCCGCCATGAGCGGCCATGCCGCAGCCCACAGAACAACGGCCGCCGATGAGGTCCGAGTCCACTGGGCGCTCTCGGCCGTACCCGCGATGCAGCGAGCGGCCCTCGTGCTTCGCCACGTCGACGACCTCGCCGTCAAGGACGTTGCGGACGTTCTCGGAAAGAGTGTCCGCGCCACCGAGTCGTTGTTGGCGAGAGGCACAAGAGCCCTGCGCAAGTCTTTCCGTCAGGTGGAGAAGACTGATGTCTGAGTTCGATCCCTTTGCGGTTATGCGCACGCTCGATGGTCCGGTCGATCCGCCGGAGAGTTTCGGTGAAGAGCTGTACGTTTCTCTGCGCCACTCGCTCGATCGTCACGCCATCGGAGCTCCAATCGAGGAAACCATGCCGGCGCCGGCTCCTCCCCGCCGTGGAATGCTCGTGGCGGCCGCCGTCGTGGCTGGGCTTTTCCTGATGGGCGGATTGCTGTCCTGGCTTGCTCCTCCCGGCGAGCAAGACGCAAACGTCGACCCGCTGCCGCTCTCGGAACCTGACAACGCCGCACCCACCAGCCTCGTTGAGCACAATGACGATCCTGCTGTCGCCAGCCCACCGCCGTCGACGCTGGCCGCTACAGCGACGACTCTGGCGAGCCTGCCAGGCGAGCCGACGTACCTGGATGGCTATAGCTTCAGAGGCTGGACGGTTCTTCCGGCGACCGAGTTCGATGGACGCCTTGGGGCAGCTGTCGTGTGGACGGGAGAGCAGCTGATTGTGTGGGGCGGCGAGGTTGCGGCAGCAGGATTGCGCCCCGATCGAGGTTGGCCAACCACCAACGCGGGTGGAAGCTATGACCCAGGCACAGGGCTTTGGGTGTCGCTACCTCCCGCGCCATTGTCTGCTCGTTCTGACGCGAGCGCTCTGTGGACCGGTGCTGAGATGTTGGTGATCGGCGGTGGCGGACCCGATGGCGCTGCGTACGACCCGGCAGCCCGCAGCTGGCGCGAACTGCCACTCAACCCCGTTCCGTCCAACCCTGCGGCTGTTTGGACCGGGCGAGAGGCCATTCTCTTCGGTGGCCCTGGCCCCTCCGGAGTGGCCTACCTCCCTGAGGCAAACTCGTGGCGCAGCATTGCCACGCCGGAAGGTTCCGAAGCCTGGATCGACCCTCGTGCCGTTTGGACCGGGGAAGAGATGATCGTGTGGGATGTGACTCTACGGGGCTACTTCCCTGCGGCCGAACGAGTATGGGCCTTCGACATCGCGGCTTACAACCCTGTCACTGATTCGTGGCGCCGCTTTCTGCCGCAGGAGTTCGAGTTTGAGCTCTCCAACACGACCGGCGTGTGGACTGGCGAAGAGTTGCTCCTTATCGGGGCCAACTTCGAACGCCTGGCGCGTGAAGGTGAATTGGCAGATACCCCGCCGATACTGGCCATGGCCTTGAACCCGGCCACGGCAGTGTGGCGGTCGCTCGCGCCACCTCCATTCGCTGAGGAGATACGGATCGAGGGATTCGGTATTCACTCTTCGGTCTGGGCGGGGGACCGGCTACTTGTCTGGGCCGGCGATCTTCTCAGTACGGAACCTACCCCTGAGCTGTGGGCCTACGACCCTGCGTCCGACTCGTGGCAGAGAGGCGCGTCAACTCCCGTTACAGGTAGTGACCCAGATCTCATTTGGGACGGCACAACCCTCTACGCCTACGGAGGGGAGTTCACAGGGCCGACGCGCCGGATCATCACTCTGAACCTGCCGCCGGGCGAGCCACTGCCGCTACCGGTCGCTGCCGGCGGCACGGTGGATCTCCCGGACAACGTACCGTTCGAGATCTTCGCCCTCGAGCCGTTTGTGCAGTCAGCGTTCATTGGCGACTTCCCAGACGGCCAAGGACGTTTCTACGAACGGTCAGACACGTTCCTGCAGGTTGATGCGATCAGCAATGTCGCCCCTCTGTGGAACGGCTGGATGACTTCGGCCAACGGTGAGGTGTGGTGGTTCCCGGACTCGATTTCCCGGCTCCCGGTAGCACTGCAGAATGAGCCAGACACCTCGGCGGGCGTCGCCGGTTTCAGCTACTTCTTGGCATCGGGTGATGACCGTTTCGCGCAGAGAATCTGGACCGTTGTACCCGGGGAAGGATTCCTCGACCCACAGAACGCACGATCGGTTGTGCGGTCGATTTCAGTCGAGACCAGGCAGGTCAGGACGTATACGGAGGCACCTCCTGATGCCTTCCCTGTGACCGCGTCCACGACCGGGTTGCTGCTCAACAGCTTCGATTGGCTGGACGCGGGCGATGGCTTCGTCGAGGACCCTGCGACCTTCAAGATGATGCTCGTCGAGCCGGACGGCACGCTACAGCCGCTGTGGGCAGGATTCGGTCTCGACTTGTCTGTGAATCGCATCATCTGGATGGAATGCGACCAAGCCGGCGTTGAATGTGCAATCGTCGTGTCCTCGATAAAGGGTCCGAGTCCGGCGGATCTGCGGGTCGAGATCCCCGGCTTCTCCTACCAGACTGGCGCCGTTGCCTCTCCCAATGGCAGGTGGCTCGCCGTCGGCGTCGGCCGGCAAGGTGGCGCAGACCAGGCGATCCTGATCGTCGACGTGGTCGACGGCAGCTACAAGACCCTCATGACAGGTCGCAGCTTGTCGAGCTACTTCGGCCCAAGCATCACATGGTCTGTAGACAGCGATTGGCTGCTCTCCCTCGACGGCGATGCCCTTGCTATTCGCCTCGAGGACGGCTTCCAGGTCGACGTCGGCCAATATCTCCCCGAGGGCATGGTGGTGTATGGAGTCGCGGCTCGCTAAGCGATCCGGTTGCTGTTGCTGCGCAACTGCGGCCGGCTCCGCCGGAGGGGAAAGGCGGAGGCTGATTGTCTCTCTCCCTCGCGAGCAAAGCGCGTATTGGGGGAGTGGGAGCTCTTCCGCTGCGGCGCACTTCAGGCTCCCGCCCCAAGCAAGTGATCGAGGTCGGGTACACCGATAGAGCTCTGAGCGGTCTGGCTAGATTTCTCGGCTATGGAGATAACCATGGTCGTCGAAATCCAGCGAGGCAGCCGCAACAAGTACGAGATGGATCACGAAACGGGTGAGATCTACCTGGATCGCATGCTGTTCACGGCCACCCGCTACCCGGCAGACTACGGCTTTGTTCCCGACACCTTGGCTGAGGACGGCGATCCTCTCGACGCCATGGCCCTTGTTTCAGAGCCCACCTTTCCGGGCTGTCGGATTCGAATCCGGCCGCTCGGAGTGTTTCTCATGCATGATCAGGGCCAGGCCGACCACAAGATCCTCGGCGTACCGGTTGGAGATCCGGTGTGGAAGGATGCCACCTCGCTCGACGACCTCCCCGGACACCTCCTGCGCGAACTGGAGCACTTCTTCGCCATCTACAAGGACTTGGAAGAAAAGAAGACGGCGATAGTTGGGTGGCAAGACACCGCAGCCGCCTTGGCCGTGATAGACAAGGCGGCTCGCTGAAGCGAGCCGGTGCAGGTTGCTTCGCAACTGCGGCTATGTGGTCGTTCCGCCTCGCGAGAGAAGTGAGCGGGTGCAGTTTGCTGTCTCTCCCCCCTCGAGCCGGAGGCTCGTTTGGGGGAGTAGCCGGCGTAGCCGGGGAGGAGACAGGAAACGCAGCGTTTGGCTACGCCCGCATCTTTTCGTTTTTGGGGTCATACACCGCTTCACCGAGCACAACGGCCTTGCGGCGCTCGCCCAGCAGCAGCACTTCGAGCTCGGTGCCGGGCTCGTCGAGGCCCGGTTCGACATATCCGAACGCCAGGCTCTTTCCCGTCGTGTGGCCGAAAGCGCCACTTGTCG